>NZ_JBNGOS010000004.1:0-248120 GCF_050589685.1 Saccharicrinis sp. 156
AAGAGTCTAGTTTTCATTTGTGTAATATTTATTATGGCGACATAAATATACCAATAAATATTTAATAATCCTACATGACCATAATATAGCAATTACACTTACTATATAGAGTAGCGACTTGAATTATATACCGCCATATAAAATATTACACATGCAAATATAAATCCCCGCAACATCAAGTGCGATGAAATTTTAATGTAATTTTTTTACCCACGATAAATTCTTTGAAATTAATCGGGACAAGTTATGCCTCGTTTCAGTAATGCCTTGTTTTATTGTACTTGCAATGCTCATGACGAACCTCTAATACATAATCCGGATTAAACAGTTTTGCTATGTATGGCTTTTTTTAGTAAAAAACTTATGAATCTTTGGGTAGGAAATAAGATGCTTACGTAGTAATTGGGTTGCTGATTTATTAATTCTAACCATAGGCTTCAGGAATGCCTGACTGAAGCCAAAAATTCGGTCATTCTTTCATAATGGCTTCCTTTCCAATAGATATGGTTGCATTGCTTACAGGTATAAAAGGTGTCAAAACGGTTGAGTATCGCAGGTTTTATTCTATTCAAGACCTTTGTTTTGTTGATAGGTTCCAGTGGGTTGTTGCATTTCAGACAACGCATCATGGGTTTAAGTTGTGAACCCAAATTAAACTTTGCCAATACTTCCTTAAATTGTTTCAGCGGGTCGATGTTGCGAACGAAATACCCGTGGTTTATGCGTTTGGAATGAAGCAACTGTCTGTCGCGGGTTAGTATTATCCGTCCTGTTTCTAAAGAAATATCGATAATCTCCGAATCTTCGAAACGATCGCTATACAGGGTGTCTAATCCTGCCATTCGCAAGAATTTGGCCAGTTTGCCAAGGTGTACGTCCAGGATAAAGGTAGAGCGACGGAGAGGTTCTTTGCGAAGTTTGTTTATCGGTGAAATATCGAAACATTCAAATACCGGATAAACCGAGACGTAATCATTATGATTAAGAAAATAGTCGAGTGTTTGAGGCTGTGAATTAATAAGGATCAAGTCTATTTCTGACAACGGTACCCGCATCGACAAGATAGCTTCTTCCACTTTTAAAGGTCCGATAAACGCATATTTAAAAGAGACCTGTTTTTTATCTGCAGTGAGGAAGTCATTTAACTCGGCGTAAAACCGGAACCATATGTGTTTATCTTTTCTCATGATTTTTTTTTCTTAGGAATACCATGGAATAAACCACAAAATTTATAAACAGAACAATTAGTCCCAATACCAACTGTACTTCGCGATTAAGGTTGTCAATGTATACAATTGGATAAAGATATTGCTCAGTAAAACTTAGTTCAAAGCCAGTACCTCCACCTAGTTCTCTCAGTTTATTTTCTAAGGGAGTTAATGGGCAGATAAAATTACCCCATTCAACAATAACTCCCCACAAAGCTAAAGGAATATGAACCCAAACCAGCTTTTCCCACCTCAAAACAAGAATACCCCCAAGCACGACAAAAACAATAAAAAAGAGGTGTAGCATGAATATTATGTCGGCCAACACTTTGTAAACCATCCAAACAAAGGTATGGCCGAAGTTGCGATTAGGCAAAAAAAATGGTGCGAAATCAGACGAAACCGCACCATTAATATTTTCAATCAATTAATTGCAAATGACAATCAAAGGTTTTACTCAACTATTGAATCAAGTCCCAAACTAATTCCTGGTCACCTTATAAATGATCCCATTATCGAACATTTTTCTTAATTCTGTTCTCGGCATAATTTACATATCCTGTCTATAATATGAATCTATATCAATTATTTCAATGCCGCTTATTGTGCTAAAACCATAATTGTTTTGCAAAAACATAATGCTGTCATCCTTGACATCAACAACCATTATGGTTGAAAAAAGCGCTCTGGTTATTCCCCGTATTTATACGCATCACCAGCTATCGGATTGGTCAGGTATTGTTATTCATTTTTAGGTATAGCCTTGCTCTAATAAGTCATAATCACAGCGATTAAAACAATGATGATTAATCCAGAGAAATGCCATAAAGGAAGCTTAACTTCGCACTTCATTTCTTTGTACTGTCTTTCTATATTTTCGGACATATGTTTAGGTTCAAAAATATGGTTGCATTTACTACATTGTGATGCACCTTTTTTACCCAACGAGAATGTTGGAATCCAAAACAAGTGGAAATATCGTCCGTAATAACTATTTACAATACCACCCTTTTCATTACAATTTGGGCACGTAATATTTTTTGAGGGGAGTGTTTTGATGTGAGATGAGCGCCATCCATAAATTAACATAAAAGATAGTTTTTGTTTAAGTTTTATTTTTAAGATGTTAACGTAAATGTTATGGTAATGTTACATAGAAAATTGTTTGTTCCTCTCGTATTTAAATTTTGATGTGTTAATTTCGTACACGAAATAATCAGGATTATTATGAGAAGGGCTATTCAGGAACTTCAGAAGGTACACGAGCTTCTGTTAAAGGAGAAAGAAGAAGATTTGCTTCAATATAAACGTAAGATGTCCAACACTTCGGTGGTGGAAAGAAGGAGAGAAGGGGTTTGCTGGTATCCGTTAAATATTGAACGTGCCAGGTTTGATGCCGGGGAGCGCTTGCTGGTAAAAGTATCCAGACCCAAGGAGCACAAGGAATCACATCTTTTTCAGTCCGGAAAATTGGTTTCGCTGTTTTCCTATGCAGGAAATAACAATGAAAATAAACATGCGGTAAGCGGTGTGGTGAACCGGGCTGGCGAAATTGAAATGATAATTACCTTGAACGGAGATGAGGAGCCGGATTGGTTGCAAGATGGAAATGTCGGTGTTCAGCTGATGTTTGATGAAAATGCCTATCTGGAAATGGAAAGAGCCTTGAATTTGGTGATCACTCCACAAGATGACCGTTTGGCGTATTTGAGAAGTTTGTTGCTGGAATCGGAGGAAGCTACTTTTACTGAAAGGAAAGGGCTCATCCTTCCTCAGCTAAATATAAGTCAAAACCGCGCACTGAACCTTATTTTGTCAGCCAATGATTTGGCCATTGTTCATGGCCCCCCCGGAACAGGAAAAACTACTACATTGGTAGAGAGTATTCGCCATACCTTAAAATCGGAGAGTCAGGTGTTGGTGTGTGCCCCAAGCAATGCAGCTATCGATTTGTTATGCGAAAAATTGGGGGAGAAGGGGTTAAATGTCGTTAGAGTTGGACATCCGGCAAGGGTTACCCAGGAAATACTGAGCTTAACGCTGGATGCCAGAATTGCACATCATACTAATTACAAAGATTTGAAAGCCATAAAAAAGCAGGCCGAGGAATATTACCGAACGGCGATGAAATACAAGCGTAATTTTGGCCATGAAGAACGTCGGCAGCGAAGATTATTGTTGCAGGAATCGAGTAAGCTCAAAAAGGAAGCGGAGCAATTGGAATATTACATTGTCAACGATATTTTAAGTAACGCTCAAGTAATTGCCAGCACCATGGTAGGGGCTTCCAACTATCAAATAAGAGACAGGAAATTTAATACGGTTTTTATGGATGAAGCAGCCCAAGGATTGGAACCTGCCACATGGATTCCGATCACAAAAGCAAACCGTGTCGTTTTTGCCGGAGATCATTGTCAGTTGCCCCCTACCATAAAATCTTTTGAGGCAGCCAGGGCCGGATTGGACGAGACTTTGTTTGAGAAAGCCATCAAACGAAATAGGGCGGATGTGATGTTGCGGGAGCAATACAGAATGAACCAAAAAATCATGCGTTTTTCGAGCCAATATTTCTATGGCGACAAGCTTAAGGCAAATGATAAAGTGGAGAACTGGACGCTTTTTGATGGCGACTTAGCCATTGAATTTGTGGATACGGCAGGTTGTGGGTTTTTCGAGCAGGTCGACAAGGAAACTAAAAGTTCTTTTAACCCGGAAGAGAGTGACTTGATACTAAAACATTTCAGACAGTATTTTGGTGGCCTGGAGAGTCAGGGCATTGGAAGCGAAGCAAGTGTTGGCGTTATTTCGCCATATAAAGCACAAGTAAAATTGTTGCAGGTAAATTTTAAAGGGGTGGAGGAAGAATTCGAAAAATGTAACCTTCAGCTGTCTGTGAATACCATCGACTCCTTTCAGGGACAAGAAAGGGATGTTATTTATATCAGTTTGGTTCGAAGTAACGAAAAAGGAGAGATCGGCTTTTTAGCGGATACCCGAAGAATGAACGTGGCCATGACCAGGGCGCGTAAAAAGTTGGTTATCGTAGGTGATAGTGCCACCATTGGCCAGCATAGTTTTTATGGACGGCTTTTAGATTATGTCAATGAAATTGGAGCTTACCGAAGTGCATTTGAATGGCTGTATTAAATGGCAAGTGGTTTTTACACAATAAATCAATGGTCAATAGTGTAATAATTTAGCTAAAAGGGAGACCCAATCGATCAACTTGTAATGGGAAATGAAATTTAACATTTTTTATGGGTGTGGTCTTTCCGTTTGTGGCTGCGGTGTTTGACGATTAACCTTGGTTTTTATGCTGTTCGAAAAGAACTTTTTGAAACCTTTTTGCATTTTATTTATAAAATAAGGTAAATGAGAAAGACATGAAGCTGAAGGACGTCGCAACTATTTTTACAAGTATATTTTTCTTATCTACAGTTCCCATTAACGGGTTAGCACAATCCAATGAAAAGAATTATTGGCAAAGAGGTTCTTTAAAAGTAGATACTACTTTCAAAAAAATGTATCTCAGTAATTTTTTAGTTCCGTACACCCAATTTGCAGATTTACACCATTGCAAAATACGCATCAAAACAAAGAAGCTAAAAACCACCATGACCGCGCGTCCTGGTATTTGGTCTTTATTTCTGGGCAAGAAGAACCGTCAGTATATTATTTATGTGAATAATGATGTGAATTTTAACGGTGTGTTATTATCGGATGTGCCGCAAGAAGCGCGTATTGGATTATTTGCACATGAGTTAATGCATATCCGAGATTACGAAAGCCGAAAAGTGACAGGTGTAATCAGAAGAGGTGTGCAATATCTTTCGAAAAAAGGTAAGCGAAAAGTTGAGCATTATACCGATGGATTAACCATAGCGGCCGGATTTGGTGAACAACTTTTTCAATGGGCTGCTTATGTGCTTTATGATTCCGACGCTTCCGAAGATTACAAGGCATTCAAGTCCGAAATTTATATGTCACCGGTCACCATATATAATAAGATGAGTATGGTGGACTGGAACAAATAATGCCATGTGTATCTTCAAATCAGCACCGGGTATTATGACGATATTGTACGCTAATAATTATTAATTGTGCCCAAAAGCACATATTACCCCCCTTATTTATGTTTTATTGTGTCGTATTTCAATAATGAATTATTTTATCTTTGGTATGCTTTTGATAAAGCATAGCAATGACAGAAAATAATTTACATATATAATACACATGAAAAACTCAAACTTGATTTATCCATTTTTGATTGCTTTAGCGGTTATGGCAGGATGTGCTCCAGCAGGTAAAAAGCAAGCAGAAATAAGTGAAGCTTCCAAAAAGCCAAACATTATAGTTATTTACATGGATGACCTGGGTTATGGTGATGTTGGTGCCTATGGGGCAACAGAACTTTCAACCCCTAACATGGACATGCTGGCCAATGGGGGTGTTAAATTTATTAATGGCTATGCTACCTCTGCAACGTGTACGCCAAGTAGGTACGGTCTGTTGACAGGAACCTATCCTTGGCGTAATAAAAATGCGAAAATTCTTCCCGGTACTGCTCCTCTGTTAATAGGGACAGAACAAATGACTATTCCAAAAATGTTAAAAACGGCTGGTTACCATACCGGTATTGTGGGCAAATGGCACCTGGGCCTGGGAACGGGAATTGTTAATTGGAACGATAGAGTGAGCCCCGGACCTAACGAAGTTGGATTTGACTATGCTTACATTATGGCGGCCACCCAGGATCGGGTACCTACCGTTTATATCGATAACGGTCATGTGGCGAACCTGGATAAAAACGACCCTATAGAAATTGATTATAAAAACAATTTCAAAGGTCAACCAACAGGTAAGGATAATCCTGAGTTATGCGAAATGAAGTGGCACCATGGGCACAATAACACAATTATTAATGGTATTCCACGTATCGGATACATGAAGGGTGGAGAAGCTGCCCGCTGGAAAGATGTTGATATGGCAGATCACTTTTTAGAAAAAGCGCAGGCCTATGTAAAAGCACACAAAAACGAAGCCTTCTTCTTGTATTACGCCATGCAACAGCCTCACGTTCCCCGTACTCCGCATCCTCGCTTTGTTGGATCTACCAATTTAGGGCCCCGTGGAGATGTTATTGCTGAGGCCGACTGGTGTATAGGCGAATTTATCAAGGCATTGGAAGAAGAAGGATTGATGGAGAATACTTTAATCGTGTTTTCAAGTGATAATGGCCCAGTTTTAAATGACGGTTATTATGACGATGCAGTAGAGAAACTAGGTGATCATGCACCTACAGGAGTGTTGAAAGGAGGGAAGTATAGCTTATACGAAGCTGGCACCCGCGTTCCTTTCTTTACTTATTGGAAAGGAACTATCCAGCCAAAAGTTTCGGATGCCCTGGTATGTCAAATGGACTTAATGGCTTCGTTGGCTAAACTGGTAGGGGTGGAAGAACCGGATGCCGATAGCGAGAACATGCTGGATGTATTTTTAGGAAAAACAGATAAGGGAAGGGATGATTTGGTAATTGAAGCTACATCAAGAACTGCATATCGTAATGGCGATTGGGCCATGATTCCTCCTTACAAAGGAAAACCGGTGAATACACAGGTGAATATTGAAGTGGGTAATTCAAATGAATATCAACTTTTTAATTTAAAAGAGGATATCGGACAAGAGAAAAACCTGGCCAAGACCCATCCCGAAAAACTGGAAGAGATGAAGATTGCTTTTGAGGCTATCCGAGGGGATGCCAGTGAAGGTGTTCAAAAGCTGGAGCTGCACTAAAGTTTTGAGCATGTAATACCTTTTTAGAAACGAATCGGTATATAAAACGTTATAAAACAAAAAGAGTGTCCAATCCGGGCACTTTTTTTGTGCATTTAAACCTTATTTTACCTTCCAAATCAGCTTATAAGTGTTTGTAAACGCATATAAAACGATTAGACTCTCGATTCTAATTGGCATAACCCGAATGGTTTATGGGAATTCATTTATGAACACGAAAACCTTAGCTATTGTCAGTTGTAGTCACGACAAGCCATGCTTTGTCATGTATTAACTCGTGACAACAATTATATCAATGTCTGTTTGTTCATGTTATGCTGAATTAAACCCGGATTATGCATTAGGACTTCGTCGTGAACATTGAAAGTGCAATAAAACAAGGCATTACTGAAACGAGGCATCACTTGTCACGATTACTTTCGGGAGCATCGTTATGGTGAGTTGAAGTGAAGCAGCGGAGTGTCTTGTTTTGAAACAATTTCAATGTGTAATAGATTTTCTAATGCATATTGCGGGTTAAAAGGAACATATAAACACACCTTCCAACGATAGCTGTAAAAGATTTATCTTGTGTGTTTTGGCCTTAATGTTTTCAATCGCTTTTTTGGGCGTTTCTGAGGCCGGACAATCCTCACTTCGTAGGATGAATCGCTTGCGACATCTTGCCCTAACCGTTGTACACATGCAAAAGATAGGACATTTCGATACTTTGGTGATGTTAAGGCATGACGATGGGTCAGTATGGTATTTAATTGTACTTTGAAATAAAAAGATGTTTGACAGTACAATAGAGGACACAATAGCGGAAATGGTTAACGGAGGAAAAGCTGTTGTTGTTGCAGGTGCACGACAAGTGGGAAAAACAGCATTACTAAACGAAATTCTAAAAGACAAAGAATACCAGGAATCGGTCTGACTTTATAAATCATTACTGAACAATTATAAAAAGTACAGCTGTTTGATTAGGCAAAATCCATACAAAAAAGAAGTTTATTGCAATTTTGAAGATTTATCAAATTAGTAGCCAAAATAATAGGAAATGTATCAGCATATTGGTACACAATAGTTAACTTTGAGTATACTAAAAAATTAAAGGTATGTTTTGTAATCAATGTCAGGAAACAGCCAAGAACACAGGTTGCACAGTAAAAGGAGTTTGCGGTAAAACCGAAGAAACTTCCAATATTCAGGATTTGTTGATGTTTGCTTGTCAAGGACTTTCGTATTTGACAATAGAAGCTCGAAAGCAAGGAATTGATACAAATGCAGAAAGTAAACACATTACTAATTGTTTGTTTATGACTATCACCAATGCAAATTTTGATGACAAGTCGATCATTCAAGCAATTAAAGATTGTATTAGCTATCGGGATAACCTGAAATCTAAAGTTAAGGTTTCTGATAATCATCCATCTATAAGCTGGAATGCCAATTCTGATGCCGGGATCTACGATAAAGCACCAGAAGTAGGTACGTTAACTTATGACACGGATAAAGATATTCGCGGATTGAAACAATATGTATTGTTCGGAGTAAAAGGAATTTCGGCTTATGCAGAACATGCTTTTAATCTTGGTTTTGAAGAACAGGAGATTTACAATTTCATGGAAGAAAGTATGGTTATGATAACCAAACCGATTTCGTTAAAAGATGCATTTAACTGGGTTGTAAAAACAGGTGAATACGGGGTGAAAGTTATGGCTTTGTTGGATAAAGCTAACACAACGGCATTCGGAAATCCTGAAATCACAAAAGTGAATATCGGAGTGGGTACAAATCCAGGTATTTTAATTAGCGGACACGATTTAAAAGATTTAGAACAACTTTTAATTCAAACCGAAGGCAAAGGAATTGATATCTACACACACTCCGAGATGTTACCGGCAAATGCGTATCCTAACTTTAAAAAATATAAACATTTGGTTGGTAATTATGGTAATGCCTGGCACCGTCAAATAGAAGAATTTGAGAGTTTTAATGGCCCGGTTTTATTTACAACTAACTGTTTAGTTCCTCCACGTAAAAAAACAACGTACAACGATAGGATTTTTACAACCGGAGCAGCAGGCATGCCCGAATGGAAAAGAATTGAGAAGAAACTGCCAAACGGGCATAAAGATTTTTCTGAAATTATTGAATTAGCCAAAACTTTTGCACCACCCACAGAAATAGAAACAGGCGAAATTACAATCGGATTTGCGCATAATCAGGTACTTGCCCTGGCCGATAAGGTTCTGGATGCTGTAAATTCCGGTGCCATCAAAAAATTAGTGGTCATGTCAGGTTGTGATGCACGCCAAAAATCCCGTGAATATTACACCGAATTTGCAAAACAACTACCAAAAGATACTGTAATTCTTACTTCGGGTTGTGCGAAATACCGCTACAACAAATTGAACTTAGGAGATATAAACGGTATTCCCAGAGTTCTGGACGCAGGACAATGCAACGATAGCTATTCATGGGCATTTGTGGCGTTGAAACTGAAAGAGGTTCTGAATTTGGATGATATAAACAAACTTCCTATTGTGTTTAATATTGCATGGTACGAGCAAAAAGCAATTATTGTGCATCTTGCTTTATTGTATTTGGGCGTGAAAAATACGCATGTGGGTCCAACATTGCCAGCTTGGTTAACTCCAAATCTGTTGGAAGCAGTTCAAAAAGAATTTAATGTTCAAACCGTTAAAACAGTAGAAGAAGACATGAAAATTTTTGGACTGGCCTAAATCGTAATTTTTTGGAGGAAGATTTATTAATTTGCACTTGTCTTGTATGGAAACTTATAAAAGTAATATAGATAGCAAAAGCCATAAAGGAAGAGGGATTAAAAATCTTGAAGAAGTTGGAGGATAGATAGAAGTTGGTGCGGTTTGAGCGCAATGTAAAGATGATATTCAAGAAATCCTTGATGAAAAAAAAGGGAGTGAATACTATGGCTAACAATTAAGGCTGCAATCAAGGTAGGTCGTAACGGCTACTGTTGATCGAAGCCTTAATTTGTGCGTTAAGAGACCAAGCCCTTGTGCAGGGGAAACATCTTCGCAAGCTAAAAGCATTGGGATACAGAATTGAGCAAGGGAAATCTTGAAAAACTATTATCCCAAAATTGGCATTAGACCTCATCTACATGCCAATTCGATGATCAAAATATATACATTGCTTACACAGCAAGGTAAGATTTTCTAGACCGGGATTCCCTGGATACGGCTTATGCCTGTCGGCATGAAGGAAATATTCAAATTTCGAATGATAAATCTCGGATTATATTTAATCCAATGAATAAATCTGTACAGCTTGTCCGTAATAGGAGTGTGAGAGATCCGGATCTGCAAGGCTAGGCGGAGTAAGCTGTCATTCTATCCCTATTGTGGCTAATTTGAAATAAAAAACATACCTAAAACTGAATGACTAAAGAGATTTGAAAATGGGTATTCGGAAATTTATTGTTTCCGTGAACAATAATCTATTTGTATTTTGTTGCTTGGCCAATAATAAAGGCTTGGGTAATGGCACTTTCAGGCACCGTTCAGGAGCAAGTCATGAAGGCGAATGATTAAGGATTTAACGGTATAATTGTTTATGTAGACAAAACAGGTAAATCATTTTACAACCTAGAACTTAAATGAAAACCATATCTAATGCTTATTGCGGGTTAAAATAGCTATATTCGGTCTACCAACGAAGAAGGTTTAGTTCAACAAGGTATATAACTAATGCGCCGTATGGCTAAATATGAACGTAATTAAATTAGATAAACGATGGTGCAGATTTGGAGAGTAGTGTAATGCTTTCCACATGAGACTTATCGGTGGCAGTTGGCCTTTATTTGAAGCAATATAACTTTGCAAAAAACAGAAAAGATGGGAACAGTTGGAATTACTGGCGGTTCAGGCTTTATGGGAAGTCATAATACAAAGAAATTTTTAGAAGAGGGGGGTTAAGGTTAAAGTATCAGCTACCGATATTTCCCAAACAGAAAAACATAACCATTTGAGAAAAAAAACAATGGCGATAAGTAATTGCTGTTCCGGCTGTTGCTGAAAATCCGCAAGGATTTTTATCTTGGTGTGTACTTGCAAAATTAACGGCTAACCCACGCAAGTGTTCATAGGCAAACCATTGGTGGACGTGCACTTACAAAATTGAAAGAAATAATATGAAAAAATCGATAGAATTATTACTTATTATCTTCGTGTTTACTGCTTGCGGAACAGAGACCGATAAATATACAAACAAGCAAGCAAATTGGGAAGATAAAAAGGCTGCTGTCGAGAATTTTGATGGCTACAACCTCGGAAAAACCTACCTCCCGGTATACTCTTATATTTATCACGTTTTTGAGCATAGGACATTTGACCTTACCACGACTGTAAGTATTCGGAATATTTCGGTAACCGATTCAGTTTATATTTTAAAAGCTGATTATTTTAATACCGTTGGAGAAAATATTCGGCAATATATCAAATATCCGATTTTTTTAGGCCCGCTCGAAACGGTCGAAATAATAATAGAAGAACAAGATGTTGAGGGAGGCTCGGGAGCAAATTTTATTTTTGACTGGGCAACAGTAAATGATAAAAACCCTCCATTGTTTGAGGCAGTAATGATTTCAACATACGGACAGCAGGGGCTTTCGTTCACCACCAGAGGCGTGCGGATAGTTGAATAATAGGAAGGAGTTAATACATACAATCTTACTCATAATAAATACTTATGGCTTGACAAAGGGTTTTATAATACGTAAATTGAGATATTATACTCTTTATATAGGATATTATGATGCTCAATTCATGGATTTCAAACCTTACCCTGTTAATACTGCTAATAATAAACAATTCTATTTCTGCCCAAATACAAGGTTCGGTGCGCGATTTCGACAACCGGCCACTTTCTTTTGCCAATGTTATTTTAATAAATCAAAGTGATTCCTCGGTGGTATCTGGTTTGATGGCCACGGACGAAGGTTTTTACAGTATTACCAGTTTTAAACCTGGCAAGTATATTATCGAAGTAAGTATGCTGGGTTATAAAAAAGGTTATTCGACACCTTTCGAGATACGAAGTTCTAAAGATCATCATCATAATAAGCCCATTTTATTAGGTGAAATGCCACATGAAATTGATGGGGTAAAGGTGGTGGCGGAAAAGCCCATATATGAGTTGAAAATAGATCGGATGGTGGTGAACGTAGAAAGCAGTATTAGCTCTTCGGGGAGTACGGCGCTGGAGGTGTTGGAAAAATCACCCGGTGTTATCGTTGATCGCCAGAATGAGGAATTGTCGTTGGCCGGAAAGAGTGGGGTGATGGTGATGATTAATGGTAAACGGAGCAGAATGCCTATTGCAGCTGCCGTACAAATGCTCGACGCCATGAATGCCGACAATGTGGAACGCATTGAGCTCATTACCACCCCTCCCGCGAAATACGATGCCGAAGGAGATGCCGGAATTATCAATATTGTGTTAAAAAAGAGCGAAGATCTGGGAACTAACGGATCCTTTACCTTGGGGGCCGGTGTTGCGCACCGTGAGCGAATGAACGCCAGCCTGGACATTAATCACCATGTGGATAAAGTCAATTATTTTGGTTCGTACAATGCAAATTTTCAGAACAGGCGAACAGAAATCAATTCCTACAGAAAACTTATGGTGGATGGTTCGGAATTGGAGACGTACACGGATATGAACTGGGAAGCCATTAGAACCTATCATAATATCAGGATGGGGTTTGATTATACCATCAGTAGTAAAACGATTTTGAGCATGCTGGGTTCGGGGTATGTGCGCGACTGGGATGATGACGGTGTAAATGCCATCCAATATTACACAGATCAAAACCTTACCAACGAATCCGATCTGAATCAGAAAAAAGTGGGTAAGTGGATTCATGGTATGGGCAATATCAATTTACAGCATCATTTTAATGAAGAGGTAATTCTGGATGTTAATATCGATTATTTGAATTATTATCACGACGACCCGGCGGATTATACCCTGGAAAATTTGGGTTTGAACAATGTTGTGGAGTCGACCGAAGAGTTTAGAGTCACCAAAGAAACACCTATTGATATTTTGGTGGGAGCTGTTGATTTTTCCACATCGGTGAACGAAAAACTAAGTTTGGAAGCAGGATTTAAAGAAACCATGACCTGGTTTTCGAATGACGTGAGCCTTACTTATTTTGATAACGCGATGTGGACAGTTGATGAGGAGCTGACGAACATGTTCAATATGAAGGAAGATATTAGCGCCGTATACTTATCTGCAAAATTTAATCCCAACAAAAAGACCAGTTTATCTGCCGGACTGAGATATGAATATATGAACACTACCCTGGATTCGGAAACGGAAAAAGGTATTATCGACATGCATTATGGAGAACTGTTTCCTACCTTTTATGCTTCGCATGGATTTAATGACGACAATACGATTCAATTTTCGTATAGCCGCAGGATTAGTCGCCCTACCTTTAACCAGCTGGCCCCATTTATTGCATTTGTTACACCTGATACTTATGTGTCGGGAAACGAGGATTTGTTACCCGCATTTAGCGATAACTTAAAGGTGGATTACCGTTATAAATCCTGGATTTTGTCCTACAGTTATACCGAGACCAAAGATGCGATAACACGTTTTCAACCCAAACAAAGCGAAGATGAAACCAAACAGTATTTTGTTTCCCGAAACCTGGATCAGGTTAAAACTCAGAATGTGATGCTGGGATTCCCTGTCAATGTTAATTCCTGGTGGAAGATGCGTTATAACTTTACCTGGGTTCACAATAGAACAATAACGGATTATGAAGACACCAAAATAGATTATAAGCAAGGGTCATACATGTTCAATGGAACCCAGAACTTTATCATCAGCAAAAAAATAAGTTCGGAAATTTCAGGGTTCTATACCTCAAAATCAAACTGGGGTGTATACACAGCTAAGGCACGGGGAAGGGTTGACATTGGTGTGCAGATGAAACTCAAGAATGAAAACAGTCAGTTAAGTATTAATTTAACCGATGCATTTAAGACCAATGTGTTCGGGTCTGAAACCGAAATACCGGATCTGAATATTCATGCCAGATGGCGTTTGGATTTTGAGCCACGTGTGCTACGCATTAAATTTACGCACAAATTCGGCAACCAGGCTGTGAAGGCGCGTAAGCGAAAAACAGCGTCTGATGAAGAGCAGAGAAGGGTTACTGCCGAGTAAAATATTCCAGGCAACCGTTCAGTTATACAATTTTTATTTTATAAATTGTTTTTGGGGAGATGGTGTTCAATGGCACGCATCAACCTATCCATATCGTTATGAAAATCCGGATCAGGACGTATTGAGATGCCATTGCGGTATATAAAAGGCTTAAGGCTTTCAGGTAAGGTATTCCCAAGAGGCATGGTTGCTTTTCTTACTAAAATAGGAATCACAGGAATGTCACGTTTGAGCGCACTCTCAAGCTCTATCCTCACAAAATCAGAAGGGTTATTCAAGTAAGATGTACTATCATCATCACGAGCATATAGCCAATCCGGCCCTACGATGGCAAGGAAAAAGTGACATTTCGATACTGCGGAATCAAGGTGATCCCTAAAATCCGCTCCCAGGGGAATAGAATCTACGTCTTTAAATATATTCCCGTCGCCAAAATGTTGAACAAGTCTATCATAGATTCGTCCTGTAATATCGCTGCTGTCGTCTCGCCTGTAAGAAAGAAATATTTTCAATATAACTTTACTTTTTTCTTCGCTTGAAGTTTTATGAATTAGCTTTGTGGACTGCTTCGTATTTAATTCGGATTCCTTTGAAGGGAGACTGGATTTCTTCCTTATTTTAGAGAATAGTTTTTTCTTCCAAAGAAAAATGAAAAGACCTATTAGAATAACAAGAACAATAGAGAATTCTAAAATAAGAGATTGTTGCATAATAATGGCGGCGTTAATTTATGATGAATAAATAAACTCTAATTGTTTGGGGGTTTATACCGTATAAGTTACAATTTTTCAGACAAATAAATCAAGTCTAAATAGGGACTTTTAAAGGGTGTTATTAATGTTGAATACGGATGGTTTATTTTAACCCGCAATATTTAAGAAACTCTATTATACATTGAAATTACTTAAATGCTCATGACAAACCTCCAATACATGATCCAGGTTTAAGCTGATATTGATCTTCCGCCATTCTGCAAAACGGGTTACCGGCCAGCCGTCCTATCTATTTGTTTATGGTTTTTTTATACCACTCATATGATTTGAAGATAAAACTTATTGGCTTGATGGTTGTGTTATTTGTTTCCGTTTTAGACCGGGAATTCTCGTGCTATATTTTATATAGCCTACATGCCTTATGTATCCAGATGATATCATATAGCAAAAATGCCATGTTTTTGGCAAATCGATACAAGGAGACCGGTCTTAGTATCTAACCCTTAATATTCTGCCAAAAAATGGCAGCTTATTGAGATAAGCTACGTAAGCAAAATTTTTAACGCTTAATAATTTACTTCATAGCAATTACATGCTACAATTATCGTTAGTTTTAAATTTAAATAAAAAATTTTGCCAAACAACTTGGGCGAGTCCAAGCCAAAAAGGTTTTGGCTTGTCCAAGTTGGGTTTGCCGGGATTATATTTTAGAACTTCGGCATGGACATTGATAGCGCAATTTTACCTGGTTGTACAAGTATTACGGTTTGTTTGCAGCCGATGATATTAAACGGTTTAAATACTTAATGGCTGTTTCTGGGGTGTCGGCTTCCGTTGTGCCAAGAACTTTGTTATTTAACTGGGTCAGACAAACAATACCGGTAAACATATCGTCTAACTGCAAAATTTCTCCTTCCCTAATATTCTCTTCAGATTTCACAAAGTTCAAATAGCTTTGAACCATCTTCCGAGCTTCTGTTTTGTTTTTACAATTTATAATAAACAGTTTGGGCTTGCAATTGTCATCCTTGTAGCTGGCCTCTAATGCCGAATGTAAAAACTCATGTCCTAAATAGTTTTGGGCATAAAACTTTTCGGTATGCGCTATTTTATTCATCGAAGGAAACGATTTCAAGAAATCGGGTTTGAAGCCCATCAGTTTATTCTCTGCAATTATAGCTTTGCCTAATATTTGCAATGTTTTACCGTTGTTTTCTTTATTACTTGTTATCTTAAAATAGTATTGATCGACCCAGAAATGCAAAGCGGAAGGTTCCAGGTAGCCCTCGACACCCATATTAATGTAGTTCGTTTTTGAAGGTCGCTCAAACGCATAAATACCAAAAGCATTAATGGGGGTTTCTTGCATATATGCCTCAACGGTGAGATAATCCGACGACTGGGAATATTCGATCATCTCCATTTTTACAAAACCATATTTTAAGTAATAATCGGCAGCGCCATTAATATATTCCCATAGATTATCAGGCGTGTAGTTGACTGTTTTTTCCGCTTTTTGCCAACTGTTAAGTTCCGGAAACTTGAGCTGTGCCTGACTAGAAATTGAAGTAAGTAAAAAAGTAATTATAATTTGTGATATGTGTTTCATATACTCTAATTAAAATGGGACATTATGCCTTTTTCCAGGTATTCAACTTTGGAAAAGTTGTCCTAAATTAAGCTAAGAAATCCGTGGGTATTACAGCAAGTCTGCTGATGTCTTTAATTTTCATGGTCACATCAAAGTCTTTCACACAGCTTACCGTGCATTTATTGCAGTCATGGCAAGGGTTTTCGCCAATATTTAGTGCTGTGATTAAATCTTTGGCTTGCAACGGGCTTCTGTATCCGTATGAATACATATAAGCACGCATTAATTCCGGAATAGGTAGGTTTTTTTGGCAATCCGAAACGCAAATATTACAGGTGTCGTTACAAAAAAGTCCCTGCTCATTTTGTGCCGAAGCCAAGTCTTTTTTTTCTTCGGTTGAAAGATCCAGGTTGCTTAAAACCTGCATGTTGGTTTGAAGCTGTTCCAGGTTAACCATGCTGGGTATGGTAGTGCAAATATTCTCGTCTTTCAGTACCCATTTTAATGCGGCGGTGTAATTAACTGATTTCGAGTTTTGTTTGTTCAGGAATCCACCCGCCATCACTTTCATACCGATAAACCCTATTCCTTTTTTAGCGCCTATTTCCATTTGTTTTTTGATGGCATGGGCATCGTCATGTTTAAAGTTATAGGCGGTTAGAATTACCTCGTATTCTCCTGCTTCAACAGCAGCCCTTATAACGTCAGGTTCGTTTCTATGGGTGGAGAAACCTATGTGCTTGGCTTTTCCTAATTCTTTGGCTCTTTTAAGTTGTGCAATGGTGGCCCTATCTTTCACTATATCGGCGTTCGACATACCATGCAAGTACAAAATATCTACAAAATCCATTTGCAGACGAGTAAGGCTTTCGTCCAGCATTTCCAGAAATTTTTCATCCGTATCCTGCAGTCTTACTTTGGTAGCAATCGTAAAAGAATTTCTATCTACGTTTTTTAGCGTTTCGCCCAATAGTTTTTCGCTGTTGCCTTGCTGATAACGATAAGCAGTATCAAAATGGGTGATCCCAATTTTTAAGGCAGCTTTAATAACGGAAGGACTGCTTACGGAATTACATCCAATACTTAAAACAGGAATCTCCAAACCAGTGTTACCAAGTTTTCGGGTTATTATCTTTGGTTTGGAAGTGGATTGGGCTGATGTTGTTTGGGTATTATTAACAATGGCAATTGCGGCTGCTCCAGCGGCTGTTGTTCTAATGAAATTTCTTCGATTAAAATATTTCATGGCTGTATTTTTTAGCAAGCGTATTTTGCCTTAATTTATTGAAAATATGAGAGTAATCAAAGTGTGTCTATCATATTTATAATGATTCCAAAAACTATTTCGGTTGCATAGTTTTTCTTTCTGACTACAACGATACCAGTTTGTAAGCTGTTAAGAATGTGTGGATATGAAATTTTAGTTAGGTGAATTTCGAATACAAAATCAGGTGCTCTTACCATTTCTTCGCTGGAAACAGAACAGCAGCAAATTAATACAGAAAATGTGAATGTAATCCGTTTTCTCCAGCCTTACCTCCCATTCCCTGCATATAGTTAGAGTCTTGTTGAACCCGGATTATGCATTAGAACTTCGTGGTGAACATTGAAAGTGCAATAAAACAAGGCATTACTGAAACGAGGCATCACTTGTCCCGATTACTTTCGGGAGCATCGTTATGGTGAGTTGAAGTGAAGCAGCGGAGTGTCTTGTTTTGAAACAATTTCAATGTGTAATAGATTTTCTAATGCATATTGCAGGTTGAAGGAAGCGAGACATCTTTGTCCTTTGTTTTGTGAACAACATTGACGGATTTGTTAATCTTTTAATAGAATCGAATATTCATATCATTATGCATCTGTCGTTGTACAAGCTTAGTTAGGTATAACAGCACGGATGTCTGCATTTCTTCATTAATTGCTTTACCGCTGACAATTAACCATGGAATACTGACAATTAATTTGCCAATTGCAAGCCCTTAATTTGATCGTCAAACGCCGATAATGCAGCTTTGGCGCCTTCGCCCATGGCAATTACAATTTGTTTAAAAGGCACCACCGACACATCGCCGGCCGCATAAATTCCGGGTATGTCAGTCCTGCAATTTTGATCTATCATTATTTCCCCTGCACGATTTGTTTCAACAACTTCCGAAAACACTTCGCTGTTGGCTCTTAGTCCTATTTGAACAAATACCCCGTCTGTGTCAATGTTTTCAATATGGCCACTATCACGATGTTTGAATTTCAGGGCGGTTACCTTTTTTCCGTCCCCTTCAACACTTAATGTTTCAGCATTGGTAATTATTTTTACATGAGGTAACGTAGATAACTTGTCTTGCAGAACCTGATCCCCTTTCAGTTCGTTCATATACTCTAGTACGGTTACTTCTGTTGCAATGGCAGCCAGATCGATAGCGGCCTCCAATCCGGAGTTTCCGCCCCCTATTACAACGGTTCTTTTGCCTTTGTAGAAAGGGCCGTCGCAGTGTGTGCAAAACGCAACGCCTGAACCAATATATTCGTTTTCGCCGGGAACGTTAAGTTTTCTCCAGCTTGCGCCAGTAGCGATAATCATTGCCGGGGTACTTAGCTTTTCGCCGAGAGATGTGCTGATTTGCTTTACACCATCCACTAACTCAACTTTTTCTACTCTTCTGTTCTCCAGTACATCAATGGGGTATTCGTTTAAATGTAGTTTGAGGTCTGCGGTTAGTTGACTACCGGTAGTTTTAGGAGTGGATATCATATTTTCAATGGCTACGGTTTCGGTAACCTGACCACCTACCGTTTCTGCTACTATGGCAACTGAAAATCCCTTGCGGGCAGAATAAACTGCCGAAGATACGCCTGCCGGTCCACCTCCCACGACAATGACGTCATACTGTTTTTCGGTCACCGATGCTGCCTTAAATTCGGTGCCTGCCTTTTCTTCCAGTTTTCCAAGTAGTTCCCCTAACGTAGACCTTCCCACATGAAATTGTTCTCCGTTTGCAAAAACAGAAGGAACAGCCTGGATATTCAGATGGCTAACTTCTGACTGGTGCATAGCCCCATCAATAATTTCGTGGTGTACATTGGGGTTCATCATCGAAATAATATTCAAGGCCTGAACAACATCCGGGCAATTGGTACAGCTAAGTGAGATGTAGCTTTTTACCTCAATTTTTCCTTTGATACCCTTCATCCTGTTCATTAATGTTTCGTCGGGTAAATTCTTGCCAATGCCATCCATGTTTAGAACGGCCAACAGCAAGGTGGTAAATTCGTGTCCTGTAGGTACTGCTCTAAAAACTACCGAAGAGGCATCTCCGTTTTGCAGAATAGTGAAAGCCAAACCTTCGCCATCTTCTACGGTGTGATTTACTTTTTCGGAACAGGAAGAAACTTCCTGAAGTAAACCGACAAGTTCATCCTTATGGGGGTGGGTGGGGTTGGATTCAACCTTAAATGTATATTCGTTTTTAAGATTGGCAAATAAGCCTTTTACCTGATCTTTTAAAGCTTGTTCTAACATATCTTGTATAGATTAATGGTCGTATTTTTGTTGGTCATATATCCACAGATTAAGCAGGTTTGAACAGATTTGTTTTTTGATGAAAATATAAACATTGCGCAGTTTTCAATCTGTTTAGTTTGCATAATCTGTGGACTAGAAAATAAAGTTGCGATGCAATTTTAAATTAAATTTTACCTACCAAATCGATGCTTGGTTGTAGTGTTTCGCTTCCTTTTTCCCATTTGGCCGGACAAACTTCCGCCGGGTGCTCGGCAACAAACTGTAGAGCCTGTAAACGACGTAACAGTTCATCTGCATTCCTGCCTACGTTACCGGCGACTACTTCATAGGCCACAATTCCACCTTCGGGGTTTACGATAAAAGTACCCCTTTCGGCTAAGCCGGCCTCTTCAATCATTACATCAAAGCCTCTTGAAAGCACCCCTGTTGGATCCGCTAACATCGGGTATTTGATTTTCTTAATGGTATCGGAAGTGTCGTGCCATGCTTTGTGAACAAAGTGAGTGTCCGTGGACACCGAATATATTTCACAATTGGCCGCTTTAAACTCATCATATTTGTTGGCCAAATCTTCAAGCTCGGTTGGACATACAAAGGTAAAGTCCGCAGGATAGAAGAAGAAAACTGACCATTTACCTTTTAAGTCTTCTTTTTTTACAGTTTCAAATCCGTTATTTACAAAGGCTTGAACTTCAAAATCTACAATCTCTTTTCCAATTTGTGACATAATGTTACGTTTTAATATTTGAATAATTGTTTTATTATTTTCTGATTTCAAAAGTAGCCTGTATTACAATATCAATCAAATCGATTGTTTCTATTGGGGCATATATAAAATTTATACAATCAGAAAATCAGTATGTTAAATTCGTTTTGTACTGTTGGATATGATATTTTTTTTTACCGTTAAAACAGAACCGTCATATGTGCCCCGATTTTTAATGGTTTAGTTCGTATGTTTACGTAAAAAAATATTTAATTTACTTTAATCACAGCAGATAGGCCGTTCGTCCCTATAAGTGATAAGTACATCTATTAATTCATGTTATTATCATACTTCATTGGATGAATAATTAATTTTACACTACTTAGTGTCAAACAAAAACGTTTATGTCATATCATGTGGAACATACTTTGGTTGAAGATGATTCTGTTTTAATCAGATCTTTCAGGGGAAGTGTTGTTATGCAAGATGTGATTAATTCGTGGAAAACGGACATAGAGAAAGGTTTGGTTCATGCCGGATTAAAGGGTATCGTTACCGATTTTACTGCGTGTGAAAATAATGCGACGATAAATGAGTTGCAGGATATAGCCGAATTTTATAAAGCGAACATTGATGTTTTTGAAAACTTAAAACTCGGAGTTGTTTTAGATACGCCCAATGTCGTGGTTTTATTGCTTTTTGAAGAGTCTCATGCCGAAATGCAACACAAAGCATTTAGCACTTTTGAAGCAGCGTTGGAATGGGTTAAGAGTTAATTTAACCTTAGGGAAGCAACCTTTTCAATAATCCTCCATCATCATATCGTAACAAAATTAAAAACAACTTAACATGAGAAATTTTGTGCGTATTTTGATATGCTTTTTTGCACTTAGTTTTGCAGCTTGTAACAAAAGTGACGACCCGCAAAATAATAACGAATACACACCTATTGAGCTGGATTTAAAATCGGCTTCTTTGGTAGAATCATCAAATACTTTTGGAGCCAATATATTTAAAGAAGTTCTTCAGGACGTGGAAGAAGGTGAGAATGCCTTAATTTCTCCCTTAAGTATATTTCAGGCTTTGAGCATGACGCGTAATGGAGCTAAAGGAGAAACTTTAACCCAAATGAACAATATTCTGGCCTTTGATGAATCCCTGGGTGATGAAATTAACCAATATCAGAAAAAGCTGGTAGATGTTTTAAGAAATGCAGACAATAAGCTTACGCTGGATATTGCCAACAGCATTTGGTACAGGGATGATGTCACTGTTCTTCCCGATTTTATAAAAGTGAATCAAGAATATTTTAAGGCCGAGGTCAGTGCCCTTGATTTTTCCGATGCCGAAGGAGCAAAAAAAACGATCAATAATTGGGTAGATGATACTACTAATGGAAAAATTCCTCAAATAGTAGATCAGGTAACTCCTGAACATGTGATGTTCCTGATCAATGCCATTTATCTTTATGGGGAGTGGCAAAACGAGTTCGATAAGCGTGATACAAAGGAAGCCTCATTTTATACTGAAACAGGTGCTGAAACAAAAGTAGATATGATGCACCAACAAGCTGATTTAGGTTATGCGCAAAACGACTTGTTTTCGATGGTTGAAATGCCTTATGGCAACGGCCATTTTAATATGGTAGTACTAAAGCCTAATACCGGTAAAACAGTAGCTGATATTGTTGAAGCTACCAATGATAATAGCTGGAGTTTATGGATGAATAGCTTAACCGCACGTACAGTTGTATTGGGCTTCCCAAAATTTAAGATTGAAGGAGATTATCAATTAAATAAGCCATTGATAAATATGGGAATGTCTTTGGCTTTTGATCAGTTTGAGGCGGATTTTTCGGGTATATTAGAGGGAGGCGGAATTTATATATCAAAGGTAAAACACAAAACCTTCATCGAGGTAGATGAAAAAGGAACAGAAGCAGCAGCCGTAACAAGTGTGGAAATCGCATTTACATCCGTTGGTCCTAATCAGCCTATTCATTTCTCGGCAGACCGACCTTTTATATTCGCCATTACCGAAAAAGATACCAATACCATTTTATTCATGGGCAGGTGTATGCAGCCGGAATAGTTGTTATCATTTAGCTTGTAGGAAAAAAAAAGAGGATCTTCCCTTTGCTTCTGATAGCACGGGAAGTACCATGTCAATGACGTGGGATGGGGATTTGTTTTGAGATCAGTTTTGCATGATTAATTTTATCCTGGAATCCCTGTCTGTTTAAGTATGAATATCCCTATTCGTTACCGTTGTACGGTTATTTGCTGCCATCACATGACTAATACTCCACTCGTTTTCTTTTAAACGGCATGGTCATACAACGGGCGCCGCCACCACCTCGTGCCAGTTCGGCACCACTGATGGTAATCACATATTTTTCGTAATCAGATAAGTTGGTTTTATTTTCGATGACATCCATGGCCGGAATAATCTCAAAACCATTGTTGTTCATTTCTTCCATGGTATATACATTACGCGCATAGCCGATTACTTTCCCCGGGCCGACGGCAAAAAAGTTGGCCCCGCTATGCCACTGTTCCCGCTCCTGAATCCAGATGTCTTTCCGTCCACCGCAATACAAGGGCTTTAATGGCATGCCTAGGCTATTCAGGCATTGCACCAGGTTAGTCTGCTTTTCGATGTTTTTTACCTTGCCATCTTCAATAGAAATTAATATCGTTTGGTATTTATTGGGTTGCATAATTACAGGTTCGTAAACCATGCACTTGTCCCTGTCGAGCAGGGTAAACACCATATCCAGATGAATGAAACTTTCGGGTTTTGATGGTAGCTGTTGTACCACAACGCTATGCTTTCCTTTGTTCTTTTGTATTTGTCGGATGATATAGTCAATGCCTTGAGTACTGGTTCTAATGCCGGTTCCAATAATTAATATATCCTCGCGGGCGACCAGCACGTCTCCCCCTTCAATGGATATATCTTTCCGGTACTGTTTCGATTTATACGGATTGAGTGTTTTTCCACTTAATTTAGACGAGTGATTGAAAATAGACTCCATCACCATGGCTTCCCTTTCTCTGACTTTGTTGGCCATTCTCCCAATTAAAACATGATCGTACACCGACATGGAAGCATCGCGGGTAAAAAAGAAATTGTGTAAAGGACGTAAAGCATTTCTTTCATCCGACAAAAATCCAGTTAACGTATTTTTATTAAGTGGCACCCCTTCAATAATTTGCCGGGCTAACTCTTCCGGTCTTAGCTTAAGTAACGAATTTTTTAAGGGTTTAACATTTTCGGCTTTGCATATTTTTGAAACCAGGCTATCCTTAATTTCGTGGATATTGAGTATTTCGGTCAATAAATCTTTGACTTGAAAAGTATTGGTGACTTTGGCTAATACCTGACTTAATTGCTGGTACTCCTCTTCTGCCACGGAAAGATTTAAAATATCACTATATAATGCTCTTTCCGCATTTCCTGGCGTCATGTTTTCTACTTCGCTGCCAGGTGTATGCAGTATAACGCCTTCTATTTCCCCAATTTCGGAATAAACCCCGGTATGAATGGCTTCGGTCATATGTTAAATTGTTATATTCGGATTGCTGACGAAAATAAGGATTTTAAAATAACAAAACGATGATTTATTACACCAAATATGTTGAGTGACCGCTGACGTGAAACAGGACTACAAAGGAAGTTCGTTTTTTATTTTATGTAAGCTCCATTTTTCCATTAGTGCTTTTTGGTACATTTTGGCCCGTTCTCCATCGTTCTTCATTAATAGAGCTTCAAGCCTATCGTTTGCAAAGTACATATCCCTTACTTTATCACCATTCTTTTCTTCGGTCAATTCCAAATTATTTCCCAGTGGAGGAACCGAAAAATAGTATTCACCAAATACTTCGGTCTTCATCCGGAAAGGTTTTAATACCAGTTTTTCTTTTTTTCCGCAAGCATTCATCCCTGCAATTTTTCCCTGATGTTCGGCCGCGTGCCACAAACCCGTAACAATCCCCTGGGTATGTTCAGCTACGTCGCCGGCAGCATAAACGTCAGTGGCCGAAGTTTGAAGGTGTTCGTCCACCAAAATTCCAAAGTTACATTTGATATTAGCATCAGAGGCCAAATCAATATTTGGTGTATAACCAATGGTAGAAATTATCCTGTCGCATTTATATTGCCGGTGGTCGATCTGAATATGGTTATTCCCTGATCTATCAACTATAAACCTTAAGTCTCTGGCATCCAGGATCAATTGAATTCCGGCTTTACGAATAGAATCCTGTAATAAATCGGCAAATTTTGGCGTAAGGAATCGCTGCAGCACAATGGGGTTTCGGTCTACCAAAATCACCTCTTTCCCTTTTTGTGCCAACTGATCGGCTGTTTCGACGCCTTCAACGCCGGCACCAACTACTAAGTATGATTTTGAAGATGATGCGGAACGAATAATATTATCAACTTGTCGTGCTGTATGCACGTTAAAAACAATGTCATCGGGTATACCTTCAATCTGTAAATGCTTAGGTTTGTTTCCTGTAGCAACAATAAGTTTGCTGTATCTCAGGTTTCCTCTGTGCAGAAACGAAAGCTCGTGCTTATGGGTGTCAATGCTTTCAACTTTGTCAAACAATAGTTCAACCTGGTTGTCAACCAACCAATCATGATCAATCAGGGCGAAATCATCCTTAGAAAACCCAACGTTTATATGTTTATTGATTTTTGTCCTTTTGTAGGGTAATCTATCTTCGTCCGTAATCCAAAGTATAGAGCCCGAATTGTTTTCGTCCCTAATAGCTTTTATAGCAGAAAGACCAGCAATTCCTCCTCCAATTATGATAAAATCCTTCACAATCATTTTACGTGTGTTTTTGGTATAGAAGTTTATAAAGTTATGAATTAATAATAATGTTCTGGTCATGGAATTGTTTTGGATGTTAGAAAAAAAAACAACATTTTTTCTTGTCACGTGTTTATTCCATGTATTTTTGTCGCCCAATGAAGAGAGCTAAATTTTTCACATCAATACTGTTTGTGTTGATATTTGTTTTTCCAAGCATTTATCAGGCAACGCACGTGGTACAACATCACTGGCAGGCTCCCAATGAATCCCATTGTTGCGAGCATCACCATTGCAAATACAATGATTTCAATAGTTTTAATAATCCGGTTGAAACAAAAAAAGCTTGTCCGGTATGTGAGTTTGAGTTTGCTAGTTTCAATAAAGCTGCGAAAATAGAGTTAGTTGGTGTTGCTAATTATTATATGGAGCTTGTTAATAATGAGATACAGGAATTTGTTTACTGTAACAGTCATCAGACAATTAAACACAGAGGTCCACCATTATTCATCCTGACCTAATTGCATTTTTATTATCTCTGCTTAGCTTACCTGTTTTTGGTAGGCAGACATTTTTTATCTTAACAAAATAATTTGTGAGAAAGTACATTATAATGTGCTCGCTGCTTGTGTGCTTCGCATTGACCAGTAGGGCACAAATGTATTCTGTTACAGGTGTTGTACATGACGAAGAGGGTATTCCTCTGCCTGGTTGTCATGTGCATTATGCCGATATGTGTGATGTAACAGATAGTAATGGTGGTTTTGAACACGAAGTGCCGGAAGGAAAGGTGAATATTACCTTTTCGTTTGTCGGTTACCATAAAAAAGACTCATCTTTCTTTGTTACGCAAGATGTTCAGGTTGAAGTTTTGTTGAAGCCAGACAACCGGTTGATGACGGAAATAGCCGTAGTTGTGAATGGTATTAGTAGAACCAAGTCGAAGAAAAACGAAGTTGTAAATGCCAATTTTGTTACGCAAAATCAAACGGGAACCTTTATTAAATCCATCGAACGATTACCCGGTGTAAACGCAATGGATATAGGAGCCCATGCATCTAAACCAATTATCAGGGGTATGGGCTTTAACCGTGTTGTGGTAAGCGAGAACGGTGTTAAACAGGAGGGACAGCAGTGGGGTGCCGATCATGGTCTGGAGCTGGATCCTTTTAGCATTGAAATGGCAGAGGTGGTTAAAGGTGCTTCCGGTTTGGAATATGGTAGCGACGCCATTGGTGGTTATATAAACATTACCAATAACAAGCTGCCGACTAAACATTCTTTTTCGGGCGATGTGACTTTAATCGGGAAATCGGTGAATGATAACTATGGAGGATCATTGTCGCTGACGGGTAGGTCGGATAAATATTTTTTTAAGGCTAGAGCCTCGGCTCAGGACTATGGTGACTACCGAATCCCTTCTGTCAAAATTAGATATTTAGAAACGGATATTCCGATCTATAATAATAGGCTTAAGAACACGGCAGGTGAAGAAAAAGACTTGTCGGTTTTGGTAGGCAGAATAACCGAAAAGTATAAAACAACGGTTTCCGCAAGTAGTGTTTATCAAAAGTCAGGGTTTTTTCAGGGTGCACATGGGGTGCCTAAGATTGAAAGGGTAGCACATGACGGAGATTATAGGAATATAGATTATCCATATCAGAAAGCCAATCATTTAAAAGTGCTCAGTCAAACCAGGTTTTTCCTAAGCAATGGTGACCTTGCATTTTATTTGGGTTTGCAGGATAACTTAAGGCAGGAATGGAGCACTTTCCATACGCATTATTCAAATCAGACCGCACCTGAAACGAATAAAGATCTGGAATTAGAGTTCCGTTTAAAGACCTATAGTGCAAATGTCAAATACCAATTAAACGCCTCGGCATTGGGTAAATTGCGCTTGGGCCTGCAGTATCAGTTAAAGGATAATGATGTGACGGGGTATAATTATTTGTTGCCTCAGTATGATGCCTATAGCTTAGGCGGCTTTGTTCAGTCAGAATATCCTTTAAACGATAGACTGAAACTGAACGGAGGCTTCCGATATGATTATGGTTCGGTTGAAACCCATGGATTCTACGACGATATTTTGTTTGATTATCTGACATCAAAAGGTGATTCAAATGAGGAGGCTGCTTTGTATGCTCAGCGTAGCACAGACCTGAATAAGGATTTTGGTGATATAAGCTGGTTGGTTGGGTTGGTCTATAAGCCAAACGATCAACTGATTTCCAGGATGAATCTGGGAACTGCTTTCAGGATGCCAACTCCAATCGAGTTGGGCGCTAATGGGGTACATCATGGATCGTTTAGGCATGAAAAAGGGGATGGTAAGTTAGGTTCGGAGAAAGGATATTACATAGATGCTAACCTGGAATGGGACAATAAAATTTGGATGCTGGTACTAAGTCCGTACTTGTATTATTTCTCCAACTATCTGTACCTCCAGCCAACAGGTGAGTTTAGCAAGCTTCCACATGCGGGACAGATTTATCGATATTCACAAACAAAAGCAATGCTTTCGGGTGTGGAGTTTAGCCTGGAGAAAAAATGGTTTAACAGCATTTTAGGTTCCTCTGTAACGTTAGAATATATCTATAATCAAAGGATTTCGGACAGCAAAAAAGAACGTTATCCATTACCTTTTACGCCACCCTTTAATGGTTTTGCCGAAGTGGATTGCAAAATATTCAGACAAAGTAAATCCATAAGAAACACTCGTTTGTTTTTGAATAGTCGTTTTGCTTTAAAACAAAGCAGAATATCTAATAACGAGGAAGAAACAAACGGTTATATCATTGGAGGGGCTGGAGTTTCAACGGAAGCTTGGGTTGGCAAACAAATGATAGAACTCGTTTTGCAAGGCAGTAATCTTTTAAACACGAAGTACTTCAATCATATAAGTTTTTACCGAAGAATTGAAATACCGGAACAAGGCAGAAACCTGCAATTGTTGATTAAAGTTCCTTTTAACCATAAAAATTAGAAGAATGAAAAAAATATTATTTGTATTACCCATATTTATTTTTGTTTTTGTTGCCTGTAGCAGCAGCGATGAAGTAGATACAACAAAACCAACCATTGAATTGATGAAGCCTGTCGATGGTGAAGCTTTTCATCCTGGAGATAAAATTGAATTTATATGTAATTTTTCAGATAACGATGAATTGGCATCCTACAAAGTAGATATCCATAGTGCTTTTGATAGTCATGCGCATTCCGCCATTCAATTAAAATCAGGTGCAGAAGAAGATCATGGCGAGGCCTGGGATTATGAAAATACATGGACTTTTGAAGATGGTTTGAGTACTGCCTCGGTAAGCCATCAGGAAATGGTTATTCCTGTAACGATACTTCACGAAGGAGTCAGCGAAGAAGTTGCGGAAGGTCACTACCACCTTGGTGTTTATTGCTTGGATGCAGCAGGGAATCAAAGTGAGTTTTTTATTGAAATAGAAATTGAGCACGAAGAGTAATGATAAAACGTTCTAGTTGAAACAATAAAGGGATGATTCGGATAGTATTATACAATTTGTTTCATCCCTTTTTATCTTTGTAATAATAAGGAGGGTTGATTATATTTGAGCAACCAATTACGAAAGGCTATGTATCAAATTATAGAACCAACATTACTGCTAAACACCTCCATCTGTAAGGCCAATATTAAAAAGATGGCAGAGCGTGTTAAAGGATGGCGGGGAGACTTTAGGCCACATTTCAAAACCCATCAATCCGCTGAAATTGGAGGTTGGTTTCGGGAAGTAGGTGTGGAGCGGATTACCGTATCCTCGTTTACAATGGCCAAATATTTTGCGCAACAAGGTTGGCAGGATATTACCGTTGCATTGACTTGTACCAAGATTCATAGTGAGCTGATCAACGAGTTGTCCGCTAACATCAATCTGAATATTTTGGTGGAAGATGACGAAACCATACAAGAACTGGAAAAGACTTTGAAAAATCCGGTGGGCGTTTTTATTAAGGCCGATACCGGATATAATCGTACAGGTATTAATGCCAGTGACTTATCAGGGATTAAAAAAATACTTTGTTGTTTAAAAGATACCACGAAGTTAATTTTTATAGGTTTTTTGACCCATGCGGGTAACACTTACTATGCCCGTAACAAGGAGCAATTAGAGGATATGGTTGAACCTGCTTTGGAAAAAATACTTGCCATAAAAACGTTTTTAAAAGATGAGTTTCCCTTGATGCAACTTTCCTGGGGCGACACGCCGAGTTGTTCTATTTACAACAATTTTTATGGCATGGATGAATATCGTCCTGGTAATTTCGTTTTTTACGATTATACCCAGGTTCAGATAGGTAGTTGTAAAATGAGTGATGTAGCGGTTTGTTTGGCTGCACCTGTACTGGCTGTACATCCACAAAGAAAAGAAATAGTTATGCATGCAGGGGCAGTGCACCTTTCCAAGGATTGGGTAGAATTACCTAGTGGAGTTACTTCTTATGGGAAAGTGGTTAAGTTGAATGGCCTGGAATGGGATACGGGACAGGTGGTGGGTGAGGTCAGGTCCATATCGCAGGAACACGGCATAGTTTCTGTTGGTGAAGAGGTCCTGGAGCAGATTAAACCGGGTGATACGCTTGGTATAATACCGGTTCACTCATGTCTGACAGCTCATTTAATGAAACAGTTTTTAAGCAATGAAGGTAACTTTATCGAAATGATGAAGTAGAAGTAGCTTGAGGAACTGTTTTATTCAAGATTAATTTATTTATAAACGATATTTATATGAAGCAATTATTACTTCTGTTTTGTTTGATGGTTATTGTAGGTGGATGTGCCAGTAAGCGATATGTAAAAAAAGCAAGTTTGCTGGAAAACTCGGGTCTTTATGCCGATGCGGCCGATAATTATTTTAGTTCCCTGCGCAAAAACATCAATAATATTGATGCCAAATTAGGGCTTCAGCGCACCGGACAATTAGTTCTGGAAGATAAAATCGAAAACTTCAAAGCGCAATATCAAAGCGGAAGTGCAAAAGATGCCGTTTATGCCTACCGTGCTGCCGAAAATTATTATAAAAAGTTACAAGGGGTAGGCATTAAACTTCTTTTTCCCGAGGAGGAAAAAAGTTATTATCAAGAGGTTGAAGATACCTACTTGAACCAACTGTATGGAAATGCGGTGAAAGCACTTAGTTTAGAGCAGTTTGCCGGTTCTGAGAAACAGTTCTCCGAAATTTTGTCTATTAACGGGAATTATAAGGATGCTAAAAGTAAATGGGTAGTTGCCAAATACGAGCCTTTATATAGGAAGGGAAACGAACAGATGAATAACAATATGTATCGTTCGGCTTATTATACTTTTAAGGGTATTATTGATGGTGTTAGCACCTATCAAAACAGCCTTGATTTGATGAATAAGTCATTGGATTATGCCAAGGTTACGATATATATATCGTCGGTTAACACCAATTCTTCATCTTACAAAACTATTGCAAGTCAGTTAAACAATAAAGTGGTTAAAGGAATTAACGATATTAACTCGCCTCTCTACGAGGTTGTTGGTGCCGGATCTTCCGCTTCCACCAGTACCAATAATTTTAAGGCTTTTTTATTGGATAGAACAAAGGGCGTGGAAAGCAAAGTCTCCATTCCCGATTCCAAGGCGTTATTTGAAGCATATGTACAAAAATATTCAAGGGATAATGGACGGCTGGTGAAAACCGAAAAAAGGGGATATCTGAAGCGGGTTGAAAAATATGAGGATGCAACTACCAAGCTAACAAAGGAAAGAACCATATACGATAAGGTGAAGTACTACGAATATAACCTGACGCGCAAAGCAAGCCTGACGGTGTCTTATTCAATGAAAAGGAGGGATCGGGATGAAGTTGCGGTTTCAAATGTGTTTAACAAAGAAGAGACTGATATTATTATGTATGCCGATTTTGAAGGAGACTACAAGGAATTGGTTCCGGGTACATGGAAATATCAAACCAAAGATCATGATACAGATAAGGTATATGATAATGCGATTAGTGTGGATAAGTTACACCAGCTTTTTGAAAGCCATAAAACAGCAAAAACACTAACGGAATTAGAGAATACTTTAATGGATAACTGCGTAGCGCAAATTACCGGGGAGATTATTAACTATAAGCCAGAGAACTAAATAAAAAAGTTACATGCGAACTACTTTAATACTGCTTATTGCGGCATTGCTTTCTGCTTGTTCGGGTACCAAAAAACAAGCAGAGTTATTGGAGCAAACTAAACCGTCATGGCTGAAAGAGCGGCCTGTAAATCCAAATTACTATTATGGTATAGGAATAACGCCTAAGATTGGATCGCCAATGCTGTACGAAGATAAGGCCAAGGAGAGGGCTTTGGCCGATATTTCGAGTCAGATTAACTCGACGATTAAAGCGGAGGCCGTGTTTTATCAGGTGGAGGATAAACAAGGGGTACATGAATATTTGCAAAACAGGATTAAATCTACTTCGTCAGAATATTTGGAGGGATACGAATATGTGGATGAATGGGAAGATCTGTCAAATGTGTACATCTTTTATCGCCTTTCGAAACAGAAATACCAGGAGATAAAAGAACAAAGAAAAAGAAAAGCATTGAAGTTGGCTTCTGAAAAATATTTAACGGGGCTTGAATTGATCGAAAAGGGAAGCCATATGCCGGCAATAGAACATTTTGCACAGTCGATTGATGCGCTGAGCGGATATTTAAATGAATCAACCACGACTGAGGTGGAAGGAGAACAAGTGGATTTGGCTTCGGAATCTAGTACCGAAATGAGTGACATTGTGAACGGTTTTCGACTGATTTCCGATGTATCCATGTTGGATACATCTAATTTCTTTTTGGTATGCGATGATAAGGGGAGAAGGGTACGCAACTGTCCGGTACGACTGGAATATTCAGGTGGCTATCTGGTAAACGATCATGTGAAATCGGACGATCGGGGTAGGGTAGAAATGCCGGAACTACCGCAAGGCAAGGCAACCTCATCTCAAACCCTGACCGTTGAAATTGATTTGGTTAACCTGGGGCGCCAGATAACCAGAAACTTGTATGTGAGAAAGGTAATTGAACAACAAAAGGCGGGTAGTGTGGTTTTGGTTGATTAGCTAGTATTTCATAAAGAATCAAATAAATACGATTAAGTATGAATAAATAACTATTTACGCAAAAGATAAGAGGCTTCTATTTTCGATGCCTTTTAACTTTTGCGCAATTCTCGATGGCATGCTCTGTTGGAAACAAAACTATTTAACAGGTACATTTCTTAATGTCTGCACCAAAAACTTCCAGAATTTTTCTACTGTTTCGATGTTCACTTTTTCATCAGGTGAGTGTGGAAAACGGATGGTGGGGCCAAATGAAATCATATCCCAATTTGGATAAACAGCGCCCAGTATTCCGCATTCCAATCCAGCATGTATTCCTTTTATTTCCGGAACCTTTCCATATTCCTTGTGATATACATCTTTCATCACAGTCAATATTTCTGAATCGGGATTTGGTTTCCAGCCCGGATATTGACCACTAAATTCGACCTCTGCACCGGCCAACCGGAATAAGCTTTCTAACGTTGATTCCACGTCTTCCTTGGCAGAATCCACAGAGCTGCGAATTAAGCACATGGCCTTGGTTTTTCCTCCTTCAGATTTTACAATGGCCAGATTTAATGAGGTTTCTACCAGACCTTCCATGCTGTCGCTCATACGGATCACTCCGTTGGGGCACGCTTGGATGGCATTGACCAAATCATCTTGCGAAAGCTCATCCATCAATGTGGCCGGGATATCGCATTTTTCAGCCATCAGAGATAGGTTCGGTTCGGTAGCCGATAATTCGCTTTGGTATATTGTTGCAAATTCCTCAATGGTTTCGGAGAATTCTATAACATTGTTGGCAGGAACGGTAACCACCGCAAAGGCTTCACGGGGAATGGCATTGCGCAAGCTTCCTCCATCGATGGAGGCCAAACGAACACCATAAGCTGCAATTACCTCTTTTAATAAGCGGAACATCAGTTTATTGGCGTTTCCCCGACCCAATACAATATCCATTCCTGAGTGACCGCCTTTTAAACCAGTCAGTGAAATTTTAAAAGCAACCGTGTCAGCATCAGGTTCTACCTCTTTATAGTTAAATGTCATATTAGCGTTGGATCCACCGGCACAACCCACATAGAGTTCACCTTCATCTTCGGAATCCATATTGATTAAGATATCGGCCTCCAACATTCCAGCTTCCAGGCCAAAGGCTCCCGTCATTCCTGTTTCTTCGTCAATGGTAAATAAGGTCTCAATGGGTCCATGTTGTATATCTTTAGATTGCAGAACGGCCATCGCTGCCGCTACACCTATTCCATTGTCGGCCCCTAATGTAGTTCCGTTGGCTTTTACCCAACCGTCTTCAATATAGGTTTCAATGGGATCTTTCTCAAAATCATGAACTTTATCGCTGTTCTTTTGCGGCACCATATCTACATGTCCTTGTAAAACAACGGTCTTACGGTTTTCCATTCCTGGTGTAGCCGGCTTTTTTATTACCACATTGCCAGTACCGTCAACAATAGTTTCCAAACCAAGTTTCTTTCCGAATTCCATCACATAATCGGCTGCCTGTTTTTCCTTTTTACTTGGACGAGGGATTTGTGTTAGCGCATAAAAATTCTCCCATAACGATATGGGTTCCAGTTTTGATATTTCGTTGCTCATGAATGTAATATTTGAAATGACGAACACTGAGGCACTGAGGCACGGAGGTTCTTGTTAATTAATTTTCGCTAAAATAACCAATTAGAAACGGATAGTATGTGATAACTATCAGGCTTCTTGTTGACAATTATTCTTCCTTAAAGTTCCTGGATAGGTTTGTTAGAACCTCAATGGTTCTAACAGAATCCTCCTTGTCGACGAAAATATGGTCGTGATAATAACCTGCAATTACATTGCAGCTAATATTATTTTTTGCCAACTCTCCAGAGAAAATAGCAGTCAGTCCAACTGCTTCCAATGAAGAATGCACAGATAGTGTAATCCAGGAAGCAATAAAATCATAGCTGAAACCTAATTCGTCCGCTTTAATTCTATTGATTACAATTGTTACTCCTTCTTTTTCTTTAAACTCGCATATCGTGTCTTTTCTGTTTATCCGGTTTAAATCCTTAATGGTTACGAAAACGTATTCGCCTGGATGGAGTATGGGGGTCATCCCTTTTATAAGAACAGATAAGTTAGTTTCTCCTGTCATGAATTTTTTTGATTTTGTCACCTTTACCGTTTCCAAAAGAACAATTTCTTCTGCTTATCATCATTTAACCCACAATATGCATTAGAAATCCTGTTGCGCAATTAAACTACTTCAAAACAAGGCGTTTCACGGAGTTGCTTCAACTCACCAGAGCGGTGCTATGCCTCGTTTCAGAAACTCCTTGTTTTATCGTATTTTAAATACTCATTACGTACCTCTAATACATAATCCAGGTTTAAATTTCCAATGCACTGTCACTGTTTATCATGAATTAGATATGTGATACGTCGGTTTGAATTGCATGGTGAAACGGGGGTGTCCAAAAATATTTGTAATTAACAGCAAGTCTTACAAATTGTAAGTTTTTTCATAAACTTAATTTCGGATGCCTTGCTTATGCGCTAGTCCCCTTGAGGCTTTGTTATGACTATTGCCGGTCGGATTACTTACTGGAAACTGACAAAAGTGCCCCTGTAACCGGACAAACCTCAATCACCACACCTTCTTTGGCAAGTATCGATGGCGACATTGAAATAACCTGACCGTATTGGGCTAATTTCACGCCTTTAGAACCAATTGAGATATTTTTATCAACAATATTTACGGTAGCATCCGCTGGTATATTGTAGAATAAACCATTTCTAACGGGTTCTTTCGATGGCGCGGTAATATTGTTTTTCAATTCTTTTCTTTTCTCAATATTCAGCTTTAAATAGATAGGTGTTCCTGAAATATCCATGGCATCCACTAAGCCTTTTTGTTGGTTGAAACGGCATATAACATAATTTTCATAACTACTTAGCGGATCAGGTGTTACTTCAAAACTTCGGGTTAAAGTAACCGTAACGGTTTTACCTGCAAAAAGCGATACGAAATCTTTTTCTTGTTTTTCTATCTCTTTTAAAACTGTTTTGTAGGCTTCACCATCCGGTGGCAAATTTTCTAATTCTCCGGAAAGCAAGTCGGTTCTGGTAGTCCTTAACCGATAAACCATATTGGCGGCTTCCTGAGCCATAGCTGCAGAAGAGGTCTTATATAATAACTCTTCGTTTAAAGCAACATTGTCAAAATCTATATCTGCCAGAGCCGGAGTAGATATGGTGGCAGTGTGAGGTGCTTCGGTCGTGAAGGAATAGCTGTTGTTGATACCGGCTAAAACTCCATCCGGAGTTAAAGTGAGCATTTGAGCAGAAGTATTACCCGTTGTAAAAATACTAAACCTTTTGCTTTCGTCCGCTTTCCCTTGGGTACTTATGCTTACTCCTTTAATGACCCATTCTTCGTCATCTTCGGTTATTACATTGTTGAGATTTAAATAGCGTTGCGAATACCGATAATATGGCCCTGTTTTTTTAATTACTTTCTCCATTTCAATATCCACCTTAATGGTTGTTTGGGGCAACATATAGGTCAACGACTCAGCAGTGGCATCGGAGACTTCAGCGGTTGGTTTAACCTCAACCTGCGCAATTCCTTTTTTCTGCGCGAACAAACCTGATGTTGCGCAAAAAGCAACTATCAGGATGAATGGTGTTATTTTAATTTTAATCATTTGGTATACTTATTAAATATATTAATCTCTTATTTCAATCGTACTCTCTTAAACGCTTCTCCCAGCGAACTTATTATATCAGAGGCTAGCAATGACTCTTCTGATTCGTGTCGCAATCCTATATCCCCTGCTTTACCATGCACATATACGCCCATAATGGCAGCTTTGTCCGGTGAATAACGCTGCGCCAATAAGGCAAGAATTATGCCGGTTAATACATCTCCGCTTCCTGCAGTTGCCATGCCCGGATTACCGGTGTTGTTAAAGTAGCATTTACCATCGGGAAGGCAGGTGATCGTGTGGGCACCTTTTAAAACCGTGATTACATTGTTTTGCTGGCAAAATTCTTTTAACAATTTAAGTTTGTGCATATCATTTTTCCAGGAACCAGCCAATCGTTCAAACTCCTTTGGATGCGGGGTAAGAATAGTATGTTGGGGCAGCTTATTGAGCAATTTTTTGTTTTCACTCAGTATATTTAATCCATCAGCATCCACCACCAGTGTTTGTTCCTCAATTTTATCCAGCATCTCTTCAAATGCCAAAACAGTGTTTCTCTTTTTATCCAGTCCGGGGCCGATGCCTATGGCGTTATATCCATTTAATTCGGGAAATTCGGTAAAAATCATTTCTGAGCGGTCAATGCTGGTCATGGCTTCGGGAATAGCGGTTTGGATAATATTGTAGCCCCAATGCGGAACATGGGCGGTCAGCAAACCAACTCCTGATTTCAGGCAAGCTTTAGCTGCTAATATTGCGGCTCCCATTTTACCGTAACTTCCCGCAATTAACAAAGCATGACCGAAATTTCCTTTATGGCTATGCTTGGGGCGGGATTTATGAATAGAAGAGATAAAATACTTCTCCACGAGTAAGTGCAAGTCTTGTTGTTCTTCGATATATTCCGAAAGCAAACCAATATCTAACACATGCCATTGACCCACAAATTCGCTGTTTTCCGGAAAAAGAAAAGACAATTTCGGCATTTGAAAAGTTAATGTAATATCTGCCTTTACAATAGACTGCTGGTTGGTATGATCCTCATCATATTCGGCAAGCAAGCCTGATGGGATATCAATGGATATAATTTTATTGGGAAGTTGATTTATTTTATCAATCACCAACTTTGCCAATCCTTCAACAGGACGATTTAAGCCGGAACCAAAAATGGCATCAATAATAATGGCATCAGGCTCAATTTTTTCGAAATCAATATCTTTTAAAAACTCGATTTTTTGAAGGCAATTGGCATCAGTTTTTTGCAGATGTTTGTAATTAGCATTGGCATCCTTACTAAGCTTATCAGAAAATTGAATCAAAAAAACTTTCTTGTTAAACGGAAAAGCGTCTAACATTCTGCCGATAGCCAAACCATCTCCACCATTATTGCCCGTACCGGCAAAAACGTAATACGAAGTAGCATCAATATTAGAGACCATCCAATCCATGCAGCTTTGAGCAGCCCGTTCCATTAAGTCAATAGAGGCTATAGGCTCATTGTCGATGGTAAATTGGTCGAGTTCCCTAATTTGTTGAGGGGTCAATATTTTCACTTTTTATATTTATTTAGTTAATACCCTTGGTTTTTCCATTAAAAAGGTAAAAAAACAATTTAAACTTTGTAACATGAGAAAAAGCACTATATTCATGCCTCGTTTTTTTTTACATTTGTGCGTATTCACAAATATAAGTAAGAATCACGTTTAGTACATAAACAATATAAAATAATTAGAACTATTAAAGATGAATGGAAATCAAAAAGAACTGTTAGGGCATCCGTTTGGGCTATTTGTCCTATTTATGGCTGAAATGTGGGAGCGTTTCTGTTATTATGGTATGCGAGGACTATTGACCCTGTACCTGTTAAAAGTATTGTTGATTGAACAATCGGAAAGCTACCTAATTTATGGGGCGTATACAGCTTTGGTTTACCTGGCGCCCGTTCTTGGTGGTAAAATAGCCGATACTCTTTTAGGATACAAAAAAGCTGTTGTATTTGGAGCCGTTTTGATGGCTGTTGGTGAGTTTGTTATTCTGGGCGGAACTCCTAATGCCTTGTTCTGGGGTATGGGCTTACTGATTGTGGGTAACGGGTATTTTAAAGCTAATATTTCAAGTATTGTAGGAAAACTTTATAAAGATGGCGATGAACGCAGGGATTCGGGTTTTACGATCTTTTATATTGGGATTAATATTGGTGCACTGCTGGCAACGACAGTATGTGTGTATATCGGCGAAACTTACGGCTTTCATTACGGATTTGCGTTAGCTGGCATTGGTATGTTGCTAGGACTTATCTTTTTTACCCTGGGACAAAAATACTACATTGAAAAGGCATTGCCACCAAACCCTGAAGATTTGAAGAAGAAAGTGGGAGGAATCATCTCGAAAGAATACTTGGTTTATGTGTTATCCCTTGCTATTGTTCCTTTGATTTACCTTTTGGTGAACGAAAACAGTATAGTTGGAATTATTCTTGGAGCTACTGCCATATTTTCTATCATCTATCTAATTAAAGAAGGTATTAAAGAAGGTAAGGTGTTGTTGGATAGGATGATTCTTTTTATTATCCTTTGTATATTCAATATTGTTTTCTGGGCATTGTTTGAGCAAGCAGGAACTTCGTTGACCGTTTTTGCGGACGTTAATGTAAACAGGAATGTTTTAGGCTTTGAATTAACAGCCGGTAATACGCAGTTCTTTAACCCTCTTTATATTATTCTTTTCGGGTCATTGTTTTCAATGATGTGGACAAAATTAACTAAGATTGGCAAAAACCCAAGCATTCCATTGAAGTTTGGTTTAGGTATTATTCAACTTGGATTAGGATATCTGGTAGTTATTATTGGAAATCATTTTGCGGTAGATTATAAGGTGCCTCTTTGGACATTAGCATTTTTATATATGTTGCATACCACCGGCGAGTTGTTTATTTCGCCAATTGGGTTATCAATGGTTACAAAATTAGCTCCAGCTAAGCTAACCGGCACATTGATGGGGGTTTGGTTCCTGTCGTTTGCAGGTTCCAACTATGTGGCAGGTATTTTGGCTACGTTAACAGGTTCAGAAGGGCAATCCGGTGGAGAGGCCATTGTGGCTTCTACTAAGGACAGTTTGGCCACTTATATTGATGTGTACAGCACAATGGGGCTCACCGCTGTGGGTGTTGGTTTATTGGTGGCATTGTTATCGCCTTGGCTGCGTAAGTTATTGCACGGTATTGAATAGATCTATTTATTTGATTGGTCCTAAATAACCTTTACAGATTATTATACTAAAAATAACAACATTCTCAGAAGTCCACAAGGGTACCCTTGTGGACTTCTGGTTTTTTGTAGGTTCTGATCCAAACATGTTGTCGTTTGTACATTTGGTTTGGCGTTAGCATATCACATGAATGATGAGGTCTTCGCCTATTTTATCTCACTCTGCAGTCGGCAACCAAAGACTGCAGTATTGTAATGCCTGCTGATTGATCTTAGTGGGCTTTTCGTTTTTAATATGTGGATAGGTAGATATTATTTTACACCCCAAAATAGGGGCAATTTTACTATGTGTTAGATATAAATTGACTTAGATTTATGCTGTCATTTTTTTAATCATAAATTAAAATAAATATGAAATCTACATTATATCTGCAATTTATAGTAGCATGTTTGCTTTTTGTTACCTTAAGTTCATTAGCGCAGACAAAACCCATCGTAACCGAAGATGTTATCTTTCAGGAAAATGACGGCCTTGTGGCGGTGGAAGCCGAATATTTCTACAGACAATCTAAGAATGATTTACGTCAGTGGTATATGTATCAAAAAGACGTTTGGCCCAAAGTTGGTCGAGATGATGATGATCCGCATTGTAAAGGTGCCAGTAATAATTCGTACATCGAAATAATTCCTGATACGCGTGTAACGCACGATGATAAGTTAATTCCTAATGAGAACTTCTGTGGTGAAGCGGGTAAAATGGCGCTTGTTCATTATAAGGTAAACTTCAAAACAACAGGTAGGTATTACGTGTGGGTGCGAGCTTATAGTACAGGTAGTGAAGACAATGGATTGCATGTGGGTTTAGATGGGGAGTGGCCAGAGTCAGGGCAAAGACTGCAATGGTGCACCAATAAGCATAGCTGGCATTGGGAAAGCAAGCAACGTACCGAAAAACAGCATTGCGGAGTGCCTCACTTCATTTATCTGGATATTGATAAAAGTGGAGAACACGAAGTTGCATTTAGCATGCGGGAAGATGGATTTGAGTTTGATAAGTTCATCCTTACCAACGATATCAACTATGTTCCTAATGCGGATGAAGGGCCAAAAGTGTTGGTGAGTAGCGGAACCTTGCCTAAACCATTTCCTGTTGTTAATGAGGATTTGATGGTAAAAAGGTCTGTAACGCTTGCTGCTGCTCAAAGCACAAGTGATGTTGCTGTGCTTAAAGCAATTGATTTCCCCATTGAAGGAACCAGCTATTATGTAGATAAAAATTGGTTGGCGATTAACCCAGATAAAGCAAAAGAAGCTATGACTACCAGAGTGTTTAAGGGTAGAAACGGAACTTTTGATGTGGTGTTTTTAGGTGTTGGAGAAAATGATGGTTCTTCGGAATATTCACTTCTAATTAACGATAAAAAGGTAGGTACTTATTTGCCTCCTTTAAGTCTTAACTCTTTCGAAGAATCAGCTAAATATTGTAAGGTTTGGAGAAATGTAACTGTCAATAGGGGAGATAAAGTGACAGTAAAAGCAAAAGTAGGAAGTGTTAACGGAGAGTTTAGCAGAGCTCGCTGGTCGGGAGTTGCTTTTGTGCCACTTGGAAAATCGGACAAGGTACTAAAGGCGATTGACAGAAATTCAACAGCTGCTAATGCTGGTCCGCTTGCTTATAAAGGAAAAAAGAAAGTAAGCAATGTTAAACCTGCCATAACAGGAGAGTTGAAAAGATGGCATAAAGTAACCTTAACCTTTGATGGGCCGGAAACTTCAGAAACTGATAAATTTAATCCATACATGCATTACCGTTTCGATGTAACTTTTACCCACGAAGCAAGCGGCAAGAAATATAAAGTTCCAGGTTATTTTGCGGCAGATGGTGATGCAGGCAACACTTCTTCGACTAAAGGTAATAAGTGGCGAGTACATTTTGCTCCTGATGAATTGGGGAAATGGGATTACACGGTCAACTTCCGCAAAGGCGGTTTTGTTGCAGTAAGCGATAAGGAAAAGACAGGGGTTAGCGGTGAATATATGGATCAATCTTCTGGTTCGTTTGATATTGAGGAAACAGATAAAACAGGAAGGGATTTCAGAAGTAAGGGATACCTGCAATATGTCGGCAATCGTTACCTTAAGTTTGCCGGGTCGGGAGAATATTTCTTGAAAGTGGGTGCCGATGCACCGGAAAATATGTTGGCATACGAAGAATTTGATGGCACATTCCATAATGACGGACACAAAGATAATCTGGTAAAAACATGGGAAGCACACGAGAAACATTGGAACAAAGGTGACCCAACCTGGAAAGATGGAAAGGGGAAAGATATCATTGGTGCAGTAAATTATCTGGCTTCAAAGGGAATGAATGCATTCTCGTTTATTACCAACAATATTAAAGGTGACGACCAAAATGTTTTTCCTTATATAAATTACGACACTTATGATAGGATCGATTGCTCCAAAATGGACCAGTGGGAAGTATTGTTTTTACACGCCGATAGCCTAGGGATGTTTCTTCATTTTAAAACGCTAGAAGTAGAAAACCAGGGGTTGTTGGATAATGGAGGAGTAGGTGCCAATAGTAAATTGTACTACCGCGAGTTAATAGCTCGTTTTGGGCACCACCTGGCCTTAAATTGGAACCTTTGTGAAGAAAGCGGAGATTGGGTAAAGGACAACCGAACTGCACCTCAGTTTAAATGGCAACGTTGGTCTATGGCTGCTTATTTTGCAGAACATGATCCGTATAAACATCATATCGTAATCCATAACGGAAATCCGTTTTACGACATGCTTGGGCCTGATTGCCCATTGACGGGGCCTTCGGTACAAACCAACAAAGCTGATTTTAGTAATGTGCATGGTTCGGTTCTGAAATGGATCAACGAATCGAAAAAAGCAGGCAAACAATGGGCCGTGGCCTGTGACGAGCCAGGAGATGCACAGCATTCTTTGTTGCCGGATGCCGAAAATCCGGAACACAATAATGCCCGTATGAACGGGCTTTGGGGGACGTTTATGGCGGGAGGCTGGGGTACCGAATGGTATTTCGGTTACAAGCACGCACATAGCGATTTGACTTGCCAGGATTATGCCAGCCGTGATTTATTTTGGGATCAAGGGAAAATAGCATTGGATTTTTTCCAGGATAACAAAATTCCTTTCTGGGAAATGGAAAGCCATGACGAATTAGTAGCTGCCAAAAGTGATTATGCTTTTGCCAAGCCGGGGGAAATCTATGTTTTCTTCTTAAAAAAAGGAACTTCAAAAGTGGATTTGTCAGCGGCCACGGGTAAGTTAAGTGTAATGTGGTTTAATCCTCGAACAGGAGGAGAGCTTCAAAAAGGAAGTAGAAAAAAGGTTGAAGCAGGTAAAGATGTAGATTTGGGAAATCCTCCTGATAAAGATGGAAAAGATTGGGTTGTTCTGGTAAAGTCGCATTAGTTTAGGTGTGTAGGTGTTGAAAACGGTGTTGTCATCCTAATTTATTGCGTCAACGCCGTTTATACGCAAATCATGTCAATAGGAGCAAAGTTATTGTTATTCCCGGATATAGGTTGATTATAAACTGCCAATATAATGACCTAAGCTTTCTTTATGTGCAAGTCCCACTTTTTTGCGTATACGATAGCGGGAAGTATGGACACTCTGTACCGAAATGTTAAGGATTTTAGCCATCTCGTTACTGTCAAAGTGTAGTTTAATCAAGGCACAGTGTTTCTGTTCTGTAGCTGTAATGTTAGGATGTTTCTCTCTAAGTCGTTCGTAAAAATTATCATTAACTTTTACAAATCGCATATTGAATTCTTCCCAAAGGTTTTGGTTACCTTTGGAATACTTGTTGCGTAAAAAATTGTACTTGCCGGGAACTTCTTTTTTAATGGTATCTAACAACTCATTTAAAGCTTGGTCCTTATCGATAAGTTGCAAAGCATAGGTAGTTAATTCTTTGCTTTTTACATCTAGGATGGCTCTGCTTTTTTCTTTCTCTAGTTGCTGTTGTAGGTTAAGTTTCTTCAAGCGGTTTTTTAATTTAAAAAGTGCGGTGGCCGAAATACCTAATAGAAATAGCAAACCAAATAAAATGCTCAAAATATTTTGAATCTTGTTTTTCTGATGAATGACGTCATGCTGTCGCTGAATCAACTTTTCCTTTTCAATTAGAGCTTCCTTATATTTGTTTTTGATTTCAAAAAGTTGATTGTTTCTCTCACTTTTGGCGTTAAAAAGGCTGTCAGAAGCCATGTTTCCTTCGTGCAAAAAAGAATATGCCAGTTGAGGATTGTTTTGCTTCAGGTATACAGAGGCCAGATTCTTTAGAATCTGAGGTTTGTACTCCAGATATGCTTTTTTTTCTTTTAGTGCTTGCAAGCTCTTTAAATAGTAAAATTCTGCACTGTCCAACTTATTTTGTTTTTGTTTTAAATCACCCAAAAATAAACAAGTGGCAATTTGGTAGTTAGCGTTGTTATCAATAAAATATCGATTGGCCTTGCTTAAAAAGGATTCCGACATAGTCAACTGACCTTTTTTTAAGTAGATGAGACCCTTTTCTGCAACCACAAAAGGTTGGGCCCCGTCCGGATTAAAAAAATAACAAGAATCTAAATAATTTAAGGCTAAATCATATTCCTTATTGTCGCGATGAACTATAGCCAAACTAAAATAACTTTGTTTAGCTTGGTTATGTTTGTTTTCTTTTGGTAATTTACTCGATTTTATTCTGTTGATGGACCATCTTATGTAATTTATGGCCATACTGTCCTTATTAAATATATTATAAAGAATTCCCAAATTTCTATGGATATGTATTTGGCTTATTTCATCATCTATTTCTTCAGCCAGCAATAAGGCATCCCATAGCTTATCGAATGAATCGTTATAGTCCCCCCTAAAACGATAAATATCTGTTAAGCCAATTAAGCATTGAATGGCATTTCCAGTATCCCTGGCACTTGTTAATTGTTCTAGTTTTTGTTTTAATAACAAAATTTGTTCTTCTGAATTAGCCTCCGAATTTTGAATGGTTACATTTATAGAAGAACTTAACAAACTATCGGGTGTTGTGAGTTTTGATTTGCCCACTGAATATGCGGAAAAAAGCAAAGAGCCGGAGATGAAACCCCAAAAAATGAGATGTAAATGCTTGCTATAACCCATAAAACAAAGTTATGGTATAATTTGATTTTAAAGATATCTATTAGAAATTAAAAGATGGTTGTCTAGTTTAAAATGAGGATTAATTAGAAGTTGAATAGGGAGAATTCCCAGTTGAATACTGTTTGAATAGCCAAACATACCGTATCTCTAGAAACCAAATATTAATTTTGCTTTCGCGGAATTTGGGTTTGGACAATTTAAAAGCAGACATATGATGAATTTAAAAAAAACAATATTGTTATTACTGGCGATTGCGGTAAAGTTTTCGGTAGTTAATGCTCAGCAGGAGGATTTTTCATTTGAAAATAATGAATTGCCCTTAGAAGAAAGGGTTGAGATTTTGGTTTCGCAAATAACCACAGAGGAAAAGATAGCCCAGTTGGTAAATGGGGCTCCTGCTATTCCCCGATTAAATATACCTGATTACGATTGGTGGAACGAAGCCTTGCATGGAGTGGCCCGCAATGGGAAAGCAACGGTATTTCCACAAGGAATTGGCTTGGGAGCTACTTTCGACCCGGAATTGGCTCATCGGGTTGCTTCTGCTATTTCTACCGAGGCCAGGGCCAAGTATGCGGTTTCGCAGCATATGGGCAACCATAGTAAATATGCGGGTTTAACTTTTTGGACACCCAACGTGAATATTTTTAGGGATCCGCGTTGGGGAAGGGGACAGGAAACCTATGGTGAAGACCCTTTTTTAATGTCGAAAATGGGGGTGGCATTTGTTAAGGGGTTGCAAGGTGATCATCCTGTTTATTTAAAATCGGCAGCTTGTGCCAAGCATTATGCCGTACATTCCGGCCCCGAGGAAGTGAGACATACTTTTAATGCCGAACCAACACAGCAGGATTTGTATGAAACCTACCTCCCGGCTTTTGAGGCTTTGGTCACCGAAGCTAAAGTGGAAGGAGTAATGGGGGCGTATAACGCGGTTTTTGGCGAACCGGCTTGTGCCAATACCTTTTTATTAAAGGAGGTGTTGAGGGACCGATGGAACTTTGATGGGTATGTAACTTCGGATTGCGGTGCTATCGGTGGGATTGTCTGGAAACAGAAGTTCGTAAAAACTGCACCCGAAGCCGCCGCCGTGGCTTTAAAAGCAGGGGTAAACCTAAATTGTGGCGGAACATATGGTAATCTTCAAAAAGCTTTGGAACTGGGATTGATCACCGAGGAATTGATTCACGAGCGTACCAAACAACTGTTTAAAACCCGTTTTAGGTTGGGCATAGTGGGAAATGCAGGTGACAATCCTTATGCTAACATTGGGTCCGATAAGATTCATTGCGCTGAGCATGTGGAATTGGCGCGCGAGGTGGCCCAGAAATCCATAGTGTTGTTGAAGAATAAAAACAATACACTGCCCTTAGCCAAGGATATTAAAGTGCCTTATGTGACCGGACCTTTTGCTAACTCCGGTGATATGTTAATTGGAAGTTATTATGGCATAAGTCCGAATTTGGTAACTGTTTTAGAAGGGGTTGCTGATGCCGTTTCATTAGGAACTTCATTGAACTACAGAAGTGGCGCTTTGCCATTCCATAAAAATATAAACCCCAAAAACTGGGCACCTAACGTCGCAAAGGAGTCGGATGTTACTATTTGCGTTGTGGGGTTAACAGCCGATTTTGAAGGCGAGGAAGTGGATGCCATTGCTTCCGGTGCCATAGGTGATAAAGTCGATTTAAAGCTGCCTCAAAACCAAATCGACTATGTAAAGCAGATTGCTGAGGTGAAAAAAGGTCCATTGGTGCTGTTAATTGCCAGCGGAAGCCCTGTTTCACTGGAAGGTATTGAGGAGCACTGCGAAGCCATCCTTCAAATTTGGTATCCGGGAGAACAGGGAGGAAAGGCTGTGGCCGATGTATTGTTTGGAGATATATCGCCTTCAGGTCATCTTCCTCTAACGTTTCCTAAAAATGTGGATCAGCTGCCTCCTTACGAAGATTATTCTATGAAAGGGAGAACTTATAAATATATGACGAAAGAACCCATGTTTCCTTTTGGATTCGGTTTGACATATTCAAAAACTGAGCTGAGTGGTTTAACTTTAAGCAGGACAAAATTAAAGAAATCGGAAAGTCTTGATGTGAAAGTGGATGTGGCTAACATGGGTGATTACGATATTGATGAGGTAGTTCAATTATATGTTTGCCCAGTGGATACAACTGGTGGTATTCCTTTAAAAAGTTTGAAAGCGTTTAATAGGATATCACTTAAAAAGGGAGAACAAAAACAGATTGCTTTCAGCATTCCTCCTGAACAACTAAAAGTAGTAAATGAGATGGGTAAAAAAGTTTGGCGGAAAGGACAATATAAAATTGTTGTTGGAAATGCGTCACCCGGTAAATTAAGCGTTGACCTGGGGGCGGCAGCTCCACAAGAAGTTATGGTGGTGTTAAGATAGGAATTATCATAAGCTTAAGGGTGTCTCAAAAATTAATAGTAAACTTTTTAGAACGTAAGTGTCATGCCCAAAATTCTTCCCTTTTGACGGTGGAGTCAGGGGGAAGTAACACGTTAAAGGCGCGGGGATGGGGTGGTAACTGTATATTTTATCGTTGATTAAAATAGTTGCGACAGCTTCTTTAAATGCTACTTATTTTATGGCAATCTTTGCTGTTTTTTCATCAGCCCACCACTGCCTGTAATCTTGTTTGTTCTCATTTAGGAAAACTTGTTCTCCAATTACAGGAGTTACCAAATTAAAACTTTCGTTGTCGTATAGTTTCGATATCGTTTTTAACCCGCAATATGCATTAGAAATTCTATTACACATTGAAATTACTTTAAAACAAGACACTTTGTTGCATCACTTCAACTCACCAGAACGATGCTCCCGAAAGTAATAGGGACAAGTTATGCCTTGTTTCAGTAATGCCTTGTTTTATTGTACTTGCCATGCTCGTGACGAACCTCCAATACATAATCCGGGTTTAACGGAGTATCCCTAGCATGGTTGGCCAAATCAAATTTGCCGCAATGACCTGGAAGCAGGTTCTCTGTTTTTAAGTCAGAGGCAGCTTTCAGCACTTCGTCAGGATGCATATGGATGTACCGCCGGGCCTCGTACTGACCGTTTTCAAGTAATGCCAAATCAAAGGGCCCAAATCTTTCTTCTATCTGGGCAAAGTGGTTATCATATCCACTATCACCTCCCAGAAATAAGGTGCTACTTGGCGTTTTCAGAACAAAGGAAGCCCAAAGTGTTTGGTTTCGTTAAATCCTCTGCCCGAAAAATGTCGTGCAGGAGTGGTGTGTGAAACAAAGCCTTCGTCGAGCAGTACCATGTCGTTCCAGTCTGTTTCAAAGATGATTTCTTTTGAAATTCCCCAGTGCTCAAGGTGCGCCCCAACCCCTAAACCACAAATATTTTTTTTGAACTTCGGTTTTAAAGCCATCATGGTTTTGTAATACAGATGATCCCAGTGATCATGGGTGATAAATAGATAATCTATCTTGGGAATATCCTCGTATGCATAAACATCGGCTCCTTTAAATGCTTTTATAGAGAATGAAAATGGTGATGCACTCCCGCTCAACACGGGACCTATTAAAATATTTTTTCCATCTACTTGTAAAAAATAGGATGAGTGCCCAAACCAGATAAGTGTATTTTCCACCTTTTCTTGTTTTGATCCATGCAGTGCAGATTAACAAAGCAGCTCTTATTTCGTTCTGAAGAAAAACCAATGCACAAAATTATATCAATTACAACGATTATTTTTATCCATAGTCCTTATGCTTAAACATACTTATTGCTGTTTAACCTGAAAATTCGTAAAATTTTTCACCATCAGGGCTCGCGTGTTATTTTTTTCTCTTAATAACTTACGGTATAGTAGTAAACTATGAGGGAAGTTCGTCAATAATCCAAAATTTGGGTATTGAAAAATTTATAAAAAATTAGGGTTATCCCTGAAAAAACATACGGTTTGCGTCATGGTTCGTGAATTTTCATGAATAATTCGGTTTGATTTTAGCTGGTAGCCGGCAGCTTTTAGCTTGAGGTTAATGGTCAATTACTAACATTAATCATGAGGACTTACCTTAATTTATTCTATTTTCGGCGGCCATAAGATATTCATTGATACGTTGCAAGTTGGAGATCGAAACCTTTTTTTGGGGAGCAGGTACTTTTAAACTTTCAACTTTACACTTTAAACGCTTAGAATATGTCCAAACAAAAACATCCAAAGGGGCTAATGATTCTCTTTTTTACCGAAATGTGGGAACGGTTCGGTTATTATTTGATGCTCGGGATTTTCAGTCTTTATATGATTGAACCTTCATCTTCAAAATTTGCCGGACTAGGCTTTACGAACATGCAGGCTGCTGATATTTACGGAACTTATCTGGCTTTGGTTTATTTAACCCCGTTCTTTGGCGGATTAATTGCGGACCGAATGTTAGGTTATCGCAAGTCCATATTAATTGGTGGAGTGCTGATGGCTGCAGGTTATATTGGATTGGCCATACCTGATTCCATGGGTGCGTTTTATATTTCCCTGTTGCTCATTATTCTAGGTAACGGAATGTTTAAGCCTAATGTGTCGGTGTTACTTGGTAAATTATATGAAAAACCGGAGTATGAATCGTTAAAAGATTCTGGTTATAATATCTTTTATATGGGTATCAACATAGGTGCCTTTGTCTGTAACTTTGTGGCTGCTTACCTTCGGTTAACCTACGGTTGGGGCTGGGCTTTTGCTGCTGCCGGTATTGGTATGCTGGTTGGAGTAGTTTGGTTCCTGTTTGGTTTGGCCCGTGTTCCGGAAATTAAGGAGGCCGATAAAATATCACCGAAACGTCCTGGTGATGTTTCTATGAGCCGCTTATTTACTGCCCTTTTCTTGCCGGCTTTTGGCGCGGCCGTACTCGGTTGGTTTATACCTGGAACCATGTTTGGTGGTGATTCAACTGATGCTTTTATCTTTTTTTGTATTCCGGTGTTAGGATTCTTTTTTACTACCTGGAAAACTGCGGACAAAAAAACGGAGCGGGAACCTATCGCTGCCTTGTTAGCGGTGTTTGGTGTAGTAATTATTTTTTGGGCCGTATTTCATCAAAATGGTTCGGCTTTGACGTATTGGGCAAAAAATAATACTGCACGAGAAGTTTCAGGGATTACAGAAAGTGTGATAAATACCATTGCGAAAACAGAAGATGTTTCTACACTGCCAAGAACCATAAAATTACAAGGGCCGCATGGGGAGGACTTAGGAACAAAGCAGGGACCTAATACTTATTTCGATAATTATACCAAGGAGTTTCCAAAAGGTAACCTGGAAGGAAAACCAGGAGATATGACGGATTCGGAATGGGCGTCGTTATCGGCAGCCCAAAAATCGGAAGGTGGTAAATTGAGCTTGTGGCCTACAGAGTTGCAAGCGTCTATTAACCCTGGTTTTGTGGTATTATTAACGCCATTGGTGGTGGGCGTTTTTGCCTGGCTTCGCCGACGTAAAAAAGAGCCTACCACACCGGGTAAGATTGCCTGGGGGATGTTGATCTCTGCTTTGTCGTGGCTGGTAATGGTGGTGGCGGCGATTTATTCACAGAATGGATTAGATAAAGCATCGGTCGCATGGCTATTCGGAGTTTATGGTGTAATTACCGTTGGTGAACTTTGCCTAAGCCCAATGGGACTTTCGTTGGTGAGTAAGCTAGCACCCAAACGTATTGCAGCACTTATGATGGGAGGGTGGTTTTTAAGCACCGCCATCGGTAACAAACTTTCAGGTGTACTATCCGGTCTTTGGGACTTGTTCGAAAAGAAATCCTATTTCTTCCTGACCAATGCAGTTCTAACTTTCGGCGCCTTTTTGATAATTGTATTATTAATGCCATGGTTAAAAAGAGTGTACAATCAGTATGTGGACTAAAACAATAGCTCTTAGCTATTGTAAAAATATAAGCGCTCGGTGTAAATACATCGAGCGTTTTTTATGGAAAATATGTAAATTGTAGGGGATAAATTAATGCCATCGCCATGAAAATAAAAATTATACAAGGGGATATCACAAAGCAAAAAGCCGATGCCATTGTTAATGCTGCTAATTCATCATTAATGGGTGGTGGAGGAGTCGATGGGGCCATTCATCGGGCAGGGGGCAAATCTATTTTGGATGAATGTATGATGATTAGGGATAGACAAGGCGGCTGTCCAACCGGTGAGGCAGTCATTACCACTGCCGGAAAGCTTCCTGCCAAATATGTAATCCATACGGTAGGGCCGGTTTGGAATGGTGGTAAATCGGGCGAAGCTGAGAAGTTGAGGAACTGTTATTTGAATTCAATAAGACTGGCAGAACAGAATAATGTCATAACCATTGCATTTCCAAATATTAGCACCGGAGTTTATGGCTACCCTAAAAAAGAAGCCGCAGAAATCGCAATAAAATCGATTAAGCATGTAGTAAGTAATACCGTTAAGGAAGTGCGGTTTGTATGCTTTGATGAGGAGAACTATACTTTGTACAAGGATCTGCTTGAGTTGATGTAATAATCTGGCTTCAAGTCAAGCATGGCCTTACGGGCCAAGTTTTGTTCTTATTGAATTTTTCTTCACGATAAAAAGGATCACGTAGCTATGGCTATGCTTACTTTTTCTCCTTTTGAAAAATTCATTAATAATGGCAACTTACCCGAAATTCCACACCTGACTTGACACTCGTTTGTGGGAGTATTCTTTTAAGAGAACCAAACATTAAGAACATATGGAAACAAGAGATTTATTTAATATTTTAAGTGAGGAAGTAAGGCACAAGGTTGATATCTATTTTGCACCCCAAAAGATCGATAAGTATTTTAAAGATATGGGATATTATACCAATGAGGTAAGTGTAACCAATAAGGAAGGTGACGAAATTGAGTTAAGTGTTTTAAAAATTGTTTCAGGTAAAGTTTCAGGAGGTCAAGATGTTGCTGAAAAGGTGATTCTGGATGCGAGAGATAAAGCCAAAGTGATAGTAAAGAAATATGATATTGAAAATAATCCTAATGAACTCTTTCATTATCTAGGGCCAGGGCATTTTACATTGTGGGGCGAGGAACTGGATAGTTATGAACCCGAACAGAATGACATAGTGCAAAGAGAACGAATAAGGCAAGAAAAAATAATTAAAGGAGATACGGCCTTATTTACCTTTAAAACAGATAAAGCTTTGTTTGTTTCAATTGGGAACGAAGATAACTTTGATAAAAATATGTTAGCCTCATATGGGCCTGTTGATCCGCATGGCATATTGGGGTTGATAGAGCGAAAACTTTCAGAGGATATTATCCTAATTAATCCCTTTTGGATTTGGAATGAGCGATAGTAAATAACGGAAATGCATTTTTAATTGTTGACGCAACCTTGTCAACAAAAGTAAGTCATATTGAAAAAGGGAGATGATGCGGAAACTATTTTTTATATTCATTTGTATTCTATCTTTTATGGCTTGTAGCAAAGATGCTGAAGAGGAGGCTCGCTTGGATTTTTTGAATGCCACTTTAGATGAACAAATTGTTGGCACATGGGTACAGGGGGGCATGTCGAAAGACCTTGACAATGCCATAACCGTTTGGACAGATTCCATACGTTTTAATAGCGATAATACTGGTTCTCAGTCAGTCTATCAATTTAAAGATTTATATAGCCATCTATCGTTTAACTATTACACCGAAAGGGATAGTCTTTTTATTTTTGTTAAAGGCAAACGTCATGCGAGTTGGCACTATGAAATCAGAAATGATAGTTTAATGCTTTCGTTTCAGCAATCTCCGGCGTCCAGTTATTATGGATTAAAAATTTATAAAAGAAAGTAAAACCTCATAAATATCATTGTCTATCGACTGAAACGGTGGTTACTTGAAACCATCAATTAATCGATGACTTATGAGTGAACTTCTAACCTTCGGACTGCTTTCTTTTACTTCGTTTTTTACGTTGATAAACCCCTTGGGCTCCATGCCGGTGTTTATGACCATGACGGCAGACCTGGAACAAGAGCATCGGGTAAGAACAGCAAAGAAAGCTACTTTTATAGCGTTTGCCGTTATATTAACTTTTGCTTTTTCGGGTCAATTGCTGTTCAATTTCTTTGGTATCTCGGTCAATAGTTTCCGTATTGTTGGTGGAGTAATTTTCTTTATTATGGGCATGGACATGCTGCAAGCTCGTTTGGGAAAAGTAAAAATCAAAGATTCAGAAATAAAAACCTATGTAAACGATATCTCCATCACGCCTTTGGCAATCCCCATGATCTGCGGTCCGGGAGCCATTACTAATGCCATCGTTTTAATGGAGGATGCCACTTCTTTTGGCTTAAAAGCGGTGCTGATCCTTACCTTGGTTTTGGTGATGTTATTGACTTACCTGATTTATTATAGTTCCTCCCGTATTATCAAGTTTTTGGGAGAAACAGGAAACAATGTAATGATGCGCCTAATGGGGCTTATTGTGATGGTGATTGCCGTGGAATTCTTCTTTAGTGGTTTAAAACCGATTATCTTGGACATGATGAAGTAGGTTGAAAGTGAATCTGTTTTGATTTTTAGGTAAGAATGTGGAAAATAAAACTATTTTTCATTATTTGTAAATTGATAGAGCCTGAAAGGCCATGGGTAAAAACAAAGGGTTTTATCCCTGCGAGCGTATGATTCGCCATGGTGCGCTGAAAGTACGACCGGTATAATCTTTATACATTAATAAAAACAAAAGCCAGTAATCATATTCGATTACCGGCTTTACTATTCCTTAGTCTGCAGGTTGGTAACGAGGAGCCAACCGTTAACTCAATTTTTCCGAAACAAAAGCTTTGGCCCTTTCGATGGCAGAACCTAATCCGTTAGGGTTTTTACCCCCGGCGGTTGCAAAAAACGGCTGGCCTCCACCACCACCTTGAATTTCTTTGGCACAATCCCGAATAACCTCTACAGCGTTAATTCTACCTGATTGGGCCAGTTCGTCCGAAATGACAACGCTCAACTGTGGTTTACCGTTCACATCGGTACCTAATATGGCGACAAATTCACCCATCTCCTTCTTTATCTGGAAAGCAAGGTCTTTCATCTTGTCGCCTAACCTTGAGTCAATAACGGCGGCAATTAGTTTTACGCCATTTAGCTCTTTGGCACCATCTATCAAATTGCGTTTCTCAATATTGATAAAGTTTTGCTTCATGCTGTCCAAGTCCTTGCTTAACTTATTGTTATCGGTCATAAGCGACTCGATGTTTTTTTGCAGGTTGCCCGATGATTTAAACATATCCTGAATGGCCAACAACAGGTTGTGTTGGGTCATAATCATTTCTTCGGCTTTTACGCCAGTAACCGCCTCGATTCTTCTTATGCCTGAAGCAATGGATGCTTCGCTGATGATTTTAAAGAAGCCGATTTCACCGGTGTGTTTTACATGGGTTCCACCACATAGCTCAATTGAATCACCAAACTTAATGGCACGAACCAGGTCGCCATATTTTTCTCCAAAAAGCATCATGGCACCCAAATCGTGGGCTTTGGCAACAGGTATTTCGCGCATCTCTTCTAACGCAAAATTGGCACGTACGCGTTTGTTGACCAGTTTTTCAACTTTTTCAATTTCTTCGCGGGTTAACTTCTGAAAATGAGAGAAGTCAAAACGTAAGTAGTCGGAATGAACCAATGACCCCTTTTGCTCCACATGTGTACCCAACACCTCTCTTAAGGCCTGGTGTAAAAGGTGGGTTGCAGTATGGTTATTGGCAATATCCTGTCGTTTAGTGCTGTTCACAATAGCCTTAAATTCACCTTTTATTTCTTTTGGGAGTTTTTTGGTGATATGAACAATCAAATTGTTTTCCTTTTTAGTATCGATAATCTCTACTTTTTCAGAGCCGTTATCAATATAACCGGTATCTCCTACCTGACCACCGCTCTCGGCATAAAACGGTGTAATGTTAAACACCAATTGATATAGCGATTTGTTTTTGAGTGTAACCTTGCGGTACTTAACTATGGTTATGTCTGTTTCCAGATAATCGTAACCGATAAACTCTTCCACATCATCCTGTAGCAAGGTGACCCAATCTTCGGTTTCGATAGCGGTAGCAATTCGGGCGCGGTTTTTTTGGGCTTCCATTTCTTTTTCAAACTCCTTGCGGTTAATTACCAAGTCGTTTTCTTTCAGAATCAGCTCTGTTAAATCCAACGGAAATCCGTAAGTATCGTATAACTCAAATGCGACTTTACCATCAACTACTTTATAATTACCGCCTTTTGTTTGTTGTATGATTTTGTCCAACATAGTGATTCCGGTGGCTAACGTCCTTAGGAATGACTCTTCTTCTTCCTTAATTACCTTGGTAATCAATTCCTGTTGGTCTTTTAATTCAGGGTACGCATCCCCCATTGAATTAATCAAAGCAGGGAGCAGCTTATGCATAAAGGATTGGCGTTGTTCCAGAAAAGTATATCCGTAACGAATGGCTCTGCGCAATATACGACGGATCACATAACCCGCTTTGTTGTTCGAAGGTAACTGTCCATCCGTAATAGAAAACGCAATCGTTCTAATATGATCGGCAATGACGCGCATGGCAATGTCCGTTTCTTCGTTCTTGCCGTATGGTGTTTGGGTTATTTCAGCAATCTCATTAATGATCGGTACAAACACATCCGTGTCGTAATTCGACTGTTTTTGTTGTAAAACCCGGCACAGTCGTTCAAAACCCATTCCTGTGTCCACATGTTTGGAGGGCAGTGGTTCCAGGCTGCCATCAGCTTTTCTGTTGAATTGAATAAATACCAGGTTCCAAACCTCAATCACCTCGGGATGGTCTGCATTGACCAGTTGGGCTCCGGGAATCTTTTTGCGTTCTTCCTCTGATCTTAAATCCACATGAATCTCGGAACATGGTCCGCAGGGTCCCATTTCTCCCATCTCCCAAAAGTTGTCTTTGCGGTTTCCGTTGATGATCTTTTCTTCCGGAAGAAATTGTTTCCAATAATTGAAGGCTTCCATATCTTTATCCAGGCCCATATCTTTATCGCCCTCAAATACGGAAGCATATAAAATGCGCTTGTCAATATTAAGAACTTCGGTAAGATATTCCCAAGCCCAGTTAATGGCGTTTTCTTTAAAATAATCGCCAAACGACCAGTTTCCCAACATCTCAAACATGGTGTGATGATAGGTGTCGTGGCCTACCTCTTCCAGATCGTTGTGTTTGCCGGAAACCCGCAAACATTTTTGCGAGTTGGCTACCCTGGGGGCAATTGGTTTGCTGTTTCCAAGAAAAATATCTTTGAACTGGTTCATGCCCGCATTGGTGAACATGAGGGTAGGATCATTTTTAACCACCATGGGTGCCGAAGATACAATCCGGTGTTGTTTCGACTCAAAAAAAGCCCAAAAGCTTTTTCTTATCTCAGAAGCATTCATATTAATTGCAATTATTGTTTTAATTTTGCGAATAAGCACTAAATTTGGAAGTTGCAAAGGTAGATTATTTAGCTAATTTTGCAGCAATTATCATTAAAAATCGACGTTAAGAAATTTAAACTTCAATTCTTCATGCCAAAAGTTAAATTTAGATACAATCCCGAGACCCTGAGTTACGATAAAATAGAAAAAGGGTTTAAGTATTATCTATCCCGTATTTTCTTCGGATTTTTCTTTGGAGCAGTACTTGGCTTAGTGTTCTTTTTTGCCTATTCGTATTTGATTGATAGCCCTAAAGAGCAAAGACTGATTAGGGAGAATGCCCGATTAACAACACAGTTTGAAATAATGAGCAAACGACTGGATGAAACAGTTAAGGTGTTGGACGATATTCAGCGCAGGGACGAAAATATTTATCGTGTGATTTTTCAGGCCGATTCCATTCCTCATTCTATTCGAAAAGCTGGTTTCGGAGGTGTAAACAGGTATGAGCCGTTGGAGGATTTGGACAATGCGGAGTTGGTTATTTCGACGGCTAAAAAGTTGGATGTTATCATGAAGCAAACTTATGTTCAATCTAAGTCGTTCGATGAAATTATTGAAATGGCCAAGAGGAACGAAGAGTTGATTATGTCTACGCCGGCCATTATGCCTATCTCCAATAAGGATTTAAAACGTACCGCTTCCGGATGGGGATATCGAATTCATCCTATTTATAAAACCCGGCGATTTCATTCGGGAATGGACTTTACCGCACCAACCGGAACAGAAATCTATTCAACAGGAGATGGTAAGGTATCAAAGATTACCCGGGAGAAAACAGGATATGGCAATAGAATTGAGATTGATCACGGTTTTGGATTTAAAACCCTGTATGCACATCTGGATAAATTTAACGTTAAAAAAGGTCAGAAAGTTAAACGAGGGGATGTTATTGGTTTTGTTGGTAATACAGGAACGTCAACCGCGCCACATTTGCATTACGAAGTGCATGTGAAAAACAAAAAAGTTAATCCGTCACATTATTATTTTAATGACTTATCGGCCGAGGAATATGAAGAAATGATTGAAATTTCATCTAATTCCAATCAAACGTTTGATTGATGTAATGGTGTGGAGTTAATGGCAATAAAAATAGCTTTGAGATTAAATTCATAGTAAGGGAGGTAAAAAAACACCTTGAATTCTTGATGTAAATTGCCTTTCTTATTTTACTTGCCTTTTAATAAGCTTTTTTAATTAACTTTGATATCCATCAAACGCATTCTTAAAAAATGGTAAACCTAGTAGAAAACAGTGTTCTGTTGGATAGCCATAAATTGGTATATTACCAAACCGGGAAAGGCACACCTATTTTATTTATTCATGGAATTTCCACATATTCATTTATTTGGCGAAAGATTGTACCTTATTTTAAAGATGAATTTAGGGTCATAGTAGTTGATTTGCTGGGATGCGGTAAATCGGATTTAAATACGGATATTTCTTTTGGGATTGCTAATCAAGCCAGGTTTATGTTTATGCTGATGGATAAACTGGGACTGGGTAAGTTTCATTTGGTGGCCCATGATGTGGGCGGTGGTATTGCGCAAGTCATGAGTGCCAATAATCCTTCGGCTTTGTTATCAGTTTCATTGCTGAATACTGTAGCATATGATTTTTGGCCGGTTCAGCCCATCATTTCAATGCGTACCCCCGTGATTCGACAATTGGCCGTGGCAACGTTGGATATGGGCACGTTAAAACTGATGGTTAAGAAGGGCTTGTTTCATAAGGAGGTGCTGGATAGTGAGTTGTTCAATTTGTTCAGATTGCAGTATAAAACGAAACAGGGGAGAAAAGCCTTCATGCATTTTGCCGGTTGTCTGGATAATACTGACCTGTTAATGATTTCAGACACACTTCACCGTTTGAACACCCACTTTATGATTCTAAGGGGTGAGAAAGATGCGTACCTCGGTGCTTCGATTACGGAAAAGCTGGCCAAGAATTTAAAACATTCTGAATGCGTTGTTATTCCAACAGCAGGGCATTATATGCAAGAGGACGAACCAGGTTTAATAGCAAATGCACTACTTGATTTTATTCATCGGCATGAAGAATAGCGGAAAACAGAAAATTTCGTATAACGAATTGCTGGAGCGTGTAAAAGAGCTTGAGCAAGAGAATGAATCCATGGCGGAGAGGGCCGGGGAAGTGTTGCTCTTGAGTATTTTGGGAGATACGATTTCAACCTTGGAAGAAAAACAAGAATTAATGGAGGAGCTGCTGGAAAAGATATCGATTCTGAAATATATTCCTTGGTGCTCCTGTTACGAACTGGTTAATGGCAAGTATAAACTTGTTGAATGTTATGTGGAAGCCCCATATAAAAATCAATGTCCTAAAGAAATTGTTCTTAGCAAGGGTGCATTCGGTGAAATTCAGGAGAAAGGAATTTATTGCGGTTATGTAAATGGCATTATAGAAAATAAATATGAGCTGCCCGTTACCGAAAAAACTGAGCTGCTTATTATTAAGTTTCAGAACAACTGGATTAAAAACGGAATCTTTTTGTTTATGGACGAGAAGAAACGATATTCACTGAAGACAAAAATCTTAGTTGTTCGCCAAGCTATAAACATGGTGCTTGAACGGATAGAAAAGTTATCCTATATCAAACAAATTGAACAACTTAACAAAGGTCTTGAAATTAGGGTGGTGGAAAGGACCAAAGCCTTATCTCAAATAAATAGCAAACTGCTAAACGAGATCGAAGAACGTAAAGCGATAGAGGAGGAATTGCGTTTGGCTAAAAACAAAGCGGAAGATTCAGACAAGCTTAAATCTGTTTTCCTGGCCAATATGAGTCACGAAATTCGTACCCCAATGAATGCTATTGTGGGCTTCAGCGAATTGATGGAAAGTGGAACCTGCGAAGAAAGTGAACTAAAAGAATTCTCCCGTTTGATATATGGTAACAGTTTATCTTTGCTTAACTTGATCAATGATTTGTTGGATTTCTCAAAAATAGAAGCGAATCAGTTGACATTGCATTGCGCTTGTTTTAATATCAACCAAATTCTTGATGATGTTAATTCCTTGGGGATGATGTTACTCAAACAATACAAAAAGAACAACATAAAAATTGAAGTTCGTAAATCTTCTCCCGATAATTCTGCCATAATTTTTACTGACGGGCTCAGGCTTAAACAAATACTAATCAATTTGTTAAGTAATGCGATTAAATTCTCGTTTCAAGGTGTTGTTGTAATTGAATATAAAATGAATCGCCGATCAGTTGATTTTTCCGTAGAAGATAACGGAATTGGAATTGCTGCCGAAAAACAAAGCCTGATTTTTAATCGTTTTAGCAGGGTGTCCGATGATATCACCAAACCCATTGCGGGTAATGGACTGGGGCTTGCCATTTCAAAAACACTGGTTGAAATGTTGGGAGGTAAGATTTCAGTGGAGTCGTCCATAGGGCAAGGTTCAATTTTTAGATTCGATATATTAAGTAAAGCGGTTTGTGGCGAGAACTGTATCGTGTACAAATAGTCTATTGCCCGGTTGTTAAGCCACAGGTTCCCTAATCGTTTTAATGTGTTTGTTACTGATGCCATATGTGTTAAGCCCTGGTCACCACATCACGGCTCAGGCTAAATAGAACGATTTTAAATTAGTGTCGGATGGCTAAAAAAATAATTATTGTAACATCTGTTACAGCAATTGGCAACTTGAATGATTAAATTTAGATAGCTTAATGACTCAATGATACCGATGCTATGCTAAAACGCTTCATTCCGCCTCCTCAATGGCGATTCCCGGTTATGATGGTGATGGCCATTTTTATTGGCTTGGTGCTTTTTACGTTAAAAGTTTCCAATGCGCCATCCTATTTGTCAGATAATCCTGAAACCTGTGTGAATTGTCACATAATGGCGCCGCAGTATGCCACATGGAACCATAGTTCGCATAGAGAGTGGACGAACTGTAATGATTGTCATGTTCCGCATAACAATGTGTTTAACAAGTATTTTTTCAAAGCAAAAGACGGCTTAAGGCATGCTACCGTATTTACCATGCGGGCTGAGCCTGAAGTCATATTTATTAAGGAAGAAGGGGCGGAGGTTGTTCATAAAAATTGTATTCGCTGTCACCATCAACAAATTACCGACCCTAAGTTGGTCGCGATGGTTGAAGGTTATTCGGCTCACACCCAGGACCGAAAATGTTGGGATTGTCATCGCGAAGTGCCCCACGGAAGGGTTAACAGCATTTCGAGTACCCCTAATGCACAAGTGCCGTTACCTGACAGTCCGGTTCCCGATTGGTTAAAAAAATATACTAAAAAAAATAAACCATAAAAATAGTATCCTATGAAACGAACCTTTAGCAATGATTCTTTTAAAAGAAGATCAATGCCGGTGTGTTCCATCGATTACCTTAATAAACTTAAATTTTAATAAGATGAAATTGTTTGATAAACGTCCATGGTTAGCATGGTTAATATTTTTTGCCACGGTAATAGTGGTTTTCTTGTTAGGACTTTTAGCTTCTTCTATTGTCGAGCGCAGGGCTGAAGCTTCGTTTGTTAATGTCCCCAAAGCTAAGCTTTCGGAATTTGAGCCAAGGAACGAAGTTTGGGGGGAGAACTATCCAAGAGAATTTCAGTCGTATTATCAAACTTCGGATACTACTTTTGCCAGCAAATATAACGGGAGTGCCATGATCGATATGCTCGAGGTGGATCCGCGGTTGGTGGTGTTGTGGGCTGGTTACGGTTTTTCAAAAGATTATAATCAGGGTAGGGGACATTACTATGCGGTAACCGATGTGGTGAATACACTAAGAACCGGGGGGCCGGAGGATGAAAAAACGGGACCAATGCCTTCCACCTGTTGGACATGCAAAAGTCCTGATGTTCCCCGATTGATGAACGAGCACGGTGTGGCCGAATTTTATAAGGGGAAATGGGCCCGCTTAGGTGCTGAGGTGGTCAATCCTATCGGATGTGCCGATTGTCATGATCCGGAAACCATGAATTTGCGGATTACCCGTCCGGCATTAATTGAGGCGTTTGAGCGTCAGGGTAAGGATATTACCAAAGCCTCGCACCAGGAGATGCGTTCGCTGGTTTGTGCACAATGTCATGTGGAATATTATTTTAACAAAAAAACAGTGGAAGGTGCAAACTACTTAACCTTTCCCTGGGATAAGGGGATGAACGTTGAGGCCATGGAGGAGTATTATGACGAAATGGCGTTTGCAGATTGGACGCATAAATTAAGTAAGGCACCCATGCTTAAAGCCCAACATCCCGGATATGAGGTGTATTTGACAGGTATTCATGCTGATAGAGGTGTTTCGTGTGCCGATTGTCATATGCCATATAAAAGCGAAGGCGGTCAGAAGTTTACCGATCACAAAATTCAATCACCGCTCAATAATGTGGCTAACTCCTGTCAGGTTTGTCACCGCCAGGAAACTGCTAACTTAATAGCCAATGTGTACGCTAACCAGGATCGGATTATAGAAAACCGAGATAAGTTGGAAGAGTTGGTGGTTCGAGCACATGTTGAAGCGAAAAAAGCATGGGACCTGGGTGCGACAGAAACACAAATGAAAGATATCTTGATGGGAATTCGTCACGCCCAATGGCGCTGGGATTATGCGGCAGCCAGTCATGGTGGATCATTCCATGCGCCAGTTGAAATTGGCAGGGTCATTGGGACCGGAATAGATGTAGCCCAGGAAACACGGGTTAAATTGGCCAGATTATTGGCAGAACTCGGGCATAACAAAGAAGTGCCTTATCCGGATATTTCAACCAAGGCCAAAGCGCAAAAGTTTGTAGGTTTGGATATGGTCCAATTATACCAGGAAAAGAAGAGGTTTAAAGAAAATGTTGTTCCTCAGTGGATTAAGGAAGCACAGGCTCGCGAAAAATCTTGGTAGTATCAATACGTAATATATTTAAGCAATGGTTGTCCTTCTATAATAACTGTTGCTTTTTTAAAACTTCATTAACTGTTTGTGGCACATTACGTACCTTGCAAATCAAACTCTACCGGAATATGATTTGTAAGGTACTGTTTGAAATTAACCCGAAAAATCAACGATCATGAAAAAGTCTAACCCAATTCACATGTTAAAGTTTATCCCTTTAAGCGTGTTACTTTGTTTTATGTTGCCATGTATGATGGATGCTCAGTTCACACTGAGCGGAGAATTTAGACCTCGTACAGAACTTAACCATGGCTACAAGACATTGGCTGTGGAAGATCAGGATGCTTCTTTAATTACCACCCAGCGCACCCGTTTAAACGGTATGTTTAAGAATGAATATGTACTAACCAAGCTGGTGCTGCAGGATGTTCGTCAATGGGGGAGTCAAGCGCAACTGGTTAAAAATGAAGATATGGCTGTGTCAATACACGAAGCGTGGGCTGAGGTATTATTTAATGAGGAGTTTAGTCTTAAAGCAGGACGTCAGGAGGTGATTTATGACGATCATAGAATATTTGGTAGTGTGGGTTGGGCGCAGCAAGCCCGCTCTCACGATATGTTTCTTTTTAAATATAAAGGAGAATGGGATATTCATGCTGGTTTTGCCTTCCATCAAAACGATGAGCTGTATAATAACCATTTTAACGGTGATGATGCCTATAAATCAATGCAGTTTGTCTGGGCTCACGAAGAGTGGGATGCCACAATGCTTAGCTTGTTGTTTTTAAATAACGGTATTGGTGATCCTAAAGACCCTGCGGATAACCAAACGCAGAGTACGAGATATAGTCAAACCTTTGGGGGGAGATTTGTTACAGGGCTTGATGCCGTGACCGTTGCCGCCAATGCTTATTTGCAAACGGGTAAAGATGGTTCTGACAGAGATTTAAGTGCGTACAACGTAATGCTGGAGGTTTCTGGTAAAATATCTGAACAGACAGGAATTACTGGTGGTTTTGAAATTTTATCAGGTACAGGATACGATGAAGACAACGATAAAAATAAGTCCTTCTCGCCGTTTTATGGTACTAACCATAAATTTAATGGTTTTATGGATTATTTTTATGTAGGAAACCATTTAGATAGGGATGAAGGTTTAGTTGATATTTATGCTAAAGTAACGCATAAGGTAGATAAACTTACCTTTGGAGGACATATCCATTATTTTGCAACTGCCGCCAAACAGTCTGCTAATGCAGATAAAGGATTAGGAACGGAAATAGATTTGTCGTTAGAATGGGCATTTAAACCCATGGTGGATTTTAGTTTTGGGTGGTCAACCATGTTTGCATCGGAAAATATGCAGTATTTAAAAGGCGGCGACCATGAAGTTTTCCAGCAATGGGCTTATGTCATGTTAACCGTTAAGCCTACTTTTATTAAGTAATTAATGCACCAACACATATGCCCCTTCTTGTAATTCCTTTTTTTTGCAAGATTGTCACTTTTTTCATTCTACAATTGACTTGATGCTAGTGGTGTGTTTTATCATTTTTAAAGAGGATCGAACCTGTTATCTTGGTGTGTAAATTGAAAAGAAGCACACCATGGATATTAATCAATTTAAGTCTTTGATATTGGCTGGGATTCCCGATACGCTGCCAGCGGAAAAGAACTATGATGACACGATAAATCATGCTCCGGTTCGCAAGGATATTCTTACGGATGAGGAAAAGAAATTAGCGATTAAAAATGCCCTGAGATATTTTCCCAAAAATCACCATAAGACATTAGCTCCTGAATTTTTAAAAGAGTTAAGGGACTATGGTCGGATTTATATGTATCGTTTCCGTCCCGACTATGAGATGAAAGCACGGCATATAGATGAATATCCGCATCAAAGTAAGCAGGCAGCTGCCATTATGTTGATGATATGTAATAATTTGGATTGTACGGTAGCGCAACATCCGCACGAATTGATCACTTACGGAGGGAATGGGGCAGTCTTCCAAAACTGGGCGCAATATCTGTTGACCATGCAATATCTGGCTACCATGACCGATGAACAGACATTGGTGATGTACTCGGGGCATCCCATGGGACTTTATCCGTCACACCCTAACGCACCAAGAGTTGTGGTGACCAACGGGATGGTAATCCCTAATTATTCAAAACCCGATGATTGGGAAAGATTCAATGCGTTAGGGGTGTCCCAGTATGGACAGATGACAGCCGGCTCGTTTATGTATATCGGCCCACAGGGTATTGTTCATGGTACAACAATTACAGTGTTAAACGCTATTCGGAAACTTGCGGCAGGACTGGATTCTGGCACGCCAAGGTTGTTTGTCACTGCAGGGTTGGGAGGTATGAGTGGAGCGCAACCGAAAGCCGCTAATATTGCCAAATGTATAAGCGTTACAGCAGAAGTTAATCCCAAGGCATTGCATACCCGCCATTCGCAAGGTTGGGTCGATGAGGTGGCAGAAAGCCTAACGGAACTGGAAGAAAGGGTGAGGCTGGCCAGGGAAAAGAAAGAAATAGTATCTATTGCATACAAAGGCAATGTGGTAGATGTATGGGAACACTTTGCCAGAAATGGTGTTCGCGTAGATTTAGGTTCGGACCAGACTTCGCTGCATAATCCTTGGGCCGGAGGGTATTATCCGGTTGGGTTGTCCTATGAAGAATCGAATGAGATGATGGCCCATGATCCTGATCTGTTTAAAGAAAAGGTGCGGGAATCATTAAAGAGACACGTTGCCGCCATCAATCGGCTAACTGCCCAGGGAATGTATTTTTTTGATTATGGGAATGCTTTTTTGTTGGAATCAGGTAGGGCAGGAGCCGATATTTTTAAGGCTGATGGCAGATTCAGATATCCATCTTATGTGCAGGATATTATGGGACCTATGTGTTTCGATTATGGTTTTGGCCCTTTCCGGTGGGTTTGTACCAGCAATAATCATAAAGATCTTGAAAAATCGGATAAAATAGCATGTGAAGTACTGGAACAGCTGCGTCAGGAATCGCCGGCCGAAATCCAACAGCAGATGACCGATAATATTCATTGGATAAAAGAAGCAGGTGAGAATAAGTTGGTGGTAGGCTCGCAAGCACGTATTTTATATGCAGATGCTGAAGGAAGGATGCGAATAGCAGAGGCTTTTAATAATGCGATCAAAAATGGAGAGATTTCTGCTCCCATCGTCTTGGGTCGCGATCATCATGATGTTTCGGGAACCGATAGTCCATATCGTGAGACTTCCAATATATATGATGGTTCAGGTTTTACGGCTGATATGGCGGTTCAGAATGTGATTGGGGACAGCTTTAGGGGAGCCACTTGGGTTTCTATCCATAATGGTGGGGGAGTTGGTTGGGGAGAAGTAATCAACGGTGGTTTTGGAATGGTGATTGATGGCAGCACAGAGGCGCACAAAAGATTGAAATCTATGTTGTTTTGGGATGTGAATAACGGTATATCGCGGAGAAGCTGGGCGAGGAACGAAGGTGCCGTATTTACCATCAAACGAGCCATGGCACTACACCCCCAGCTTAAAGTCACCATACCCAATATGGCTGATGATAATCTGATGGATGAAATTTTTGCCGAGTAAATTTAACCTGCCATATGCCTTAGACATCCTGTTACGTAATTCAACGGTTCAAAACAAGGCGTTTCACTGAGTTGCTTCAACTCGCCAGAGCGTTGCTTGACTGGTTTCAGCAACGCCTTGTTTTATGGTATTTAAATGATCATTACGTAGCTTTAATATATAATCCGGGTTCAAATATTAATTTTCCATTAGCATATGATAAGGCCGGGCTATGGATTGGGCTAGTTGATCCAACCCAATGTTGCGACTATACCTGACATACTCTTTTTCCTGAACATAAAGAATCAACGTAGGGGCAGTAAATACACCTGCATGCGCAGCCAACCTTGGTGCATGTTCAATGTTGCAGTACGCTAATTTTACCTTCGGAAAATCGCTTGCAATAAGTTGTTCAACCTTTGGGAGCAATGCCTTGCACACAGTACATTTATCGTGTGAAAAATAACCCAACACAAAATCGTTGGTTGATAATACTTCCTTCAGTCCTTGTGCTGATCTTATATCTATCATTTCTAAGTAATGGCTAGTACTGTTGTGTGCTTAACATTACAAGCGTACACCCATGCACTACTTCAATGTTATTGTCCTCTGCCAGTTTTTCCAAGGCAGGATTTTCTGTGCCTGGATTGAGGATGATTCGTTCCGGCTTAAGTTCTGCAATAATATCAAAGTATGACGGTTGGTTTTTTGGGCCTACATACATCGTTATTGTATGAATATCCTTTTCGGTACCCACCTCAGTAGTGATTTGTACATCATCTATATTGCCTTCTCTTAGCCCCAGGGCGATTACGGGATGGTTATTTTCGTTTAGCTTCTTGATGGCTTTGTTAGAATATCTATCCGGATTTTCGCTGGCTCCAATAACTAAAGTCTTTTTTTTCATGGTTTATTCTGGTTTAATAAAATGAATGAGCAAATGTAATATAATATATAAATATATCCAAATGTATAGATATGTGCGCTGATGTGCGGACTTGCAGTTGTTGTTAAGAAAACTATCAATTTATTATATTGCAAATACCCGTTTCTATTAGTTGTATAACTAATTGTCATGCTGAACGAAGCGAACCTGTGTGTCGGCAGATAGAGCATCTTCGCCCAAATATGACTGAAGCAATCGTTGTGTAGGATATTTGTATTCTAGTTTCTGATCACCCAATATCCGCAAGGGCTTTAAAAGTTAACTAGTTGGGACTTTTGTGGATTAGATGTAGTGCATCATCTTCATGGGTTTTATTCCTTACCGCAAATAGTGATTTACTAACTTAGGGTTAACCCTTACATCTTAAACATTGCAGAATGTGCATATATAAGGCTAGTGGATTTACGGTCCTAGCATGAGTCCGACTTATTTTTATCCTGAATATGTTTATTGGTTAGAACATAGATAATTAATCCAGCGAGTTCAAAAGCTCCGGCAATAATAAAGTGTGCATTGGATATGCGGTTTTGTGTGGTATAGGACAAAAGCAAGGCTACACCTGATATAATAAACAACAAACCTATATTTTTCAAGAAGCAATTCATCGTTAAATAATAATGTAAGATACTACCAATCCGACGACCAGTTTTCGGGATCTAACTCCACTTCGTTAAACACAAATTTAAAATCTTTTTCCAGTTTGTGAAGTATGGGTTCGTAAATCTCTTTATAAAAGGGTCGAATGATACCTTTACGCGCTATTTTATTTTGTGCGAGCAATTCTGTGGCAAGCGCAGCAGGATATGATACGGAACTGGCAATGGCTGTGTTCTCATGGTCTACCCCAAGCATTTTAAATGTTCCGTTTACTAATTTTCTGGAACCGTTTGGTAATTTGTACAATATTTGATGGTTAAGCACTACCAAATCCCTGTCCGAAGGTAACATTTTCATTTTGCTGACCATTTTATTGGTGAGTACGGTAATTGGATTGCGTGCGGACGGACTGAAATGCGATGAAGAGAAAAGCCCTACCCATTCCATGGACATGATGGCGTTTGAATGCGTTTCGATCTTTAATTTCCTCGCGAAATCATCCCTCAAGGTCTCCATGTTTTCTATTTCGTTTAAATAAGATGTTAATTCGGCATAGGTGGTTATATTTTCGGGGAAAGCCTCTTCCGACAGATAGCCGCTATCGATCAGTGCACCTATAACTTCGCACCAGCCTTTATACCTTAAGGTTCCTCTAAAAAATGTTTCAACTTCAGGGATGCGGTACAAGCTAATGTATTTGAGTGCGTTTCTGTTGGCATAGGCTTCCAGTTCTCCTACGTTATCAACCACAAGATGAAAGGTGTTTTTCATCAACTCAGAGGGTGCATGTTCAATCACCATACTGTCTTTAAGATATGTGGCATGGGACGAACTCGCTTTCATTACCCCCAGTGGACTCCATGAAAACTTGTATCTGAAAGGATTATCCAAAGATTCGGGAGATGGGAGAGCCCCACACACCGAAATAAATTTCTCAACTTTACCACCTTGATCTTTAATAGAGTCTATCATTTTTGAAGCCCACATATGGTCTATGCCTGGGTCGAGACCCATTTCGTTTAAGATGGTGATGTTGCTCTTGCACGCATCGGAGTGCAATTCGTCCATGCCGGGTTGTTGGTAGGAGGTGGTCACCAAACTCTTTTTGTTGCGGACACAGGCCTCACATACAAAAATGTGTAATTGGTAAGGCAATAAACTTACCACAACCTTATGTTTCATTACTAAAGAGTTTAACATATCGAGATTGTCGGAATGCCATTCGACTGCTGTTCCCAAAGGATTATTTTCAATAATCAACTCAGCCTGGTAAAGGAATTCTGAGGCCACAGTCACCATGAATTTCTTGCGTAACAGGTATTTAACAAGAGGTGCGGCCACTTTTCCGGCGCCCAATATTAGTATTTGATTTGTGTTGTTCATATCTACCATAATATACAATGCATTCTTTATAAAATCAATATTTATTCGCCCATGCTTAAACTTTATCTTTACCGATTTTTAGTTTTATATTTGCGCAATAAAATTCAAGTCCGGTGAATACATGAACATATTAGTGTAGGCGGCACCAAGTGTTCTTGAGCAATGATGAACGGAGCAATGATTTGGGTTATAAACAGATAAATAATATTCGGTGGCTAAGAAAGAAGTAAAAAAGGCGGTACAAACTCCGTTGATGAAGCAATATTACTCCATAAAAGATAAACATCCAGATGCAATTTTACTTTTTAGGGTTGGTGATTTTTATGAGACATTTTCGGATGATGCGATAAGGACCGCAGAAATATTAGGGATCACTCTAACCCGAAGGGCAAATGGAGCTGCTTCGTATGTTGAGCTGGCCGGGTTCCCGCATCACGCCCTGGATACATATCTTCCTAAGTTAGTACGCGCCGGACAAAGAGTGGCGGTATGCGATCAGTTGGAAGATCCCAAAATGACCAAGACCATTGTAAAACGTGGTGTAACAGAGTTGGTAACGCCGGGTGTTGCTATTAGTGATAACGTATTGGAACACAGAGAGAATAATTTTTTGGCTTCGGTACATTTGGAAAAAAATGTGGCTGGGGTGGCATTCCTGGATATCTCAACCGGAGAATTCCTGACTGCGGAAGGTCGTTTTGAATATATCGACAAACTGTTAAATGGATTTAAGCCAAAGGAGGTTCTTTTTGAAAAAAGTAAAAGAGGACAGTTTATTGAAAATTTTGGCGACAAATTTTACACTTATGGCCTGGAGGATTGGGTATTTACCGAGGATTCTTCACACGATAGATTATTAAAACACTTTGAAACCAAATCGTTAAAGGGATACGGTGTTCACAACTTAAAATATGGCATCGTTGCCGCAGGTGCCGTGATGCACTATCTGGATTTAACGCAACATCATAAGGTACAGCACATAACAGGCTTGTCGAGGATTGAAGAGGATAAATATGTTTGGCTGGACAAATTTACCATCCGTAACCTCGAGCTTTTTGGAACAGTAAACGAAGGAGGAAACGCTTTGGTTTCGGTGATCGACAGAACAGTTTCGCCTATGGGTAGCCGCATGTTGAAACGATGGGTGGCGCTGCCCCTTAAAGAAGTAAAGCTGATTGAAGATCGCCTGTCGGCAGTGGAATATTTTTTTAAAGCACCGGATTTTAAGGAACAACTGGAAGATTACCTTCGCCCTGTTGGGGATTTGGAACGGTTGGTTTCAAAGGTGGCAGTGGGAAGAATTTCCCCGAGGGAAGTAGTACAGGTAAAAACGGCCTTAAGGGCTATTGAGCCCATAAAAAAAGGATGTGAGGATAGCGATAACGAAACGTTGAAAGGTATTGGTGAACAGTTAAATCCATGTATTACCATTCGGGATAGGATAGAAAACGAAATTGCTGCGGACCCACCTGCACAAATCAATAAGGGTAACGTGATAAGGGAGGGTGTTTCAGAGGAGCTGGACGAACTGCGCAAAATAGCTTTTTCCGGGAAAGATTACTTAAACAACCTGGTGCAACGTGAAGTTGAGCGAACAGGTATACCATCCCTTAAAATTAACTTCAACAACGTTTTTGGATATTATATCGAGGTTAGAAACACTCACAAAGATAAAGTTCCGGGGGAATGGATCAGAAAACAGACCTTGGTGAATGCCGAACGATATATCACGGAAGAGTTAAAAGAATATGAAGCCAAGATTCTTGGAGCCGAAGAAAAGATTCTTACACTGGAAACCCAGTTGTTCAGTGATCTGGTAATAAGCCTGGGTGAATATCTGGCAGCTGTTCAGCTGGATGCGAGCTTGTTGGCCAAAATAGACTGCTTACTGTCGTTTTCAACCATAGCGGCTCAAAATAAATATGTACGCCCTATCATTGAGGACAGTGAAGTGATAGATATCAAATCGGGCCGTCACCCGGTCATTGAAAAACAACTGCCGGCGGGGGAGCAATATATTCCCAACGATGTTTATTTGGATAACGAGAAGCAACAGGTAATCATTATAACAGGACCCAACATGGCCGGGAAATCGGCCTTGCTTCGCCAAACCGCATTGATTGTGTTGATGGGGCAAATAGGTTGTTTTGTACCGGCAGAATCGGCTAAAATCGGTGTGGTGGACAAGATCTTTACCCGTGTTGGTGCTTCGGATAATATCTCGGCCGGGGAATCAACCTTTATGGTGGAGATGAACGAAGCGGCAAGTATTCTGAATAATATTTCACCGCGAAGTCTGATACTCTTTGATGAGCTCGGCAGAGGAACCAGTACCTACGATGGTATTTCCATTGCTTGGAGCATCGTTGAATATATCCATGAAAATAAACGCGCCAAAGCCAAAACGCTGTTTGCCACCCACTATCACGAATTAAACGAGATGGAAGGTTCGTTCGATCGTTGCAAAAATTATAATGTTTCCGTAAAAGAGGTGGACAACAAGGTGATTTTCCTGCGTAAGTTGGTGCGTGGAGGAAGTGAACACAGTTTTGGTATTCATGTGGCACGTATGGCAGGTATGCCCAAAAGTGTGGTAAGCCGTGCCAATGAAATTTTGGAAGAACTGGAAGGGACAAAACGAAAAGGAAACCTTTCCAAACCTGTCACGGATTTGGGTCAGCATCGGGAGGGGTATCAGATGAGCTTTTTCCAGCTTGACGATCCCGTACTCAAACAAATCCGTGACGAGATTGCGAATACGGATATTAACAATCTTACACCGATGGAAGCTTTGAATAAGTTGAATGAAATAAAAAAGTTTACAGGTATCAAATAATCCATAACTCTGATGGATAGATCTAGCTATAACCAGATATCCTATGATATTTTTGTCTGATTATCAATGGGCTAAAAAGAGGGTCGAAAAAAAGTTTGTTCAAAATAAAAAAAAAGTTTGTGGGTAATCGAAAATGCTCTATATTTGCATCCGCAATCAGGAAATATAAAATGCGAGTAACGACAGGCATTAGGGGTTGCAGAGTGTTTGAAAAGGCGAAAATAGCTCAGTTGGTAGAGCACGACCTTGCCAAGGTCGGGGTCGCGGGTTCGAGTCCCGTTTTTCGCTCTCCGGATGAATAATCCAGGATGCTCGAGTGGTGGAATTGGTAGACACGCAAGACTTAAAATCTTGTGTCCATTAGGACGTGCGGGTTCAAGTCCCGCCTCGAGTACCAAATCAAAAATCATTTTGATACAAAAGCGCTTAAAACTAAGGTTTTAAGCGCTTTTTGTTTTTTGTGCATATGGCATAAAATACGGATCACGCACAAAGTTTGGGTCTGTTAAAAAATATGGTTTATTTAGCTGTTAATCCAATGGCTTAATCGATAAATTTATTGTTAAAACTGAAGTGGCACTACCTCTTATGGTGCCTGTTACCGGCATGGTATTTTCAAACTGTACGCTCGATGCTATCGGAATATGTGTATGACCAGCGACAATACCGTTGCTTGGATCAAAACCAACCCAACCGGCACCCGGCAGATACACTTCAATCCAGGCATGCAATTCAAATTCAGGATTTTCAATAGGTATATAATAGTACCCACTGACAAACCTCGATGCAATGCCCATATTTCTTAATAATTGGATCTGCATCCAGGCCACATCTCTGCAGGAACCCGTTTTTAGTTGAAATGTTTTGTCCGCTGCGTAGGCATATCCAGTTTCGCGGGATTCAATAGTAAAATCTGTGTGAATTTGTCTGGTAAGTTGTGTTAAAAAAGGTATTGTTTGGTGTTTGGATTGTTTTTCAATTCTACGTCCGTATTCAATAAGGGCTTCAGAAATCTCAGAATAAACCAAAGCATTTCGCAAAACACTTTGTACTGAATCTGGATAGGCGAAAGGTAAAATAAAACAGCTCGAAGGATATAAGATAAAACCAAAGGGATTATTTTCGTATGTGTGAACAACGGATTCAGCCTTAATTCTAAGCTTATCCACTAACCCATCAAACCAGCATAAATGTAGCAGATTATTTTCCGCATCCAGATGTTCCGATATTCCAGATGGTTCGGGAGAAATTTGCAAATCAAAAGAATCAGGTATATTATGGGGTGTAAACTTTGGTTTAAATCTTAAATAATGAGGCTCCAGAAATACCTTGGAGCTGAAATGATATTCCGATAAGTGAATGATTTTAAATTTCATTTTGGATCCATCTAAATTTAGTTCTTCCTTATTTTCTGCTTCGGGTTCTTCTTTGGCATTTTTCGCATAATCCCCTTATATTTGCTCAACGAATTGGGTGTTTTTTAGGCACTAAAAAATACCCAGCATAGACCCTAATGCAGTTGCAAGTCCCAGGAAGCTCATAAAACCTACAATGTCGGTAACGGTGGTTAAAACTATGGAAGAAGATTGTGCAGGATCCTGTCCAATGGATTTTAGAAAGATGGGAATAACGGCTCCGGAGAATCCGGCTATAATCATCGAAAAAATCATGGAAATAGCAATTATCAGGGCCAACCCAAAAGAAGATGCCCAGAAATAAACAATAACCGAGGTGGTTAAGGCCACCGCTATGCCGTTTACAAAACCAACGGTTGCCTCTTTTCTGGCTACTTTCAACCATTGAGACGGACGAATTTCGCGAAGGGAGAGGCCGCGCATAGTCACTGCCAGCGCTTGGGAGCCTGTATTTCCCGACTGGCCTGCCACAACAGGTAAAAACACTGCCAACACGGTTATTTGTGCAATGGTATCTTCGTAAATGCCAACTACCGCAGCAGCAAGAAACGCCGTTGCTAAGTTTATTTCAAGCCAAGGCAACCTCTTTTTAACTGCAAAACCCACTTTCGAAAGCGCTCTTTCTTCTCTGCCTGCACCAAACATTGCCTGAAGGTCTTCTGTTGCATCTTGTTGAGTCGCCTCCACCAAGGCGTCGTGTCGGATAACTCCGAGTAGATTGTTGTCTAAATCGACAACCGGAAGATTAAAAAGATTGCTGTCTTTAAAGATTTCAACAATTTCTTCCCTGGGATCCATTATATGCACCGATTTGGATTCTTCCGCTAAATCACTCAGTAGCTCTTGCGGCGAGGAAATAGCAATCACCTGAATAGGTATTTTACCTGCTAATTGTCCCTCTTTGTTGATAACATATACGGATGTAATTTTGCGGTCTTTGAGTAATCGAAGTTTTTTTAGAACATCTTTTACCGAGTTTTCGATATTAAATGTTAAAATCTTTGTATCCATTAGATAGCCTGCGGAATCAGAAGGATAGGTCATTAACTCATTTATTTCCTTGGATAGATTGTCGGGCAATAGTCGAAGTTTTAGTTCCGTTTTCTCGGTACCTATTCTTGAGAGGATAAGTGCCGCATGATAAGCGTCCATACCTTGGAATAGTTCTACAAAAAAAGAATCCTCCATATCAATTATAGAGGCTGAAGATACTGCCTTGTCGAGCTTAACAAATATTCTCCTTGCTATATCTATTGGCTGGTCCTTTAAATAGTTAAGTATTTCAGAAACGGAAGCTTTGTTTAAAACATCTGCGGCTTCCGAAGGAAAACGCTGCAAGAACCTATTGATTAGCGTATGTTTAATTTCTTTTGTCTCCATGTTTCGTTCTTTACGGTTTTTACTTTGTACTTCCCGGATTATTCCTTAGAAAACTTGCAAGCCCTATTTTGTACAGTTCTCCAAGTGCTGCACCTGTTTGGTATAACTCATTATCAAAACTACTGGTTTTTGGAGTATGTTTTTTCAAAGCTTCTTTTGATACTATTCCTAAAAAAACTCCTTTATTGTCAACTACCGGGATTTCAAACAATGATTCAGTCCAAGTTGCTTTGTCTGTAACGGCTGAAATATTTGCTGTTGCTGAAATCTTAGATGGATTAGGATTCATAAAGGTTTGGATGAATGTATTCTCATCACTGGTAATAAGTTGCTTTAACTCTATATGACCAACTAATAATTGATCCCTGTTAAGAATGAAGATATGCTGTGGTAGATGAGGTTTTTCTTTTTTTATTTTAGCCAGCGCTTTTTTTACAGTTTGCTCTTCGTGCAAAGTAAAGACTGTCGGATTTAGGAATGCACCAACCGTGTTTTTGGGATACTTCAATATTTGACGAATATTTTGGGATGTTTTTTCGGGCAATTGATTCAATATATCGTTCCGTAAATCTACGTTAATAAGTCTCAATAATATTTCGGAATTAGGTATAGGCAATTGTTCAATTAGTACGGTGGCCAATTCAGGTGTAATCTTTTCCAGACATGCGGCAGCTCTATTTCGATCCATTTGGCACAGTAATGAACACGCCAAATTCGACGGAATTGATCCAAGAAAAAGGACTATGTGGTCTATTGGCATATTCTCTAAGGCAAGCAATGCATCACTGGTGTGATTTTCAATATAACGCTCAAGTATATATGGTTCAATTTTCATGGGTCATATCTTTTATGACGGTTTTTGTTTCGTTAAAATATTTAGCGGGTATAACAACTTTGCCTGATTTGGTGTCCAGTGTTACGGAGGTAGCAGTAATCTCAATGATTACTCCTTCTACTTCGCCAATTTGAACGGTGTTTCCCGTTTTGTAGGTTTTTTGAATGTAATAGGAGCTCAGAATATTACTAACCGAAGTTTTTGCACCAAGACCAAAGGCCAATGCTGCTCCAAACAACAACGCGCCTAATATTATTGATATAATATTTGTCAAAAAAGCGATATCAATTCCAAGTTGGTTAATAGCCACAATTACGCTAATCGCAACAATGCAATATTTAGTAAGGCCTCCAAGATGTTTTCCATTGGTTACAACTGTGTGTGCAGTAAGCGAAATAATAAGGTCTTTAGTCAATTTACCGGCAATGAAACCTAAAAAAACTATGATCAGGGCTGCAATAACATTTGGAAGATAATTAATGAGGCTATCGAACCATTTAGTCAGAAAAGTTAATTCTAAAATTTGAGTGATGATCGCTACTGAAAATAATAGAATAATCCAATAAAAGGTTGTGGCTATAAAATTGGCTGAACCTTGTAAGTCAACATTTACTCTCTTGTTGTTTAATTTGTCGTTGATAAAGTGATGGAGGTATAGGATAAACCTTTTTATTAATTTTCGGACAACTCTGGCAAGCACGAGACTGGCGAACAAAACAAGAATAGCCGACAGTAAATCCGGTATGTGCAGAATTATTTCAGAAATTAAATTGTTCAGTAATTCTTTAACTTCATTGATTATGGTATTCATCTTCATGTAGTGATTAATGATAACAATTTTTAATATAATAAAATTACAAATATCTACACAGTAATTTTAGATTAATACGGATTCCAGAGTCGTTGGTCACTTTTACTGGCAATGGAACGTATAGCCAATGTGGCTATCGGTAAAATTGGTTTAGTGATCTTTTGATGGCCATGTTGTCCCTAATCTTAAAATTTAATCATAATATTGTCGTTAGACTTCATCAAAATACCCATTCGATGAGTAAAAATCCAAACATTACTTAAACACAGCAATGTGAGATTGCCTACATCGGGTTTCCCTCTTTAAGGCTGAGACCTGGTGATATTTAGGAATTTTTTAGATTCCTAATGACAGATCTCGGTTAATTTATCAAAATACACATAATTCACATTTGATGATAAAAATTAATCATGTTGGGGCCATTTCAGAACCTATACAATTCCGATATGCATTACTGCATCCCCCTGATGGAGAATGGGGTTGTTGTTTAATCCAATAACAAAACCTGAAGCAGGCGATTTAACCGAGATTTTGAAATCCCCAAATGGATCTGTAATAGATCCAACGACCTGATTCTTGGTGACCTTTTCGCCACTTGAAATCATACTCTGAAAAATTCCTGAAGTATGAGCCCTAATCCATGAGGAACTTTTAACTATTTGGTTCTCGTAGTCGGGGCTAATCGTTTCCGATGAGGTCATTCCCAAGTGTTTCATTACCCTGATGGCTCCATTGAACCCCTGTTGAATAGCATATTCGTCAAAACGTGATGATTCTCCGCCTTCGTATATAAGTATGTTTTTATCCAGTTTGTTAGCGGCATAACGCAAGGATTTTGGACGGTAAGCTGAATGTACCGTAAAGGGTGCGTTAAATATACTTGCCAATTCTTGATTAATGCTTTTTTTCATATTGCATCTTATTTGGGGATGATTAGTGCGTTCGGCACCGCCAGTATGAAAATCCAGACCATAATCAATCTTAGGAATGATATCTTTCATTAAATAATTAGCCACTCTGCTGGCCAGGGAACCATTTTTATTTCCCGGAAAAGATCGGTTAACATCTTTTCCGTCGGGTACATATCTTGAAAAATGAATAAAGCCGTATACGTTGATTATGGGTATACAGATTATTGTACCTCTTTCAGGTACATTTTTGCCTTCTTCTATTATTCGCCTGACTATCTCAATACCATTAATTTCATCGCCATGGAGCCCTCCAATTAATAAGAGGACTGGACCAGGTTTAAGCGCCCTTGCCACGTTAATTACGATGTCTATTGGGGAATGAGAAGGAAGTCTGGCTATGTTAACTTCCAGTTTTTCATTATCTCCCGGACGTATCTCGGTATTATTGATTATCATATAAAATTGGGTTACGCCTTAACTTTATCTTTCGGAATTTTCTTACCGTTGGCTGAACTCTCGATATATTCCACTATTTTTCCGGCTATATCCACACCGGTAGCCTTTTCAATTCCCTCCAGGCCAGGTGAAGAATTCACTTCCAATACCATAGGGCCTCTTTTCGATTGCAGCATATCAACTCCGGCTACGGCCAGCCCCATACTCTTGACAGCCTTCAGCGCAGTTGATTTCTCCTCCCTGCTCAATTTGATGATGGTTGCATTACCGCCTTGATGCAGGTTAGAGCGGAAGTCGCCCTCTTTACCCTGTCTTTTCATTGCTCCAACTACTTTTCCGTTTACAATAAATGCGCGAATATCAGCACCTCCTGCTTCTTCAATAAATTCTTGCAGGATAACTCTTGTTTTTACGCTGTCAAACGCCTGTACAACCGATTTGGCTGCTTTATTGGTTTCAGCTAATACAACGCCCACGCCTTGTGTTCCCTCCAGTAATTTTATGACCACAGGTGCCTCTCCTATATGGGTTAATATTTTATCGTCTTCTTTGCTAAAATTTGTAAATGCCGTTTTTGGCATTCTAACTCCTTCCCTGGACAAAATTTGTAAACTCCGCAGTTTATCCCGGGATCTGGTGAGCGCAAGAGAATCAAGTGTGCTAAATACTTTCATCATCTCGAATTGCCTAACAACGGCCGCTCCATAAAAGGTAACCGATGCCCCAATTCTCGGAATTATGGCGTCAATCCCCGTCAATTTTTCACCTGAATAAAAAATAGATGGCCCCTCGTCGTCCATGACAATATCGCACTTAAGATGATCTATTACCATTCCTTCATGTCCCTTTTGTTTAATTGCTTCCATTAATCGCTGCGTAGAGTACAGCTTAGGGTTTCGTGACAATACTATTATTTTCATTTTTCTGTTTTTTTTAGTTTAAATGATAAATCTTTTAATGCGACATCTACCACGAATCGACCAGTAAGAAACTCTCTTCCTAATAGTATCGGGTATTTCATTTTATTTCGGTTCGTTAGGGAGAAATCAAAGGCTTTGTTCTCTCCAAAAACAATCATTTCGGTTTTTATGGTATAGCGGTGTTCAGTTTCGCCTCCGGAATTTTTGACCAATTTGTCACTGAATTCTTCAAAATAAAAAACCTTGTCTTCGTATAGGGAATGTGAAGGGTCTAGTACCTTAAATGCCAGAATTTCTTTGCCATTTCTCATCACTAATCCAATGGAATGACAATGTAGCGTGCATCCATAAGCTCCGGTATCTATTTTTGCCTCGATGTTATTTAACTCGAGGCCTGGCAAATCAACTTTATCTTTTCTTCCGATTGTTATCATAGAATATATCATTTGGACTAAAATAATTTCAACGGTCACTTTTCATATATCAAAGCTATCTTTAATTGGTTGGCTTATGTTGATTTGTGCAAGTTATTTTTTTATTATAAGGAAAGCCAAATAACCTAAAAATATTAGCAACAGCACCCCGGCCTCCCATCGGTCCAGCTTTTTACGTACTCCTGTAAACATGGCTATAAATAAAAACACCTTGGAAAATATTAATATTCCAATATCAAAATTGAATGCAGCGCTGTAATCAATTGGAGAAATAATTGAACTTATTCCAAGGATTAAAAAAATATTAAAAATATTAGAGCCAATCACGTTTCCAATGGCCAAATCACTTTTCTTCTTTATGGCTGCAACTACAGAGGTAGCCAATTCGGGTAACGATGTCCCTATTGAAACAATGGTTAATCCAATAAGTTTTTCACTAACTGATAGCATTCGGGCAATTTGTATGGCATTATTGACAACAAACCTACCACCCAAAACTAATCCCGTCAGACCGAGTATGATATAAATGACTGTTTTCGTCAGGCTTAGCTGTTTGGTTTGTGTTATATCTGCATTTGTTTCCTTTTTCGCACTAAAAAAGATGTAGACCATAAACAGGCAAAAAAAGACCAGTAATATAATTCCATCTGTTTGATTAATAGTATTAGCTGTTGACTTAAGCAAAAGGGCGTCGTTCGCCAAAGCGATAAGAATAATTGCTGCTGCCAACGAATATGGTATTTCTTTCCATATTGTACTCACCTGAACCGTAATTGGGTAAATAATGCCTGATACTCCCAATATAAAAAGAAGGTTAAAAATATTGCTTCCGATGATGTTGCCCATGACAACATCGTCGTAACCGTTTACCGACGCAATGGTGTTGACCACGAGTTCGGGCGCTGATGTTCCAAAGGCTACGATGGTTAGTCCAATAACCAACTCGGATACATTAAATCTTTTAGCAAGGGAAGAAGAACCGTTTACCAAAAAATCAGCGCCTTTTATAAGTAGACCGAAGCCGACAACTAAAAGTAGAATTGATATTATCATTACGATTAGTTTTTAATTCGTTGGCGTCCAGTTTCCCCTCCAAATATCGTTTCCGGACACCTTATGTTTTACTACATCTTTCAGTTCCATCCGGCAACCCCTGCCGAAACAATAAATTTCATTACTTCAGCCGGTGAAATATCAATGGGCCTTACCTGAGCCTTGGGAACAATAAACATCTCTCCCGAAAAGTTATAGGAGTGAGGAAAATATACAGCCACTTTATCTTTTTCATCAATTAACGATAAATCTTCTTCTGTAAGAAACCCAAGCTTTTCAAGATCTGAAAGCATATTCACTTTTACCAATACAGGTTTATTGAATTTTTTTTCTTTCCCTACAAAGGCTGAAAATAAATCGTTGAAAGCTGAATATATTACTTTGACCAATGGCGCCTTTTTTATTAGCTTTCCAAACAAGTACTTAAAGGGCCGGCCGATAAAGGTCTGTCCCACAAAACCAATGAATACAAGCAGTGCAACAATAATTACCACTCCCAGGCCCGGGATGTTTATGTCAAGAGACTCCTTCAGCCATTGCTGTAAGATGTCATCAACAAGTTTGAATATTACATAAACTATATAAACGGTAATTCCTATCGGGGCTATGAAAAGGAGGCCTTGAAGAAAATAATTTATTAGTGCTTTCATGGCTGTCAAGTTTAGAAATTTCGTAAAAGTCTGTTCTCATGTCTTTTTAGGCATTTGATCTACCAAATGTATGTAATTCATTTAACATTCCTAGGTCCAAACAGCAATCAGGGATATTTCAATATTGGCTTAGGGATAGTCTTAATTCCACTTTAAGGTAAAGCAAAGTCAGATGGCATATAGAGTTTACATGATAAAATAAAGTGACCTCCCATGTTTCCCGCAAGAATAATTATATTGGATTAAACTGCAAACTCAATAAAATTTATTCGTAGTGGTTCCGAAAATAAGGCCAATTCTCGCTAAACTTATGCTTCATCCGAGCAACTGAACTCAGTTGTTAAAGGTGCAACGAAAAATTGGAAGGAAAGAATCACATCAGTGTGATAATCGTTTCCGGAACTAATAAAATAGTTCATAAACGAGTATCCTAATTTTTACAAAAAACTATTTAGGGTTACGCTTTAGTGCCGGGCACCTACAAACGTCTTTCATTATATAGCTAAATACAGGCTGCTAAGCCCTATCTGCGCGAATTACAAAGTATATAACGAACCTATTAAAGCGGTGTATAATAATTTAGGCTATTTTTTTTATCGTGTAACTTCTGCCGTTGTATTCAAAAGTATCTCCTGTTGTAAGACCTTTCATGGCTTTATAGATAGGTGCTTCCACAGAAAGGCATGTGATTTTATAACCCTTGTGGTTAAAACTTTCAACGCTGGTCGAAATATAAAAAACATGATCTTGTACAAATACCAGTGAACCAGGATCCACAATTGCGGTTGGTTTAGCGTTTTTGTACCCGTTAATAAGTTTGATCTGTGCTTTTATTAAATTCGCTTTTTGTTGCATGGCCAATGTCATGTCCTGATCTTCAGTGTTGTGCGACAGTGTTTCGGGCTCTATTTCACCTTGTTTGACACCGTCCTCGTCATCACGTATATTAGCAATAAACTGATTAACTTGTGCAAGGTTTTCCTCCAGATGTTTAATAGCAACCTTATGGGCTTCCGCCTTAAGAATATGCGCTTCAATTTCTGATTTACTCATAATCGTTGATTTTTTTGGGGTCATCTATTACCATAAATAACGAAAGGTTCCTCAGGAGAGGAAATCAATTTCAATTAGCTAATTGAAAAAGTTAAACAATAGTTTGTTTCTCTCTTTATAATTTAGACCTGTGTATAAAAAAAAAGTCACATAAATAAAATGTTTTTCTACGGACATTTTTTTTTGGTTCATGGTCGTAGATATCCTTGAGATCTATATGTAACCTGTATGCTCTTTGTTTCCAAATATGGGTATTTATATATTGCGATATGCTTCAATAGCTTTCTTTACCGATCCGTGCAATAAAAGGAGTCTTTTGGCATCTTCGTACGCTAGTTTTGTTTCTTCCATAATCATCCTTGATCCCCTGTCGACTAGTTTCTCGCTGGTCAGCTGCATGTTGACCATCTGGTTGCCTTTAACTCTTCCCAGTTTAATCATAATGGTCGTGGTCATCATATTCAAAATCATTTTTTGTGCAGTGCCTGCTTTAAGGCGTGTGCTCCCGGTAACAAACTCGGGCCCCACAATGGCCTCAATGGGGTATTCTGTTACTTGGGCCACTTTGCTGTTCGGGTTGCACGTGATGCAGCCAGTTAATAACCCATTATAGCGGGCTTGTCTGATACCCCCAACAACATATGGGGTGGAACCTGATGCTGCAATTCCTATTACTGTGTCCATTTCGTTAATATCAAAAGCTAAAAGTTCTTTCCAGGCTTTGTCGGGATCATCCTCGGCAGCTTCAACGGCTTTGCGCAAAGCGGCATCACCTCCTGCAATCAAACCAATTACCATGTTGTCTGGCACGCCAAATGTAGGCGGAAGTTCGGAGGCATCCAGTACCCCTAATCTTCCGCTAGTGCCGGCACCTAAATAAAAAACCCTACCGCCTTTTTGCATGCGGTCAACAATTCTTTCCACAAGTTCTTTGACCTGGGGTAATGCCTTTGCAACGGCAACATGTACATAGGCGTCCTCATGATTAATGGATGTAATTAACTTTTCCACCGACATAATCTCAAGATTGTCGAATTTGGAAGAGGATTCAGTAACGCTCGGTTTAGTTTTGTTTGCTTTTGCCACGAGGCAATTTTTAGTTTTTGAGTGATATTGTTCCAGACCATCCATGGGCGACTGGGTAACTGCACCCAAGGTTAAATGATTTTTGTTTAATGCTTTTATCAGTTGTTCTTGAAAATGATAGGCAATGCTACCGGTAAAATTTATTTCAAGGTGTAAAACGTTGTTATACTGAAGTAAATTGCGTTTGATGAATTCATCGAATGCGTTGGTCACTAAATTGTAGATTTCCTCAATTTCGATGTGTTTGGATAAAAACTTGGTGAACTGGGCCAAGTACCGGTTTGCCAATGGCTTCTTGTATATGTTGTCCAGTATTTGTGCCCTGTTGGTATTGTGTTCCCGGAAAAATAGCCTTATGACCTGTTCCGGAAGTTGGTTCTTCAATATGTCACCTATGAGTTTTTTACCCATAACGGCTCCGCTTCCCTCGTCGCCAATGATGTAGCCTAATGGAGAAACGTTGTCTTTTATGTTTCTGCCATCATACAGACAAGAGTTGGATCCGGTTCCGAGTATGCATGCTATTCCTGGCTTACTGCCACAAAGAGATCGGGCTGCTCCCGTCAGATCGCTTTCTACAGTTATGTTGTTTATGTTAAAAAAGTCTCTAAGTGCTTTTCTAACGATGTTAATCTTATCTTCGTTCGCACATCCAGCACCATAAAAATAGATTTCTTTAATTGTAGTCTGATCTATGGTGAAATCGTCCTTTAAGCTCCTAAATATCTCTTCAGAGGTTTGGTGGAATGGGTTGATTCCCTTAGTGATGCAGGTTTGTGAACTGCCGTTGTAAATTCCCCTCCATTCTGTTTTCGTCGATCCGCTGTCTGCAATTAGTATCATGACTTCTAAAGTGTGATTTGAATTATAAGTGCTTTGTCGTTGTTCTTATCATTTTGGACGAGCAAAACCCCAAAGATGATCTTGTAAAATAATTGGAAAGGTACTAAAATATGACGCAGTTTTTGGGTTGTTTTATACACAATAGTTAGTTAAAAAATTAAGAGGCAATAGTGCCGTAAAATATGAGCTCGTTAGCCCTTTTCATTTTTTTTGGTGAGTACGGATTTAACCCGAACTTGTCAAAAAATAGATTCAGCTGTAATATATTGTGGTTTATGGTTTTAATATCATTCATAGAAAACGCTTTTCGTTGTTCTTTTGGCACGTTTAACCACCCTGTAACTTTTGCGAGATTAACTGAAGTCAGTGAGGCATTAAAGTGAAAATCGAGTTTATTTTCATTTCTGGCCTGGCAGTCATTTAAACCAGTGTGCTGTTTTGCATCCAGATATAGAAATTCGATTTGAAAACGGCTCCTGTAATATTTCACGATCTCCAATGGTTCTTGTTTTGTATCGGTTGAAAAATAGAGTTTGTAAATTTGTTTTCCATTTTTACCGGTATATACAACATGTACCAACCGAATGTTCCTTTTAAGCGATTTGGAATATACCGCGCCGCTATATATTGATGAATCTTTATCTTTATGGCACAAAGCAAAATAATCCATGTCGATATTATGATGGTAAACTTTACCTACATATTTTTTGGGCCTTCCCCGTTTTCCTGTTGGCTCTCCCTGGTATAGGTACCAAAGGTCGGCATCGTCCCTGAGTCGGCCTACCATATGCATGCCGCATTCCAAAACCTGATCAACAAATATTTTCTTGGAAAACCAGGCATCTGCAACTAGGTACGGTGAGATTGTTTTTAGTACATCTTTACGTTCATTAATGACTCCAGCGTACCAATCTGCCAATGACTGATCCTTGCTTGGTATTGTCTGAATGGCTTCCAAGTGAAAAGCGGTATGATTATCCACATCTATTGCTGCCAATCCTCCAGTTTCCAAACCCCATTTAGATTGATTGGCACATCCTGACCAAAAGTAACCAAGTCCAGGTGTTTTCTTCCCTGACTTGCTGATATAAGAAGGATCAAATGCTATTACATACCGACCACTTCCATGCGACAAAACAAGTTCTTTGTTGAATGTTAAGAAATCGAATGGTTTTTCAAATTGTTGTCGGTATCTTTCTTGACTTTCGCATTGGGTCACCCTAACAATATTTTAATACAATATTGTATAGTTTTACTTGATCCGGGGTCATTTTCAATAGGCAAGATTTATTAAGTTTGGAGTCAGGTAGCGTGTATGTTATCTGGTACATATTGTGAGTTAAGTCTGCAGCTTTCCTTATTGACAAGTCAGTATCTTCAAGTCTTAAAACTCTTTCAAGCTCCTGGTAAATAGCGTATGCTGTAAATGAAATACAAATTTGAGCCTCTATTCGACTTCTTAACCTATGGTATATCGGGCGTATGCGAAGGTCTGTCTTTGACATTCTGAAAGCCCTTTCTATGTGCCTCAGGTTGGCATAGTTGTTTATAACCTCTTCTTCTTTAAGTTTAGTATTTGTTAGGTATCCTTTTAGCCCATCCCATTTGGCATCGTTTTCAAACTTTTCATAATTAATTGCAATGGTAACATCGCCAGACATGGTAAGGTATTTATTGTACCCTCTGTTGTTAATACTTGATTTTGTCAGTTTCCCGGATTTTACTTTCTTCTCCAGTCTTGTCAACCCCCGCTTTCGGTTATATGCATCTTTAGATGCTCTTTTTTTAGAGTAGGAAACAATAAGCCTTTGCCCACTTGGTTTGTCAATACAAAACACTTCTCCATCCTCAAGAGAAAGCCTTAATATCTGCTGTTTCAACTCTTTAACCTGGCACCTAAGATGTACTCGTAATTTTCTTTTTCTAGAGCAATAATGTTATCTTTTGAGAGTAAACCTGAGTCAGCTACAATTATGGGTTTTGACAAATTAAACTTAGCGCTTATCTTTTCTAAAAAAGGGATGAGTGTATGACCTTCATAAATATTTCCTTCAAAAATGTCGTAACTTATTGCATAACCACCCAACCCAACGAGCAATTCTAAAAAGATTTGAGGTTTCTGATGTTTCCCGTCCTTGCTAAAACCTGTTTTTCTTAAATCGTCTTCATCGCTTGCTTCGAAGTACAGTGTGGTCATATCATAAAAAACAACTGACACATTGCCGTTCAATATTTTTAAGGTGTGCGAGAAGGCTATCTGTTCAATCAGTCCCTTCTGCTTGTTGTTTAGCTTGTCCAAAAAACGGTAAACCTTATCATTGCTTAAACGAACGCCTTGGTAACGGTAAACATACTCAACTGTTTTCAACTTACTTAAGGGAAAAGCCAACCTTGAAATTACAAGGTGCCTGAATAATTCTTCTTCAATTTATTGGAAACCGATATGATTATAAATCTTTCCAAATATTAATTCTGGACCAATAGTCCTAATGTCTGAGTTACCGATATTGAGTAGGGTTTCTTCAGCGAGGCTATCCTTATCAGATAAGAAAAGGTTGCTTTGACCAGTTATTCTTTCAATTTCTTGATATCCAACCTCAACCAACTTTTTAATTTTCTGTTGCGTTGTGGCGCATCCTATTGTTTTTATAAGACTGTTCCGACCCTTAACCTTCTGTATCACCTGTACAGAAACGCTTCCAGAGCTATTGCGTTTTTTACGAATGAACATTGAAATATATTTGGGTCACCCAAGTTAAAAAAGAAACTCAGTAACAAGGGATACAGAGGGTGCCCCGAAAAAGTGCGGAAGTCAAGTTCCGCCTCGAGTACCAAGTAAAGGTTTCTTCTAAAGCAGAGGAAACCTTTTTTTATTAATCACCATGCTTCTTTCAGTTTAATGTTCATAACAAACTACTGTGGGAATATGTCTGTAAGTCTCATAAAACCTGATTAATACGGTACTCTCCCGGCGATTTGCCAATATGTTTTTTGAAAACCTTACAGAAGTATGCATTGCTTTTATATCCACACGCTTCAGCTATTTCAATACACGATTGTGAAGTGGTATTTAATAGTAGCTGGGCTTTTTCTATACGTTGTTTGTTAATGTAATCTAATGGTGTTAGTTGCATTAATTGTTTGAATTTTCGGGTGTAATGACCAGTAGATAAACAGGACAATTCAGCCAACCTAGTAACTGTAAGTTCGGTTTCTAAATTGGAATGAATATATTTTAAAGACAACAAAATATCACTGGCATCTCCTTTTTCAAGGTCGATTTTAGGGTAACCTACAAATTTTGATAACAACAGGTATAGTAATCCCGATGATGTTAAACTTCGATCTGCATCATATATCGGATGATTCCAGGATTTGCTGCTGAGGCGTTGGTATATCCTGGGGTCTTTTGCAGGCAGTTCCATGTTGGGATTTGTCTCATAAAGTCTTTTGAAATAATCAGAATGCTCCACTGAGGCTTCAATCTCATAATTAAAGTTAAACAATTGGTAAATGCTTAAATTATTCCGAAGCTGAATGGTAAATGTAGCATAGTAATGAGACAATTCATTTTCGCACACATAACTGCAGTGTGTAAAACTCGGTATTAAGTAAAGGTGTCCTTTCTTCAAGTGAATTCTTTCTTCACCTATGTAGATGCTTGCTTCTCCATCTGTTACTAAATATAATCTGCTAAATGAACTAATGATATTTCTGTAATTCCATTCAGTCCCCACCTTGCAACTACCTACAGATGAAAGGTTAAAAGATATGTTTTTCAAAAGCTCAGAGGGGTTCATGTTGTATGTTTTGTTTATAGAAGACAAAAATAACATAAAATGCAGATATTAGCGAGGTTTCAAAATTGCGATGTTCCAAATGGACAATAACTTGTTTGGTTTGTAAAACACTTTTATTACTTCACTTTCTAAATTTAACATTAAATTTAATGCAGAATATAATGTTCAATTATACAGGAAAATCGGATAACACAAAACGTAGCGATAATGCTTTAAAAAAAGTAAAGCGATTGCAACAGGCAGCCAACCATCAAGAACCAGATAGGATTCCTATTGGGGAGTTTTTTTGGAACAGTTTTATAGATAGGTGGAAAAGGGAACTTGGATTGCCCGAAGATGCTAATCCTTATTACCATTACAATTTAGACTGGATAGTGGTGAACCCCAATATGGATCCTCATATTAAAAAGTTCGATGTTATTTATGAAGATGAACAGGAGGTGCATGTTGAAACAGGATATGAGGTAGTGATGCGAAAGCGTCATGATTTTCCTATGCCCGAAATGATGAAATGGAATGTGGATACCATCGATAAATTACTTGAATTTGAGTTTGATGATCCATACGATAAACGTCGGTATTTTGAAGCCGGGGATGATCATATAAATGGAGTTGGAGATACATTCCACAGGAATACACCTGCATACTTTGAGCGGGTAAAATCCTTTTATTCCGATTTTGCCGTGTTTGGGGGAGTAGGGGAGATTAACGAATGCCTTACCCGTTTAATAGGCCAGGAAAATGCCATGTTATGGACTATGATGCATTACGATCGTTTTCCTGAAGCCGTTGAAAAAGTAGGACAGTTTTATTTGGATATTTGCAAAGCCCAGGTTGAGGCAGCCAATGGGCTACTTGATGGAATGGTTATTTGGGGAGATGTGGCCTATAAAAACGGAATGTTCTTCGACCCGGAATATTGGCGTGAACATTTTAAACCATGGGTAAAAAAAATGGTAGATTATTGTCACGAAAAAGGATTAATGGTAATTTACCATGGTTGCGGAAATGTGAACTCCATTTTTAAAGACTATATCGAAATAGGCATTGACTTTTATAATCCTCTGGAAGTGAAAGCAAATATGGATGTGAATCAATTAAGGGAGCGATACGGTCATGACATTGGTTTTTGCGGCAATAACAACGTGATGAATTGGGAATCGGGAGATGAAACACGCATAAAAGAAGAGATTCTAAGAAAACTTGAAGCAGCTAAAGGAGGAGGATTTATTTTCCAGTCCGACCATTCCGTATCCAGCGAAGTGTCAGGTCTCACCTATGATTATATCATGAAATTAGTAAGAGAGAACGGTAATTATCCAATTAAATCATAATTGAAAATCAACAAATACATCCCGCTTAATAATGCAAATCAGTTAAATACAAACAAATGAGCAAGCTATTAAAAACAACCTGCATAATAATCGTCTGCATAAGCACAACTTTGGCCAATGCACAAAAAATGTATAAACCAACCTGGGAATCCCTGCAACAATACGAATGCCCTGAATGGTTCCGGGATGCCAAATTTGGTATCTATACGCACTGGGGTGTCTATTCCGTTCCCGAATGCCCTTCAGATTGGTACGGGCACAATATGTATTATAAAAATCATCCCAACTATAAATCTCATACCGAGACGTACGGAGCAGTGAACAAGTTCGGTTATAAGGATTTGGTTCCCCTGTTTACAGCACCAAAATTTAATGCCGATGAATGGGCTGACTTATTTGTAGAGTCGGGGGCACGTTTTGCAGGACCTTGTGGAGAACATGCCGACGGTTTTGCGATGTGGGATTCTAAAGTTAATCCGTGGAATTCAGTTGATATGGGACCTAAGCGTGATATTGTTGCTGAGTTGGGAAAGGCTATTCGTAAGCGCGGTTTAAAATATGTGGTAAGCCTACACCACTCGTGGTTATGGGGGTGGTACCCAACCTGGGACGAAAATACCGATTGTGCCGATCCTGCCAATGCATCACTATATGGCGAAAAAGTACCTGAAACCGCATGGAGGACTAAAGACACAAAGGGTTACTACAAAGTAAATCCAATGCCAAGTGCAGAGTTTGAGCGGGTTTGGTTGGAGAAATGTAAGGAGGTAGTTGATGGCTATTCACCCGACTTATTGTGGTTCGACAATCGTGTTCAGATTCTTTCGGAAAAAACACGTCAGGAAATGATGGCGTATGCCTATAATCATGCCGAAAAAAATGATCAGGAGTTTGTACTAACTTTCAAGCGTCCTGATTTTCCATTAGGAACAGGAACGGTTGATCTGGAGCGCAACAGGATGCCTAAAATATATCCTGAGCCCTGGTTAACCGACAATTCGATTTCTCAAAAATTATGGATATGGACAACAGAACTGGAATGTTATCCTACAAACAATCTGATTGACGACCTGGTAGATATTGTGAGTAAAAACGGTAACTTACTATTAAACTTGGCACCACACCCCAATGGCACCATTCCTGAGGATCAAAAGCAACGGCTTAGGGAAATAGGAAAATGGTTAAAACTTAACGGTGAAGCTATCTACGAAAGTCGTCCTTGGTTAATCTATGGAGAAGGCCCTACCGAAACAAAAACAGGGCATTTAGCAGATATGAAATTTGATGGTTTTGGTGATGAGGACATCCGCTTTACAACCCGTGAAGGACGGTTATACGCCATTGCCTTGGGATGGCCGGAGTCAGGAGTACTTCCAATAAAGTCATTAGGTTCCAGCAATTATAATGGCAAGGTTAAAAGTATAAAACTAATAGGTAGTGAATCTAAAATAGTTTTTAAACAAATGGAAAATGCTTTAGAGATTCAATTACCCGAAAATAAGCCTTGTGAGCATGCTTTTGTGTTTAGGGTGAATTAAGAGGAACAAATAGCCTTAGTTAAAAGGGAGTTATTAAATAACCTGTACTCAAAGCATATAACTCCCTGTACACATCTAAAAAAACCGCCTTTGTCTAATATTTTTAATTCTGAAATTTACTTCCTGTTGAAAAGTAAAATGTTATGAAAAAGATTCTGCAAGCTCTTATGTTTTATGTGGTATCCATCTCGCTACATGCAGGTCCCCCAGACCCACCTGCCGGTAAAGTATGGATTTTGAATCCGCTTATGAGCGATGAATTCGGTCCGCAGGGAGCAAACCCCGATGTGTTTAATGTGTACACCAAAGACAGGTCGTGGGGCAGAACTGCCGCATTTGACCCCAAAGCTATTAGAGCCGAGCAAGACCCTGATAACGATAGCAATTACTTCTTGACAATGAACCCAATCTGGTATTATGAAGATGAAGTATGGCACAGCGATAAATTGGATCGTACGTTTACTTTTGCAGGAGGAGCATTGGATACCAAAAACCTTCAAACCTATGGTTATTTCGAAGTATGTATCCGTCCTTCCGATTTCCCAATGGGATCCGGAGTGTTTATGAATTCGCGACAGATTACAGCTACCGAATGTCTCGATAAATACTCAACGGAACTGGATTTAATCGAAAACATGGGTTATACTGGTCCGGGAGCAGGAGAAAAAGATGACAGGGGTGGTTTTTTTAATTATGTACAACATGTAAATAGTCATACAAAAGATCTAAAATATATCGACAACGATGGTAATTGCGTTCCTTATGAAGGATGGGATGCGTGGGATTCCAGAGGTGCCGACCATTACACACTAGAAGACCCTCATGCCTTCTTTACCGTGGGTATGTGGTGGGAAAACGCTACAACTGCACATTTTTATAATAATGACAGACTTTTTAGCACTGTTACCCCTGCGAGGGATTTTAAAATACCCATGGCATTGATTTTATCCATGGAAACCTATATCACTGCTGGTAAAGAAGAAAATAATGCCGGAAACCCAAAACCCGAAGAGTGGATGTGGGAGGATGATTTCCGCACACGTGACCAAAGAGCGGTAAAATACGATTGGGTTAGAACATGGAAGTTAGTTGATGTTAATCCCGATGACTTTAATGAAGATAAAGATAACATTGAAGTCTATGAAGCCAATCAGAACGCTTATCTGGGTGAGAATATTAACGCTACCTTGATTTATTCTGCTTGTAAAAACCAATTTGTTACAGCTCAGTTGTTATCGCCGACCAATGAAGTAATAGATGATACTACTATAAGTGTTAATCAAGGTGTTCGTTCCCTGTCTCTTAAATTTAGTACCGCATCCATCACTGATGCAAGCGATAATTATACGCTTAAATATAGTATCGAAGATGAAGGAACGGTGGTTTTTACCAATTCTGTACAAATCTCGTTTACAGAGAAGCCTTTGACTAAAATTCTTTATAAAGAAAGCTTTCCTACCTCTCTTGAACCGGCATCTTCAATTAACCTTGATGTAGCCTACGAAGCAGATACGGTATGTAAGTTAGTGGTTGAAGTACATAAACCTAACGGCGATGGACTTTCATGGGATAGTCAAATAGTGCAAGCTGGTAAAGGCACTATGAAGTTTAACATAAACTTGTCTTCGCCTCTGGAATATGGGACGGACTATTATTTTAGGGTATATATGTTTAGAAATGGGATGAATTGGCAAGATCCCCAGGCTGTTAACCTCGGCAACTTATTTTTTAATGTTGAAGACCCTTGGGAAGCTACAATAGAGATTCTTGAAGTGGATAGCGTATTCACAGACGATGAAACTATCGGTATTGAGTTTTCTTATGCCACTAAGACTGATGGGGACTTATCTATTCTTTTATTAGATAAGGATGATAATATTGTCGCATCTGAATACAGAAAAGAACGGTATGGTAATAGAATCATTAGTCGTAAAATGGATGTGGAATCGACACTAAGTACCGATGACCAATATAAAGCAATTATAACCTACATTTCAGAAAGTGAGGAGTTTGAAATGGTGAGCGATACAATTTCAAACATTATGATTCATAAGGCTAGTGTTGATATTTCAATAGGAGAAAACGATTTTATAAAGGAAGATTTTAGTATCTGCCCCAATCCTTCGTCTGGAATAGTTTACATAAAATTTAACCAATCTCGAGAGTTAATTAAAAGTGTTGAAGTAGTTGATATTACTGGAAGTCTGTTTTTGCGGAACACCATTGGCATTAATTCGAGTACGTTTGAAATCGACATGTCAACTTATGTAAATGGAACTTATATCATTCGGCTTTCAACGGAAGACAATGTTTACACAAAAAAGATTGTGAAAAAATAGCAAAATATCCTTACAATTTAATCCATCATTATTACAATTATTCCTATTTCATATTAATTGCATTAGAGTTTATTTTGTATTTCCAGAAATTTTAACAAACAATAAAAACCTACATAATGAATCGGTTACATATTTGCGTAGCTCAAAGAGCCTGTGTATTACTTGCAATGTTATTGGTATGCACTAGTTTGTTTTCAAAAAAGAAACAACCCAATATCATCTATATCATGTCCGATGACCATGCTGCACATGCCATTGGCTCGTATGGTGGACGATTATCGAATTTAAACTTAACCCCCAATTTAGATAAACTGGCAGCAGAAGGAATACGTTTTGAGAATGCTTTCTGTAACAACTCAATTTGCACCCCTAGCCGTGCTTCGATCATCACAGGACAGTACCCGCAAACCAATGGAGTATTGGATTTAGATATTCACCTTGATCCTAAAAAGCAGTATTTACCACAAGAGTTGAAAAAACTAGGGTATAGTACTGCCGTTATAGGAAAATGGCACTTGCACGAAGAACCTTCGGCATTTGATTATTACAAAGTATTACCCGGGCAGGGTAAGTATTTTAACCCCGCATTTAATGAAAAGGGAAAAGGAACCTGGCCCAAAAACAAGGTTAAGTCCGAAGGTCATTCCAGTGATGTTATCACCGACTTATCCATTGATTACCTAAAGAATGTTGATAAGTCAAAGCCTTTCTTTTTGATGCATCATTACAAGGCACCTCACGACTTTTTTGAGAATGCGCCACGTTATGATGTTTTTTTGGAAAACACAGAAATTCCTGAGCCGGCAAGTTTGTACTACCAGCCCAATTGGGGTTCTGAAGGGACAAGAGGAAAAAATGACTCTTTAATAAACTATATCGGCACTTCCATTTCCGATAGGCACATGTACCGCGATTATAATTTATTTTTTTTCGAAGATTCTTTGGAAGGAATTAATAATTCCGCTCATTTAGCCTATCAACTTTACTTGAAAAGATATTTACGTTGCGTAAAAGGGATCGATGATAACTTAGGTCGACTTTTTGATTTTCTGAAAAAAGAAGGACTTTGGGAAAATACAGTTATTGTATATACCAGTGACCAGGGTATGATGTTGGGCGAACACGATCTGCAGGATAAACGTTGGATGTACGAAGAGTCGATGCGTATGCCATTTATTATGCACTATCCAAAAATGATTGAAGAAGGTCAGGTAACGGATTTGTTGATTAACAATACGGACTTTGCACCAACTATGATTGAACTGGCAGGGGGAGAAGCTCCTGAGTATATGCAAGGAAAAAGCTTTATCAATACCCTTAAAGGAAAAGAAGAACAAGATTGGCGTACTGCAACCTATTACCGCTATTGGATGCACATCATTCATCATTATGTTCCTGCTCATTTTGGGGTTCGCTCCAAAGATTATAAGCTGGTATTTTATTATGGTAAGCACTATTTGCCTGAATCGGAATTTAGCAAGCACTATTGGGGTAAACAGTATTTTGGTATAGAGCGTGAAACACCTCACAGCTGGGAATTTTACGACCTGAAAAACGATCCGCAGGAAATGAATAATCGTTACGATGACCCTGCTTACAAAGAAATAATCACAGAGCTAAAAGCCGAACTAAAAAGGCAACGTGAAGAGTATAACGAAACGGACGAGAACTATCCGGAGATACAAGCGATTGTTGAAAAATATTGGGATTAATAGAGTCTTGACTCGAATTTAAGTCAATGGTTGAGTTTTCAAACGAAGTGTTTTTTCATTTTTGTATACTGGCTTCCATTTAAATCAGGGGAGACGCATTTATCTTATGCAAAGTTTCAAGTCAAGCTACCGACATCAGCAATGTAGCTTATAACCCACTTTTCTTTAATTTTGGAAAGACAGAAAGCTGTTTGACCGCAGGGAGTTCTTTCTGTCTCAAAATAAAGAAAATAGTGGGTAAGCGAAGGGTGCAGTCTGCGGACCTTTTTGACTGTATAAAACAAGTAAAAGCCTTGCGACTAGAACAAAATAAAGATGGTTCTCTTGGAAATAAAGTCTTTTAAGAAAAAGTTTAAATTGATATGCGTATATCAGCTAATAAAATAAAGCTATTCCTGTTGCATTTCATTATTTTATGGATGACTGCTCAGGTAATAAGCGCAATTAAGCGTCCGAATGTGATTCTTATCGTCACTGACGACCAGGGATATGGTGACTTTAGTTGCCATGGCAATCCCGTAATAAAAACACCCAATATTGATAAGCTGTATGATGAATCTGTACGATTTACCGATTTTCATGTAGATCCAACTTGTGCCCCTACCCGGGGTGCTTTGATGACGGGTAAATATTCACACCGGGCCGGAGTGTGGCATACCATAGCCGGAGGTAATCACCTGCGAGCTTCGGAAATAACGATGGCCGATGTGTTTAAAGCTTCGGGTTATCGTACAGGAGCATTTGGGAAATGGCATTTAGGCTCCAACTACCCGTATCGTCCGATGGATCGTGGTTTCGACGAGTGGTTAGGGCATGGTGATGGCGGCACTGGGACCACAGACGATTGGTTTGACAACGACCGGGTAGATGATATGTATTGGCATAACGGAGAAAGAGAAAAGAGAGCGGGTTATGCTCCCGATGTATTTTTTGATGCGGCAACAGACTTCATAAAAGAGGGCGAAAATGATGAACCTTTCTTTGTATATCTGGCCACGTATCTTCCCCACGATCCTCATACGGTACCTGATAAAAAAATGGTTAATAAGTATAAAGGTAGTATTTCGGATTACGTGGCCTACTTTTTTGCTGGTATTGACCGCATCGACCAGAATATTGGCAAGTTGAGAAAGGTGCTCGAAGAAACGGGAAAAGCTGAAAACACCATCCTTATTTTTATGAGCGATAACGGAGGAACGGCTGGAGTCAAACTATACAATGCCGGAATGAGAGGTAAAAAAACTCAGCCTTACGAAGGAGGTCACCGGGTTCCATTTTTTATTCATTGGCCAGATGGAAACTTAAAACATGGAAAAGATGTAACTGACATTACGGCTCACTTCGATGTACTCCCTACATTAATAGACCATTGTGGATTATCGGCTCCGAAAAAAGTGGAATTCGATGGACGAAGTTTTAAAAAGCAATTACTTAAACCGGAATTGAAATTATCCGATAGAGTTCTTTTTGTTGAAAACCAACGGACTTTTACTTCTCAACAATGGCATCAAACAGCAGGTATGATGAATAACTGGAGACTTGTAAATAACAAGGAGCTTTATGATTTATCGAAAGATTTCGGACAAAAAAACAATGTGATTAGTCAATACCCTGAAGTGGCTCATAAAATCAGAAAAGCTTACAAAGCTTATTGGAAACGTGTATCGCCTGGAGACCGTGACAAACCACGGTTTATTGTTGGTCAGAAAGAAGACCCTGAAATCTTCTTAAGCCCTTCCGACTGGTATCTGCCCAAAGTACCCTGGAACCATGCTCAGGTTGCAGCCGGAAGCCCCGAAGTCGGAGCATGGGATATCACTGTTTCGGAGAACGGTTTATACCGTTTTGAAGTAAGGCGTTGGCCTCGTGAAACCAATGCGCCCATCCAGGGTGTTCCAACCTTTATAAAAAAAGTGGATTCGTGGACTATACATGGAGGAGTTGATAAATTTATTTATGGAAATGAAACGAAAATTTTACACATTCAGACAATTAAACTTGAAGTAGGAAGCCATTCCGAAACGAAAAAAGTTAATGGCAACGATAAAGAGATAGTTTTTGAACTGAACTTACAAAAAGGTGACACAACTGTAAAGGGAACCATGTTTAATCAGGAAGGAGAATTAATAGCTGGTACTTATTACATTTATCTAGCAAAAGTTAAATAAGCCATTTTCACCATGTATATAATCAGAATATATTCCTGACAATAACATTAAAGGTTTATAATTTTGACAGAAGATATAACACAATTTAAATTGATTCATCAATGAAAGCAATAAGCACTTTATTATTATTCGTAGCCATACTTTTATCGTCCTGTGTAAAAGAGCAGCCTCGTACCATCGACGATTTTAATTTTAACTGGAAGTTTACACTGGGGGATAAAACTAATGCAGAACAGGTTTCATTCGACGATTCTGCCTGGGAAGACATACGTTTACCTCACGATTGGAGCAACATTACAGGTTACCAAAAAGAAAATACGGCTGCCAGTACTGGTTTTGTTGAAGGGGGAATTGGTTGGTACAGAAAAAACTTTACAGTTCCGGCATCAGATATGGGTAAATCTATATGGGTTGAGTTTGATGGCGTATTTTGTAATTCAACAGTTTATTTAAATGGCGAGAAATTAGGATACAGGGCTAACGGTTACTCCAGCTTCTCATATAAACTAAACGAACATCTTAATTATGGAGCCAACAATATTATTGCCGTTAAAGTAGACCACAGTGCTTATGCCGATACACGTTGGTATACGGGTTCGGGTATTTACCGAAACGTGCGGTTGGTAAAAACATCCAAGGTGCATATTCCGCAATGGGGAGTTCGAATCACTACGCCTAAGGTAAATTCAAGTGAAGCCACTGTTCAAATCGAAACTAAGGTTGAAGGTACTAACGATGATATTGAAGTAGAAATTTCAATTGTTGATGCAGATAAACATGCAATATCATATAGCAAAAATACGGATGGTAAAAAAATAGCGAAACAAAGTATCACAATGGTAAACCCTCAACTTTGGGGTGTAGAAAATCCCAATTTGTATACCGCACTTATCTCCATAAAACAAAATGGTGCAGTTGTAGATCAGGTTGAACAACGATTTGGTATCAGGGAATTCCGTTTCGATTCGAACAATGGTTTTTACTTAAACGGAAAAAACCTAAAACTGAAAGGAGTTAACCTGCACCACGATATGGGAGCTGTCGGCTCGGCAGACTCTAAAGGCATTTGGGAATATCGGATCAGTCAGTTAAAATCGATAGGCGTAAATGCGGTACGCATGGCTCATAACCCGCACTCCCCATTGTTAATGGATGTGTGTGACGAACAAGGGATGTTGGTGATGAATGAGTTCTTTGACGAATGGCATAATCCTAAAGGGAAAAGCATAAACTATTTGGGCGACGAAGCTGCCAGTCACGATATTTCCAAAGGTTACAGTGATGTCTTTTTCGAATGGGCAGAGAATGATCTCAAAGATCTGATCCGTCGCGACTTCAACCATCCTTCCGTGATAATGTGGAGCATTGGCAATGAAATAGAATGGACTTTTCCTGAGTATGCAGAAACTTTCGGAACCGTGAATAAAGATATTGATGGATATTATACCACACCTTCGTATGATACAGTTTTGATTGGAAACACATTCCAAAAAATTACCGGAGGTATCGATTCTTTAACAATTGTGGCAACTCAACTTGCCGCTTGGGTAAAAGAAGAGGACACATCGCGGCCAACTATTTGCGGAAGCGTTATTCCATCAGTTTCAATGACGAATGGTTATGGTAAGGCAGTGGATATTTTAGGATTGAATTACAGGGCGGCTGATTATGACGCTTTTCACAAAACATTCCCCGAAAAATGCATTCTTGGTTCAGAAAACTGGGTGGCCTATTCCGAATGGAAAAACAGTATAAATCGCGACTTTGTTCCTGGCATATTTGTCTGGACTGGTTTTGCCTATCGTGGCGAAGCGGGGCCATGGCCTCGTAAAGGACTGAATATATCATTGTTCGATTTCGCAGGATTTAAAAATCCTAGGGGCCACTTTTTTGAGTGTTTGTGGAAAACAGACCCAAAAGTATATATGGTAACAACTCCTGCCAGCCAATCTGAATTTTCATATACCAAAGAAGAAGGATGGAAATTCGATATGCATATGACACCTCCGCCGGTATGGAATAAACTTCGTTTATGGGAATGGTATAAGGTAAATGAGCACTGGAACTATTCAAAGGGCGAAAATATCATTGTACAAACTTATACCAATTGCCAGGAGGCAGAACTCTTTTTAAACGGAATTAGTCTGGGCAAACAGGCTTTAGCTAATTATTCTGAAACTGATAATATTATAAAGTGGCAAGTTCCTTACCATAAAGGAGAGTTAAAGGTTGTAGGTTATAACGGTGGGAAAGCGGTGGACGAATATATGTTGGGATCTACAGGAAAAGTAGCCCGAATTGAGATTGAGAGCGATAAAGCTACTTTAAAAGCCGATAATTACGATGTTGCCCATGTAACTGTAAAACTATATGATGAAAAAGGCATTGAAATAAAAGATCTTGAGACAGAGATTGTTTTTGATGTAACTGGAAATGCAGAATTGCTTGCTGTTGACAATGGATGGGAAATGAATGTGGCTCCGCACAATACCAATAAAGTAACTACACATAATGGAAAAGCCCGGGCTATTATCAGGTCAACTGGTAAAAAAGGTTTAGCATCGGTATCAGTATCTACTGGAGATATAAAAGGTCAAGAAATAAAGATTGGGATGAAGTAACTCGCCTTATTCATGGAAACTTATAAAATTCCGAAAACCATAGCTTTGGTCAGCCAGGGTCCTGTTTTCTGAACATAAACCAATTCGTGTAATTCGAGGCTGACTATAAGATGTAGCTGTTACAATTATTGTTGTTTTGGAAAAATTGTCGATAAACTTAATCCTCATTATTGACGTCTGTTCCATATGGTATTATATTAGGTACCATAAAAGTTACGTTTCATAGATGTTATGGTTATGGAAAATACACTATTGTCATCCTTAACAGATTATAGTTGTAAGGGGGGAGGCGAATTTGAATCGCGTAATTTAAACCACCTCTTCAACAAGACTCAAAACAGTTCACCGTTTATTTACGACTATTGTAAAGATAAGTGTATATACATTTCTCCATACATCTGGCGAATTACCGGTTACTTACCAAACGAATTTATGAACAAAGGAATCTTGTTTTTTAAGACCTTGATTCACCCGGATGATTATTCCAAACTAATTTGTGACATAGTTACATTTATACGTACCGATTCTCATGAAGTAAATCATTGCGTGTTAGTTAACACAGTGTATTGTAAGTTGAAACATAAAACAAATGCCTGGGTGAATATTAAGGTACATGTTATAAATCAACGCAGTACCAAAAGGATAGCGCCTAATAAATTGATTGGATATATTCAAGAAATTGAACCGAAAATAGGTTTAAAACCTCCTGTCAACAATATTACTTCCCGGGAAAAACAGGTGTTACGATTAATTGCATCAGGTGATTCGGCCAAAGTAATTGGCCGTAAACTTAACATCTGTGAAAACACAGTGGTTTCTCACCGGAAACATCTTAAAGAAAAACTGAACGCAAAAAATACTGCCGAACTTATTAAGATAGCGGCTTTCGCCAATTTTGTTTGAATCCACCCCTTCGTTCGCTGTGTTTATCATAAAAAAAAGCGAAAATCCTCATAAATCAGGATAGATTTTTACAAAAAGTTAGATGAAATTGCAATTAGAATAATTGTATGATAGGATTAGATGTAACTGACGTGGCGAAGCTGCATAGTTTTATCTATCCTACGGTAAATTGATGCATACCATAAAATATCTTTTCTCACGTGGCTGAACGCCATCTTTTTTTTTTCAACGGATGATTTACGAAACCCTTCAAATTCTTAAGGAACAACTTGAAAAATATTTCGAGGATATTAATCTGGAAGAAGATATTATGTTGGGCAATATTGCCCTGTGGGAGTCGGGCAGTAACGATGCCAGGGATTTGAACGGAAATGTGATATTAACCCTATTAAATATAGAAGAAGAATCGACACTTAAAAACGCGCCTTCATTTAAGGTGGTTAATAACAGAACCGAATACAAAAACCCCCCCGTTAATTTAAACTTGTTCTTGCTGATTAGTGCCAATTGCGACACTTACGAGCGATCTTTAAGGAGCATTTCGAAAACCATAGAGTTTTTTCAGGCAAAAACCATATTCACCTCATCCAACACGGTGTACAACCGCAATAATGTGTCCTTCGATGTGCTTGATTACTTTAAGTTTGTCGTGCAGATTTACACGGCAAGTTTCGAGCAGCTCAATAATATTTGGGGTACATTGGGTGGGCGACAACTACCTTCGGTAATCTACAAAGTGCAATTGATTCAGGTAGAACGAGATAAAAAACTGGCTACCTCAGAAGTGATCACCCATATAGGCGGGGATTTAAACCACATCAAATAATGTCTTTTTCCATCTTATACAAACCTCTTTTCGACGTCAGTATTCTTCACCTTTTTTTTCTGAATAAAGGTTCGGATGAATATTTGTCAATGAATCAGGAAGATAAGGATAAGCAGTTTGCTGAATATGACATCTCCAATACATTGACGTTTGTGACTACATCAGAGAGTCAGCAAAAAATATCGGGGCATAATTTGGTTTTCAGGGCTACAGATTTCGGATTTACAGTTTGGAGCCAGGTAACGCCAACCGATATCACGGAACCTTTTATCGAATTGGATGATGAACTCGAATTGACTTTCTTGATTAAGTTAAAAGATTCACTTTTTTTTAGTTATACAGAGCTTGCCCTCGAAAATGCCGGAAATCTTTTCTTCTTCTCAAACCAAGTGCCCGATAGCGAACCAGTATCTTATCCATTGATAGGTAGAACAGGAGACAATGTGGCAGTAGATGATGGTTTCGTTTTATCAGATACCGGAGCAACCAATGAGCTGGAAAGACTTACGGTTGCAGAAAAAGAAAACCTCTTTGGTATAATTCGTATTGTAATGAAAGGTGATGAAACAGCCTGGAATGTTACCGATGCAACCGGTCATATACCCGATCCGTATCAAAGCTTCGAGATACTCTTCGAAAACCGAAAGACTACCTGGCGATATATTTTCGACACTGACCAGACAGTCACTGGTTTGGATGATTTGGAAACAGAAAATGGTAATAGCCAGATACTGGTAACCAAAACCGACCAACCCCTTACCGAAAAAGGATTTGTATCCATTGAACTTGGTGGAGTTGAGCTTCCCAACCCCGATTACAGGCTGATAAAGCCCGACAGCACCAACGACAAAATATATTCAGAAATATATATGTGAAATTTAAATTGAACAGTTATGGCAACATCGTACAAAACACCGGGCGTTTATGTGGAGGAGATATCCATTTTTCCACCATCCGTCGCACAGGTTGAAACCGCGATCCCCGCTTTTATCGGCTATACTGAATCAGCGGTTGTTGATGGGGTTGATTACCACGCAGGCAGTATCATCAAGCCTATAAAAATAGGTTCGTTAAAAGAGTATGAGTTCTTCTTCGGAGGTGCTCCCGATCCAACAACGCTAGAAATTGATTTGAATGCCGACAATTCAGTGAACTCCACCAACGTGAATGGTATTAATTTAATTTACGATACACTACGTATGTTCTTTGCCAATGGCGGAGGTGATTGTTATATCGTATCTGTTGGGGCATATAATACGGCGGCAGGCAATGTTAGCAAGCAAGCATTACTGGATGGACTTGCCTCTTTGGAGAAAGAGGATTTACCTACATTACTGGTTATTCCGGAAACAGTTCATCTTTCCGAATCGGAATCAGGTGAGGTACATGCAGCTATGCTTAGTCAATGTAACAAATTGCAAGACAGGTTTGCGGTTATGGATATTGTGGACGGGGATGATGAGGCAACCCCAACCGACGATCCTGTAGCCAATTTCAGGAATAATGTAGGTATGAATTATCTAAAATATGGGGCAGCTTATTACCCTTGGTTAAAAACAACACTGCCGTTTAGTGTTAATTATGACGCCGTGGTTGGCGGAACATTTACCAAGGAAAGCGTTGCTGTTCCTGATATTACAGCCTTGTTTAACAGTGGCCTGGTTTCAGGTATCGCCAATGTTGATTTGGATATGGCCGCTAAATCAAGCTTAATAGTACCTGTGATGGGTGATATTGCCAACCGCACCCAGTTGGTAACAGCGGCACAGGACCTCTATGATTATTTCGAGGCTTTCTTCGACCTAACATTTACCGATAATGATGCAACAGATACCAACTCAGCCGTTAGCGTGCATGGTAGGTTTACCGCCGAGAATTCAAATTTCCATGGTCTGTTGGTCACATTGTACGATTACAACCATTTCAGTCAATCCGCCAACAGTGATGCGCCTTCGCCTACTTGGGATGCGGCTTTGTTAGGTGAAGATTTTAATGCGGACTTTGGATTTACCTTTGCCGCACCGGCCACCGATGGAAACGACATATATACGGCCACCCAAACCGCCCAAACCGCTTCAGGATATTTTAAAGCCCTGCTCGAAAAATTGAAAACATTGATTGATGATTTCTATACCGAGCTTTCGGCTGTACGCGAAAGCCGTACAGAAATACTCGCTCAAACTGATCCGGTTTATAAAGGAATATTGGACGCCATAAACACGCAGGGGGTCGTTCTGCCACCAAGTGGTGCAGTTGTGGGTATTTATGCTGCTGTGGATGAAAATCGGGGAGTGTGGAAGGCACCTGCCAATGTAAGCATCACCGCAGTAAAAGCTCCGGCTGTTCGCATTACCCACGAAGATCAGGAAAGCCTTAATATAGATACCGAAGCCGGTAAATCTGTAAATGCTATTCGCGCATTTACCGGCAAAGGCACTTTAATATGGGGTGCCCGAACATTGGCCGGAAACGACAATGAATGGCGTTACGTTTCTGTTCGCAGGTTTTTTAACATGGTGGAAGAGTCCGTTAAAAAAGCTACCGCTCAATTTGTATTTGAGCCCAACGATGCCAATACCTGGGTGAAGGTGAGAAGTATGATCGAAAACTTTTTGATATTGCAATGGCGTGCAGGTGCATTGGCCGGAGCCAAGCCCGATGATGCCTTCTTTGTGAAAGTCGGTCTTGGACAAACCATGACAGCACAGGACATCCTGAACGGGTATATGAATGTTGAAATAGGCATGGCAGTGGTTCGTCCGGCAGAATTCATTATCCTTAAGTTTTCTCACAAAATGCAGGAATCATAACCTATTTAATAAGTAATAAAATATACAATTATGGCAACAGCATATCCAATCGTAAAGTTTCACTTTCAGGTTGATTGGGGTGGAACAAAAATAGGCTTTACCGAAGTTTCCGGATTAGATGTGGAAACCGAGGTGGTAGAATACAGGCATGGTGCCAGTCCCGAGTACTCCAAAATAAAAATGCCCGGGATGCAAAAATTTAGCAACATAACGCTTAAACGCGGCACTTTTGCCTCCGACAACGAGTATTACAACTGGTGGAATACTGTAAAGTTGAACACCATTGAACGCCGTGATATTACCATAAGTTTGTTAAACGAAGAACACGAACCTGTTGTGGTTTGGAAGGTTAAGAACGCATGGCCAATCAAAGTACAATCCACCGACCTTAAGGCGGATGGTAACGAGGTGGCTATAGAATCCATGGAATTGGTTCATGAAGGTCTGATCATTCAAAATGAATAACAATGGCCGAATACTATCCCCCACTTGGATTTCATTTTAAAGTTGAGTTCGATGATATAGATGGCGAATCGGAATTTCAATCAGTGGCCGGATTATCGGTTGAACTGCAAACGGAAGAAATAGCCGAGGGGGGAGAAAACAGGTTTAAACACAAACTGCCCACTCGTACTTCCTATCCCAACCTGGTTTTGAAACGTGGAGCGGTAGTGGGCTCCGGACTGATAAAATGGTGCAGGGATGCGGTGGAAAACTTTGATATCTCCCCAACCAATGTTAAAGTCACCTTGTTGAATGAGGAACACGAACCCCTTACCACGTGGAATATTGTACATGCCTGGCCGCTTAAATGGTCGGTAACTGATTTCAGTGCGGAAGAAAGCAAACTGGTTGTAGAGACTATAGAATTATCGTACAACTACTTTAATATCCTCTAATTATGCCAATTGAAATCAAAGAGCTCCATATTAAAATAAATGTTAGTGACGATTCGAGGCGCATAAGGCCTTCGGGCAATTCCAGTAGCGATAAAGACAAGATTATAGAAGCCTGCGTGGAACAGGTAATGGAAATTCTATCGAAGAAGGAGGAGCGGTAAATCGAAGTGTCTTTTTTATTCCTAAAAGTGATGGGTACCTTGCTCCCGGGTACGAAGTCTGCCCGGATTGTGGAGAGGAGGTTCTTTCCCTTTTTAGGAGGAAGTACTATGGCGAAGGAATAGGGATTATTGCCCTAGAAACAAGATATGAATTAAACCGAACCATCAAAAGACGGTGAGGCGTATCACGATTCAATTGAAATACGCAAGTTATGTTTGGGCCTGGATATCACGCATCATCCAACAACCCTTTATTTCCCTTTAGCATTAATTATTATTCCAAATGTCTGGAGAACTGGTAAAACTACAAATAAAAGCATATAGCGACGAGCAGTTCAATAACGAGGTGGCCGATGGCGAATTTACCACCTTGTTAAATCCTGAGAAATATAACCTTAAATACCAGATTGAGCATAACGAGGACCAGGCTTCGGGAACCAGTTCTTCGGCTCCAAGATTTAGCAAGATGCCTCCCGAGGATCTGGAACTGGAATTTATCTTCGATCGTTCGGGTGTTGTGGTTAATACTACCAATAACAGTTTGTCGACGGACGAGGGTGTTGGGGTAGTTGACGATGTGGACCGGTTCAAACGAATAGTTTTTGATTATAATGGAGACGAGCATCGCCCAAACTATCTGGTTATTTCTTGGGGTTCCTTATTATTTAAAGGCACCCTTAGCGAGATGGACATTACCTTTAAGTTATTCAGCCCCAATGGTGCACCTTTACGGGCAACAGCCAGGGCAAAGTTTAAAGGTTTTGTGGAAGATAATTTGCGGGTGGCACTGGAAAACAATTCATCACCCGACCTAACCCATATCCGTATTGTAAAGGCAGGTGATACCTTGCCATTAATGGCTCACCGTATATATGGCGACGCAAAGTATTACCTTGAGGTGGCCAAGGTAAATAACCTGACCAATTTCAGAAAGCTTAAAGTGGGGCAGGAGATTTTCTTTCCTCCACTTGAAAAAACAACTTAATTAATATGCCCAAAGAAAGAGTTATACAAACTTCTCGTTCAGCCGATTTAACAACCTATAAAGTTTTAATTGAAGGGGAAGAATTATCTGCTACGTATCAGGTATTGAACATTGCGGTAGAAAAAGAAATAAACCGAATACCATGGGCAAAAATGGTTCTTCGGGATGGCGATCCGTCAGCAGAGGATTTTCCGCTCAGTAACGAGGATCTGTTTGTGCCGGGTAAGGAGATAGAGATTCAAGCGGGCTATCATTCCGAAGATCAAACTATCTTTAAAGGCATCGTGATCCGTCACAACCTAAAAATAAGACCAGGCAAATCGATGTTGATTGTTGAATGTAAAGATGTGGCTGTAAAACTCACGGTTGGGAGAAAAAGTAAATACTATTACGATAGCAACGATAGCGACATTATTCAGGATATCATTGGGCAATATGGCATAGATAAAGACATTGACAACACTAATGTAGAACATGCCGAGATGGTTCAATATGATGTAAGCGATTGGGATTTTATGATAGCTAGGGCACAAGCCAATGGAAAAGTATGTGTTGTTGACGATGGTAAAATTTCAGTTAAAGCTCCCGATTACGAACAGGAAGAAGCAATATCGCTGGTCTATGGCGCCACCATCCTCGATTTTGATGCGGAGATAGATGCCCGAAATCAGTTTGGAACAACTACCTCATATGGTTGGAATGCAGCTGACCAGGAGATGTTTGAAATAGAAGCCAATGACACAAATATTTTCCTCAACGGAAACTTAACTTCGGACGATTTGTCACAGGTAATAGGACTTGATAATCTGCAATTAAAGGACGGTGGCGAGATGAATGAAAGCGAGTTGCAGGAATGGGCCGATGCTAAAAGTCTGTTCAATAAACTTTCAAAGGTAAGGGGGAGTGTGAAATTCCAGGGAATGCCTGAAGTAAAACCCGATACCACACTTGAATTAGTGGGTGTGGGTGAGCGTTTTAACGGCAAGGTTTATGTTTCGGCGGTTCGCCACCAAATATCGGAAGGTAACTGGACTTGCACTGCGCAATTTGGCATCAATCCCAAATGGTTTACAGAGTCTAATAAAATAAATGACCTGCCGGCATCTGGTCTGTTGGCGGCTGTAAACGGATTGCAAGTGGCCAAGGTAACTCAACTCGAAGGCGACCCGGATGGTGAAGATCGTGTATTGATTCGTATGCCGGTGGTCGACGATCAGGAACAAGGTGTTTGGGCCAGGGTATGTACTTTAGATGCCGGGGAGAACAGGGGTTCCTTCTTTCGTCCTGAGATTGACGATGAGGTTATTATCGGTTTTATCAACGGAAACCCGCGCGATCCAATTGTTCTGGGCATGATGAACAGTAGCGCAAAACCGGCCCCACTGCAAGCCAGTGACGACAATCACGAAAAAGGTTTTGTGACCAGAAGCGAGATGAAACTATTATTTGATGACGACAAAAAATCAGTGGTGCTGGAAACACCGGCCGGAAAAAAGATTAGTGTAGATGAGGATGCCGGGGTAATACAACTGGAAGATGAAAACTCCAATACTTTCACAATGGATAGCGCCGGGATAACCCTGGAAAGTCAGGGTGATATTTCCATTAAAGCTACGGGAGATGTGAAAATAGAAGGCACCAATGTGGAGATAAAAGCCAACGCTCAGTTCAAGGCCGAAGGTTCGGCCGGTGCTGACTTAATATCAAGTGCCATTGCAAAAATCCAAGGTTCATTGGTACAGATAAATTAATGTAAGATGGGGGCTCCTGCTGCAAGAATAACAGATATGCATACTTGTCCGATGGTAACAGGTACCGTTCCTCATGTAGGAGGCCCGGTTTTACCACCGGGATCGCCAACGGTTTTAATTGGTGGAATGCCCGCTGCCCGTGTTGGAGATATGGCAACCTGTGTTGGGCCGCCCGACATGATTGCGATGGGTTCAGGAACGGTGATGATAGGAGGTATGCCCGCTGCAAGAATGGGCGATTCAACAGCCCACGGAGGCGTAATCGTAGCTGGATGTCCGACTGTGCTTATTGGCTAGATTGTTCCACGGGCAAATGATATTTTTCAGGTAGCCTTGACTTTTTTGCTTCGTTTTTGGGTTAGGCCAACAATAAGGAGACCCCTAAGCTAGAGGTGAATCGATTTAATCAATAGATAGTTAAGATGTCCTGGTATTAACACTTTTTGTAAATATCATGGGCTTTCACCTGCGGTTGTTTTTTGTTAGGAAAATATAGTCACTGGTTAATAGTTGTCAGTTGTATATGGAGCTGTGAACTGAATATTGAACGAATTGAAATTCCGTACCCTTTTAACTTATCTTCTTCGGGACCGACCACATACCAAAAACCAAAAAACTAATATTACTAAATATTATGCCAATCAATCAATCGTTTTTAGGCTCCGGATGGAGTTTTCCTCCGGAATTCGAAAAAGGAAACCGATCTGTCAAGTTGCTTCAAGGAGAAACTGATATCGAAAGTAGCCTTGAGATATTGCTTTCTACCCGCTTGGGTGAACGTATTATGGTGCCAGATTATGGTTGTAATTTGGACGAGCTGATTTTTAAGCCCTTAAGCTTAACCGTGAGAACCTATGTGACCGACCTGATTAAATCGGCCATCCTATACCACGAACCCAGAATCGACGTGATTAAGATTGACATTGACCCAACCAACGAATTGCAGGGAGAACTACTAATAAACATCGAATATATTGTACGCACTACCAACTCAAGGAAGAATATGGTATTCCCATTCTACAAAGAAGAAGGAAGCGAAACAAATGTATAGTCATGCGATGAATATTGCCAAAATGTAAATGAATGGCCAACTGCGGAAAAGAAATACTATTCGGACGCGAAGGAACGGAACAAATGCAACGATATATTGCTGCATTAAATCCGGCTTCGTTAAAGCTTAACGATTTTGAGTTGAAAGAGTGGATGCAATTTGCCTACACTTTTGCATCGCATGTAAACTACTACGGAATTGCTAACGAGAAAATACCTGTTGGATTCTGGGAAGATTTCTTTAAATCCGAGTCGGAATTAAACGCTTTTTTGCAGGAGGTTAATCAAGGAAACGACATTACTCCGCACTTGGCGTTGTATGTAAGTTTCATTAAACTATTACAATTAACCCAACAGCGTTTCAATAAACTAACCAAGCGACATCTTGATTTTTACTACAAAGAGGTATTAAAAATTGGTAAATTGCCTTCTTCACCCGATTCGGTTCATATCTTGTTCGAATTGGCTAAAAATGCTACATCCGAAAAAATATCGGCCGAAACGGAACTGGATGCGGGTAAAGATCCGGATGGCAACAAATTAATTTATCAGATTTCGGAAGAACTAATTGCCAACAAAACAAAAGTCTCTCAATTAAAAAGTGTTTGTAACGATCATGACGCAAGCAAGTTAAAAGCTGCGGAAATTGCCAATTCATACGATGGTAAGGGCGAGGATTTTCCGAACGATGAAGTGAAATGGTGGCCCTTTGGATACTATAAAAAAGAAGTAGAAGGTATTGATAACGAATATCCCGAATTGGCTGATGCAACGGTCGGTTTCTCGTTATCGGGTGAAATACTCGAGTTGAGCGAAGGAATACGTACAGTAATGATAACCGGAGAGTTTGCATCGGCTCCGGGTGCATCATATACCCAAGCTCAGTTGAACGCCCATCTGGAAATTTATTGTACCGGCGAAAAAGGCTGGCTGGGACCGTTTCCTGTAATTAGTGTAACCGGTTTTACCTCATCTGTTAATATGTCCGGTAAAAAACTTAGCATAGCCTTTGAAATTCCGAAAGAAGAAGAACCGGTTACAAAATATGAAGCTAAAGTTCACCTAGGTAGTTATAACACTTCGTATCCAATATGCCGTGTGCTTGTTAAAACTGAAAACACCGAGGCTCACAATCTATATCGCGATATCGTGGAAAAAGAACTTTCAAATCTGTCAGTGAGTGTTGATGTGACAGGAATTAAAGGGATTTCCCTTTCGAACGATATTGGAACCATTAATGCCGAAACGCCATTCTATCCTTTTGGGACGCAGCCATTTAAAAAATCCAAATTCTATATCGACTATCCGGAATTGTTTAAAAAAAACTGGGATGATTTTGATGTTGCTATCGAATGGAAAAATACGCCCGATGATTTTCAGGAATGGTATCTGGCCTACCGAAGCACATTTATCACCCAAATAAGCCCATATGGTTATTTAAACGGGATTTTTGATTTGACTAGTGTTCCTGCAGCTGCGATTAAGAAAACATCATCTGAAATCGAGGATCTTGTGCTCCAAGAGAATTTAAACATTATAATGAGTCCTACTTACACGGATTTAATTGTAAACGACGATTCCCACTTTAAGGTAGCAGTCGAGATAAATAATAAAGAAGACTGGGAAACAGTAACCGGCATGGATGCCTTAGAAATGTTCAATAAAGATGACGATGTTTTTGGGATGAATTTTACGGTTAACAGAATAGATGCTTATGAAGAAGATAAAAACGGGCCGGTTCGTTTGTCGTTGAATCAAACTTTTTTGCATGAATTGTTTCCCAGGATTTATGCCTTGGCCATGAGCAGCGAGAACGATAGTACCCTTATTCCCAACGAACCCTATACTCCTTTTGTGGAGGAAATTACCTTAAATTATACAGCATCGGCTAATATTTCGGTGGTCGGTTCAAAATATGAAAAGGAAGAATTGTATCTCTTCCATGAGCATCCGTTCGGGCAATCAAAAGAAAACCTGGATTTAAAACTTCAAAACGGTTTGCTCGATGAAGGGGTTAATCCATCATTAAATTTAGTTCCCACTTATTGTAAGGGAGGAGAGCTGTTTATTGGCCTGGAAGATGCAGAACCCCGACAAACGGTCGCGCTGCTTATTCAGGTGCTGGAAGGAAGCGAAAACCCCGAAGCCGAATCTTTTGTTGGCAAACAAAAAATTGAATGGCATATAATGGTCAATAACGAGTGGAAAGAGTTGGATACCAGTTATATGGTGGTTAATGAAATTGATAATTTTCTGAAATCAGGCATTGTAAAATTCTCCATACCCAGAGAAGCCAATAACGATAATACCTTACTGCCATCGGGTTACCTATGGGTAAAAGCAAAAAACCATAAATCTTATGATGCGGTTTGTAAAGTCATTGGGATTCATGCTCAGGTTGTTAAAGCTGTGCTGCAAGACAATGACAATAACCTGCAACATCTCGAAACAGGATTAACGTCTGAAACCATCTCAAAACTGATTAACCGTATTCCTAAGGTAAAATCGGTTACGCAGCCATACAATTCGTTTGATGGAAGGCCAGGGGAATCTGATGTAGACTTTTACAGAAGGGTAAGCGAACGGCTTCGGCATAAAAACAGGGCTATTACCATTTGGGATTACGAACATTTGGTGCTGCAGAATTTCTCTGATATTCATAAAACGAAGTGCTTGAGCCATACCAGTACTGCGATTGTAAACAATAAACGAGTGACCAATTATCTGGCGCCGGGAAACGCGGTGGTGGTAGTTATTCCAGATATCGCAGATAAAAATGTTTTTGATATTTATCAGCCCAGGGTAAGCAAGGCAAGGCTTAACGAAATATCAGATTTCTTGAAAAAACTGGTTGGTTCGTTGGTCAATGTAGATGTTATCAACCCCGAATACGAAGAAGTAACAGTAGAGCTTAAAGTCAAGTTTCATAAAGGTTATGATGAGGTATATTATAAAACGGTATTAGAAGAAGATATCACCAAGCTCCTTTCTCCTTGGGCTTTCGATTCCGCCTCAAGTTTGCAATTCGGTCAGTCCTTGCATAAAAGTGTAATTATAAATTATATCGAAAAACTGCCATATGTCGATTTTATAGCGGAAGTTAAACTCCATCAGCAAAATGCTGCCACCAAAGTAGTTTCCGAGGTGAATGAAGCCGTACCCTCCAGTCCTGAGGTAATTCTGGTTTCTGCCAAAACCCATGTGATAGATACCGATTTGAATGATTGCACTAATTCAACCCCAGAACCAGCAGAAATATGTCAACCGTAACCAAACATATCACCATTCCCAAAGGCGTTGAAACCAGCAACGACCTGGATTATCAATTCCTGAAAGAAAAGGGGCTCGAGTATATCGAAAAGCTGGCGGGCAATATCTGGACCGATTATAATTCGCATGATCCGGGTATTACCATGCTGGAAATGCTCTGTTATGCGATTACCGATTTGTCGTCGCGGATAGAAATGCCCATCGAAAATATCCTGACCCCCGAAAAAGAAGGTTTCATAGAAGACCAATTTTTCAAAGCACTCCAAATTTTACCCGGAAAACCGGTAACAGAAGATGATTACCGTAAATTGTTTATCGACATGGAGGGTGTAAAAAACTGCTGGTTGCAGAAGTTTAGGAAAACGGTATATGTCGATTGCAGAAACGATCTCCTATCTTACGATAAAGGTGATTTTGAATTATCAGATGATCAGGATAGGAAAGAATTTGATTTAAACGGCCTTTATACGCTGCTGGTAGATTTTGACGAATTAAGCGATGATGACTTTCCAACCGATGCCGATAAAGAAGCCGAAATTGATCGAATCAAAAATGAGATTATAACAACCTATCATAAAAACAGGAATCTTTGTGAAGACTTAATCGAGGTCAAACAGGTTGAAACGCAAGCGGTAAAAGTTTGTGCATATGTGGAGCTTTATCAGGAGGCGGACGAAGAGATGGTGCATGCGCAAATAGTACGTATTCTCGATAATTATTTTTCGCCCGATATCTGGTTTTATTCTCTTCAGCAGATGTTTGATAAGGGGTATACTTCGGATCAAATATTTGAAGGGCCGGTACTTAACAATGGTTTTATTGATCCGGAGGAATTAAGCAATGCCCAACTTCGTTCTGAGGTTCGCCTTTCAGATATTGTTCAACTGATCATGAAAGTGGAAGGTGTAAAGGTGATAAAAGATATATCCATTAACGATTGCTCTAACCCTGTCGAAGAGGACAAGGATGTGTGGCTGTTATGTATCGAAGAGGACAAGAAACCTATCCTTTGCGAAAAAAGTGCGTTCAGTTATTACAAAGGAGTGTTACCGGTAAATGTGAATGAGGACGCAGTAAAAACCTACAATGAACAATTAGAAGCGGAAGAGGAGGCCAAAAAGGAATTGGCTAAAATAGGTCAGGAAATAGAAATCCCGAAAGGTAAATATTGGGGAACCGGAGCTACAACCACCGTCCAAAACGACTTTCCCGAAACGTACGGGATTGGTCAGGTAGGGTTGCCCCCTCGTTCAACCGTTGAAAGAAAAGCACAAGTCAAGCAATTAAAAGGATACTTGCTGTTTTTCGACCAGATTTTTGCCACTTATTTTGCACATCTCGAAAAAGTAAAGCACTTGCTTTCGGTAGATAACAAGTTGTCAAAAACTTATTTTACGCAAGCCGTAAAGGATATCAAGGATTTTGACGAGTTAGTGCGCGATTACCCCATCGCGAACGATGATGATTTAACGGATAAATTGCTTTCGGATCTAGATGATAATATCATAAGAAAGAACGAATTGCTCGACCATTTGATAGCACGCTTCGCCGAAAAATTTAGCGAGTTTTCTTTCTTGATGAAAGAGTTGTATGGCAGTTTTGCAGAACAATCTATTGTTAATGCCAAAGAGGTTTTTCTTTCGGAATATGGTGAAATGATTAATGATTCAGGTTCGACTGTAAATAAGGGCATTAGCAATTGGAGAGGGACAGCATTTAATTATTTCGATCAACCTGCAAGCGAACTATGGGAGACCGATAATATTGCAGGTGCCCAAAAACGAATAGCCCGTCTTTGCGGGATGAAGAATTTTAACCGTAGAAACCTGTCAGAATCTTTTGTAGAGGTATATGATTTAATCGATTCGGATGGCGATAAGGTTTACCGTTGGCGAATTACTACGGATGAGGGTGTTAAAATACTTTCCGCCACAGAAAATTACGATCATAAAACACCAAGGGCTGCCATAGATGAACTGTACTTATCAGTAGTAAGGGTAGTTGAAACGTCGGTAAAAACCATTACAGAAGCTTTTAAGTCAGAAGTGGAGGATGAGGCGGAGATCGGTAATTTTAAGATTCAGATATCTCCCGGAAATAAGTATTCTTTTGATGTGATCAACCGTGAAGCTGATCCTTCGAGTTCAGACTGGATTATTGCCAGGCAATTTTTGTATTACGATACGCAGGAAGAGCTAGAAGTGGCAATTCTGGAAATTATCAGGTTTTTTGTCAAAGACTTTACCGAAGAAGGGATGTTTATTGTAGAACATATGCTGCTTCGCCCTGATGTTACCCAGGCAACAGTGCCGCAAAGTCAGTTTATGCCTGTGTGCACCGAAAACTGTGAAAGTTGCCAGCCTGTTGACCCATATTCCTATCGTGTTACGGTCGTACTTCCGGGTTGGACCTATCGTTTCGGCAACCCTGATTTTAGAAACTTTATGGAAGATTTGATTCGAAAGGAATTGCCGGCGCATGTGTTGGCCCGCATTTGCTGGATAGGCCACCGAACAGGAAGTGTGCCCGACGAAGAGAACGAAATGCTTCTGTTTGAAGAAGCATATAAAGAATTCTTGCAGGCCAAAACAAGTCTGGGACAGGAACAAGACGGAGAGAAATTGATAGCATTGATAAAAATACTTACTGAACTAAACTCAATTTATCCTTCGGGCAGATTGATAGATTGCGATGATGAAGAGGATGTGTCGGAAGGCAAAATTATTTTAGGCCGTACAAATATTGGAAACCTTTAATTGAAGAAGTTATGGCATCGAAATTAACAGAAATTACAACCAAATATCATACGTTTGTTGATAACCAGGTGTTAACCAAAGATCAGTTAAACGAGTTTGTTACCTATTTTGATGACCAGAACAGACTTACCAGGGTATTCCTGTACGGGGTAGGTATAGTATGCGGCTTTAAGTTATCTTTAAATGCTTCTTCCATAACCATAACACCGGGAGTAGGTGTCACAACCGATGGTGATTTGTTACAAATGAAAGTTTCAATACCGGGTTCCGATTTAAAAACACTAGCCAGTGAACCCGTTAAGTATTCGTACTATAAAAGTTTTGCAGATGATGTGGCCAACTACAATCAGTTCAGAAAGCAGGTTGGAGGCGAATCGCAGGTAATGGATCTATGGGAGTTATTTCCTGAACAACTTGAAGATACTCAACCACTGCATACCATACCCGATTTGAACAACAAAGTAGTTTTACTTTACCTGGAGTCCTTTGCCAGGGAAGATGAACTTTGTACTACTATCGATTGCGACAATCAGGGCGTTGAACAAATCAATCGATTAAAAGTGCTTCTGGTTTCAAAAACGGATGCGGATTTGATAGCCAAAAGGGATACCGTTTTCAGTGCCTTCAATGTTTTCAACCATTACTTTAATCTGCCGGAAATAGCCATTCGAAGGGTAGTGTTAAATCAAATTAACACGGTTAAGTACGAAGAACTTAAAAGAACCTATTACAATGTAATTAATAGTGATAACCTTGTTAAACATCTTTCAAACGGAATCACGCGCATCATTCAAAATTTTGAATCTATCCTACAGCTTAATATCTCAACAACCATCTTAAATACCTCAATAACTAAGCTCAAATCTATTTTCAATTTTAGTGCCTATGCGGTACCTTTTGACATTCAGTACAGGTACGATTTTCTAAAGAATATAATAGATACTTACAGCGAAATAAAGACATTATTGCTTGATTTGAAAGGTATTTGCTTGCCCGATATCAATGCATTCCCAAAGCATTTGATGTTGGGATTAATCAGCGAAGTTAATATCCAACCCAAACAATTAAGGCATTCTTTCTACAAATCCCCGGCCATTAGTTGCGGATTGGATAAGTTGTTGTTGTGTAAAAGTTTAATTAATAGATTATTTGTGTTGATCGATACATATGGTGTAAAATCCGGGGACATTAAAATTATACCATCAAATCGATTAAAAGATTTGGGTCAGCAGGCCATACCGTACTATTACAAACATAACGATGTTTTGGTTAGGTCCTGGAGCTTTCACAAAACATCAAAAGGAGACGAGAAATATAACCTGGGCTACCATACAGATAATCTGGCAGCTGCCCCTCATATTCAAAACCCGTTGGCTTACAATATCGACAAATACGACTTTCTTAGGATTGAAGGCCATCAGGGCAAGGACTACCGGGATGCATTGGAAACACTCAACGATTTAAAGGTGAAATACGGACTGGCCTTTGATGTGAAGGCACTGGCAGTTAATTTGACGGATGAAACACTGGACATTGACGATTATGAATGCGAGTTTGAGGATTTAAAAGTCATGCTGAACGCGTGGAAAGCCGAACAAGATTGCATTCTCGCTCAGGTGGCAAGCTTCTTTTCGAGTTTTAGCACGGCCGAACCCGGGAAGAACATGAAGGAATCGGAACTGGTTTTAACAAATAAGGCCAGTGCAAGGCTGGCATCGGTTTATTCCGGGGACTTAAAGTCTGCAACAGCAGGAAAAGATATTTCCTATTTGAATGTGAATACCCTGTACCAACGCGTTTATACCGTAAACAGTGTTGTAACCGATAATATGAATACTGCAAAGGATACGTTGGGTATTGAGATGAAAGCTGCTATAGAAGAAAATAAGGCAGGCTCCGTAAACGATATTATTGCCAGTGCCAGCCAGAAACTGGCAGAAAAAGTAAACACCGATGAATGGAATGCTGATCCTGGATTAAAGTTTTTTGTGGTGGAGAAAGGGGTTGAGCTGATGGCTTATACGCATGTTATTACTCAGCGTATGCCTGCAGAAGTGGCTGTGGTGGATACCATTAAGGTGAACGACTATAAAATAACACTAGTACAACTGTGCGATCTGGTTCAAAAAATGAAAGCTGCTTATCAGTCTCTTCAACTATCGGTAGCGCTACGAGCATTTATGGGACTTTTAATTAATCAGCTGTCTACGGTATGCTGTTCAGGTAAAAAATTGGAGATATTATTGGAAGAAATCAATAAACGGAAAGAAAAAATATTGTTGGAATTGCAGCTTTCCAAATTTATTGAAAATCATCCGGGTGCCGAACATGTGGCAGGGGTTGTGCCTGGTGGTACCTTTATTATCGTATATAAAAATAAAGAGGTTTTACAGCGACCGGAATTAAGTGTAAATGATTTGTCTAGCTCCAATGCATTCAATAATGCCACAGCAGAGTTGGCCAACGACCTACTAAAAATAAATAAATACAGTGCATCTGAACGAAATATTGTATTAAACAGGGTAAGTGATTTACTAAAGTTGGAAGATAGTCTTGCTAACCGGTTGGAATCTTTGAGTGCTTTCGTAAAGGTTTCGGATATTCCTGACAATACGGTGGTTGCGGATTTTGCGCTGCCTTATTTGTGTTGTTCCGAGTGCAAGCCTATCAATTACATTGTGGCCAAACCACCGGCAACTTTGCGTCTGGAAAAAGATAAATATTGTTTGGGCACAGATACAGATCCTGTCTTATTTGAAATATCACCGGCAGATGGTGTTGTTAAATCAGATCCTGAAACCGAGGCTATTACTATTCAGGATAATAGTTTGGTTATAATTCCGGCTCTCTTCCCCGAAGAATTAATCGGACAAGAGATACGCTTTACTGTTAACGATCAGGTTACGGATGCCGTGCTTACCGTTTACAAAGGTATTCAGGTCGATTTTAACGTTCCGGAATCGCCAACCAGCCAAACAACTTTCACTTTTGTTGCGACTGGTAATGTTCAGGGAGTCAAATTCTTTTGGGCGTTTGGGGATGGAACCACATCGGAAGATCGCAGTCCTACGCATACTTACAATCTTCCTGTGGGCGAGGACAACAAGGTGGTGGTAAGCCTGACGGCTACTGCTGAAAACGGTATCTGTACATCTTCCGTTGAACACGGAATTGAGTTTGTCGCTATACCGGCAAGCATCGATCTGGAAGAAAAGGAATATTGCGAAAATGACAAATCAACTTATCCGTTTAATGTAACACCTGCAGGAGCTGATGTTGAAATAGCAGGTCCTGGTGTTAGTAAAAATGCAGCGGGTAACTTTGTGTTCAATCCGACCAGTGCAGGTGCTGGTACTCATTCATTTATGTTGGATGGTGAAGCCAGTGATTTAACCATAGTAGTTCAAGCTGCTCCTTTTGCCAGTTTTACGGCACAGCAGGTAGGCAACCAATTAATACTTACCAATACTTCGTTAAACGCAAATCAGTTTATATGGACCATCAACGGTCAGGAGTTTGAGCGAGGTGACGCCAATCCGTATATTATCAATCTTACGCCAGACAGCCCAACTTCGTGGGTAATTAGTCTTCAGGCTCGCGGAGCAGCCGTGTGTCCACCGCATCGCAGCAGGACAACTACCGTTAATACAAAGTATAACAATGAGCCTGAGGAAAACTGTATAGACGAAACCAAGGCCGATATTTTAATAGATCATACCGCTTTGCATGCCATTAAACATGATGACAATGGTGTGGTGGATGAATTTTGGAAACAAACGGCGGTTGTGTATGGTGGCACCAGCGATTTTAACGAGGGTGTGACGGATGCCATTGATCAATTCCTGGAGGGTGAAGCGAACGACCGATTGGATGGAATGTTCACATTGCTTCTTCGTCGTACGACTGAGATGATATTGGAAATGAGTGGGCAGGAAGATGTGGTGCCTCGTTTGGTTCAGTTATTTGAGTTGCAATTGCGCTTATTCTACAATGTTTTAGGTTGCCAGGATAACGATGCAATATTTAAGCATGCTGATGTTCTGAAAAATATGTTGGAACAAATTCTGGAACTGCTCAGGCTACTTCAAAATCAGCAAGTCGTTGTGTTCAGCGATACCATGAAATCATTTATTGCAGATTATCTTAAAAAGATTTCTGATGTTGAGATGTTGAAGGACCATGTAGAGAGAATAATAGCAGGTAATTTGATATAGTTTGTCGAATCATATCATTCATAAGGTAACGGTTGATGTAAATACTGCCAGCGAGAAAGAGGCGTATTTCATTAAAGATAATATCAGCCGGTTTTTGCAGGATCAGATATTTCCTCGAATAGAAAAATTGTTTGAAGAGTATGATTCGGGTAAGATACTTAGGGTTGATATTCTGGATTTGGAATTAGCCATAAAGGATTGGAAAAATACAAATGAAGTTGTTTCCAAATTGGAAAAGGAACTTTTAAAATGTTTAAATAATCCGGATTCGCACCTATCAAAAAGCACAGGAAGCGATCAAGCCTCAATTCAAATCCATGTACGAAACAACGCAGCGTCTATCTTTCTGTATTTTCTGGAGCATGGCTATCTGCCCTGGTATGGAAAAAAAGAGGATGTAATACAGTTTACGCACCCGGACAAATGGGAAAAGAACCTCGAAGAACAATCATTCGCTAAAAAGATAGGTTTACTGTTGCAGAAAGACGGACATGCGGTAAAACGTTTTGTCTACCAGCTTTCAACAAATAATATTTTGTCTTTCATCGATTCACTGGGTGTTTTAAATGTATCAGGAAAGAAGATCTTAATAACTTTTGTGGATAAATTATCTAATAATTTCAGGTCTGTTTTTTTAAGTTATTTCATATCGAAAACGGTTAATACGGAAAGTGAAAATTCATTCTTTGATTTTTCAGAATTCTACAGTTCTCTGGGCATATCAGGGAATGAAAAAGAACATCTTTCCATAATTCATGAATTTAATACGGTCATAGAAAAGGCATTCTTAAAAAATATTGGAGGTAGAATACGCTTTAATCCCAAGGATAAAACACTAAAAAATAGTTTGTTGCAAAAGACATCGGATATAGTTCTTCGGGCTAATTTTGAGGAAATTGACAGAAAAGGGGAAGTTGCACACCCGTTTTTAAAACAGGATAATGATGAAATATTCGTAAACAATGCGGGCCTCATCCTAATACATCCCTTTTTGAAGTCCTATTTCGAAAACCTGGCCTTTTTAGATAAAGAGGGTGCAATTAAAGAAGAAAGCCGTTTTGTAGCCTTGCATGCATTTCATTTTCTGGTGACTGGGAAGGACGAATATTTTGAATCTGATATGATTTTGGAAAAGTTTTTATGCGGAATTCCTTTGGAAATACCGATTCCTACCTACAGCCTGATCAACGAGTATATAAAAACGGAGGCAGAAATTTTGTTAAAAGAAGTAATAAAACATTGGCCAGCACTCAAAAGCACATCACCCGATGGATTACGCCAAATGTTTTTTTATAGAGATGGGAAACTGCAAAAAACAGATAAAGGATATAAACTAACCGTTGAGTGCAAAGCGCAAGACGTGTTACTTGATCAATTGCAATGGGGCATTTCCATTGTAAAATTACCGTGGCAGAAAGAGTTGTTGTATGTAGAATGGTAACTGATGAAAACTAAGCAGAGGAGAATAAGAAGAAAAGAAAAGGGCAGTAGTCCTTTTTTTTCAAATAAAGAGGATGGTGGTTTTTTCATGGCACAACCCAAACTAACAGTTGGGCAACCAGGTGACAGGTACGAACAAGAAGCCGACCATATTGCGGATAAGGTGGTAGCAGGTAGCAAAAGAATTCAATCAAAGGCTGATTCTGGAAATTTCATTCAGGAACAGCTGCAAGGAGAGCCATTGGCAGAACAAATTAGCCCCTTACTTCAAAGACAGGAAGAACTGGAGGAGGACGTAATTCAATCTCAACCTCTGGAGGAGGAAGAAGAGATGTTACAGGCACAAGCCGAAGAAGAAGAGGAAGAAATGTTGCAGGCCCAGCCTGTTGAGGAAGAAGAGGAAGTGCTTCAGGCTCAATCTATCGAAGAGGAAGAAGAAATGGTTCAAACAAAAGGATCTGGAAGTTCCAGGGCTATACCTAATATTGAGTCTACCCTAAGAGCTAACGAAGGTGGCGGCAGTAAATTGGATAGCGTTACCAAGAGCGAAATGGAACAAAGTTTTGGGGCTGATTTCAGTAAGGTGAATGTGCATACCGATTCTACCGCCGTTCAAATAAGCAAGCAATTAGGGGCACAGGCTTTTACGCATGGAAACGATATTTATTTTAATAAGGGAAAATATAATCCTGAATCAACGGACGGCAAGCATTTGCTGGCCCATGAGCTGACCCATACCATTCAGCAAACGGGTCAGGTATCACTGAATCTGCAAATGACCATAGGCGACAATCACGATTTGTCATCTGCCCGATTTTCCGGAAACCTGGTGTTAGAAGCTTGTTTCGATGGAGAACAAACACTGCAAAACGGAAGCAGCGGTGCTCCGGTAAGCATTATGCAACAAGCCCTGGTAGATGTGGGATTCCAATTGCCGGTTTTTGGTGTTGACGGTATTTTCGGTAATGAAACGCGAACCGCCATTCAGAATTTCCAACGGGCTTCATCTATCCCCGATACAGGTGTGTTGGATGTAGCTACCATGTCGTCGTTAGATGCGCTTTACTCAGGTGGAACTCCTGTATTGCCACCTGCGGTACCTGTTAATCCGCCGCCAGGAACAGTACCCGTAGTTACATCCGAAACCATAGCATCAGCTCCGGATGGCACTGCTGATACGCGAACAACGGTAGGTGTTGGGGAAAGGGTGCGGTTTACAGGGGATACCGCCGGAACATGGACTGCCACAACAGGTAGGATTATTGGTAACAATAATGGGGTTAATATGGTATGGGAAGCCCCACCTATAGCAGCATCACCAACCATTTCCTTAACAACAACAGGTGGTGCAACATCCATCCATATGACTGTTACTGCGCCCGATTCTCTTACCATGACTGTAGGTGGGAGACACGCAATCCCCGCGGGAACTGCCGGTGCATGTATGCAGAACAATGTATTTATCCATCCGATGAATGTGAACTTTGGCAGAACGCAATGGCTCGAAGTGGCCGGCCCAGCTTCCAATGTTTCCGGCTATTTCACAAGGTTTACTGCCGATCAAATATTTCATCACCCCAACCCTAATTTCCTACCTTTTAATGATAACAATACTGGTTTGACGGACCATGCAGCATGGCATGGTGTTCCGGCACCTTTTTCAGGTGGTAGATTTGACTGGGTGATCCCTAATTTGTATAAAATAGATGGAGAACCGGATTCGCAAGGAAAGATTTTTACCAACACAACGCAAGCCTTTTTTATGACATCCACCGGTACCATGATGATTACCAAAGCCGGAGCTCTCGTTATTAGGTTTATAAATAATACGGTGATATAAAATTTAATGATTAGATGCTTCGGGTAAATCTTTTAACAAGCAGCGAAAAAGTACCCTTTGATAGATTGGGCGATTTTGAAATTGGTGTATCTGTTTATAATCCAACATCACAAACTTTACATTTCGATATTTCTGAAACTTCACTTTTTATAAATGGAAACAAAAGTGTCGCCTGGGATTTAGCAGTTCAAAATGGGACTATCATTAATTTTAGTGTGCCTTCGCATCAAACCAAAACGGTACAATGGCCACTAGGTAAGGCTTTATTTTCAGAAAAGGGAGCATCTGAGTTGAAACTTCTGTGGAAGGGTGAAACTCAACTAAAAGTTGTAAAAGTACAGGATTAAACTATTTCATGTTCACATCAAAAAATAACATAGCGGAATCCTCCAAATCATCGGGTAACAATTTTTCTACTTCTTTTATCCAACCCAAACTAAAAGTGGGACAGCCGGGAGATAAATTCGAAGTTGAAGCAGATAGGGTGGCCGATAATATGGTGGAAGGAAACACCAAAACAGATAATTTTCTGAACTCATCATTTTTCCCATCACCCGAAAGTAATTCATCTCAGTTACAATCACTGCCCGAAAACAATCCGGAGGAGCTGGAAGAAATTCAAGAAAAAGAACTAGGAGAATCGGAAGCAATACAATTAAATGTTGATGATGATATTTTGCAAGGTAAATGTGAAGAGTGCGAAAAGGAAGAAAAGCTGTTGCAAACAAAATCTTCGGGAGATTCTGAGGTAAAGCAAGATATTGAAGCACAATTAACAAATTCTAAAGGTGGCTTACCTTTGGATTCGTCTATCCAGCAAGAAATGGGAACGGACTTTGGTGCAGATTTCAGTGAAGTTAAAATTCATACAGGTTCAGAAGCTGTTCAAATGAGTCAGGAACTGAATGCACAGGCTTTTACAGTTGGAAACGATATTTACTTTAATGAAGGAAGGTATAATCCTGAAAGTAAGGGTGGTAAGCACTTATTGGCTCATGAATTAACACACACAATCCAACAGAATCATTCAGCGGTACAAAGAAAATGTGATTGCATTAACGAAGAATTGACAGGTTCATCCGATTTGTTAGTGCAAAAGGTGGATGATGAAGCTACAGAAGCTCCTCAAAATACAGAACCTCCCCTTGATGTGAATGACACACTTCCTAGTGAATGTGGTGACATTGATGCTTTAGGGCAAAGTCAAATAGAAGACTTCTTATCGACATTTCACCAAGAAATAAGTACTTGGGAAGATTGGCGAAATCAAGTCAATTGGGATAATGCTACGGTAAGTGGACAAATACCATCTATATCACCCTTGCTAGGCGCTTTCGACTCTTTATATAATACGGATTTCTATTGCACCGAGTCAATGATATTGGTGATCCCTTCGGATCATACCGAAATACGCAGAATGCTCGACGAAGGGACTGGGCTTCAGTTGGGAATAAGCTTGCAGGAATTCGATTTGATTAACGAATGGATGCAGTACGACCGAAATACCAGCAATACGTTTCAGAATTACTTTCAACTCAATCCGGGAGATGAGGTGGAACACCACTACACTATAAACGTAATTGTGGCAGTTGGAAAAACGGATGATATTGCTGCAGCGGGAGCTGGCTTTGGTGGTGCTATGGAAACTCCAGTTGGTAAAGTAAAAATAGGGTGTTTTCTTAAAGTTGGAGTAGGGGGAGGTTATGTGGTATTCCGTTATGCCAATAATCTGGGTATGACATGGGAACAAGGCTATCTGCAAGTTAATGTAGGATTATCCGGAGAGTGCTCTGTTGGGGCTTCTATTGGTCCATCCGTTGATACTAGTTTTGGTAGTGAAGACTTATGTTCTGGTTCGGCAGACCCGGATCCAACCCCTGATTGGTATGGACCTAAAGATTTTGCCGGAGGAACTGTTGAACAATCATTCGGTGTTAGTGGAGGTTTAGGTTTAACGGCTGATGTTAGTGCTGCTTATTTATATCTGGTAATTCCCGGAAAGCCGGATATTTTCTTTAATACCTCAGGGGCCTGCTTTGGACTGGAAATAGGAGGTCATATGAATTTGCCAGCAATCAATATCATTCAAGGAGGAGGACAATTTGCCGTTGGTGGTTTTGAAGGCACACCTGGTGATCTGGAACCCAGTGTAGGTATTTGTGATAACTCGGACCTGGAACAGGTAAGGGAGGCACTCATTACACGAATGTTGTACTTTGAAACAGGGGAAAGTGATGTTCATACCGGCGAACATGCTTCCAATAACGGGGTTGCTCTTAACGAAATCCTGTCTGCTGTAAGTGGTAACCTGGATAATACATTCTTGAGTTCCATAACTATTTCGGTAGTAGGACATGCTTCACCACTTTGGACTGGAGCTTCCGAAGAACGGGCTGCGTTAGAAAATTTGAACCTCGCCTTGACAAGAGCTCAGAATACCAGTTTGTTGTTATATGATGGACTGAATGCTTTCGATGGTGAATTACCACCTATTTCAATTATCTCAGATGGAGTTTGCGAAGAGGGCACACCAGCATCCGAAGTTGATTTTGAAGAAGAAAGTCGGGGCTCAGAAGAAGGATTGGAACAAACTGAAGACCCAGAAAATGATTGGCAACGATATAGAAAAGTGGAGATAACCGTTTATGTAACAAGATTTGTAGATAATAGTTTGACCATGTTAGCAGATCAGGTAAATCCCGAAAATAATTTTTGCCAATAAAACTTTATAGTTTCAATTAATAAGGAAATATGCTTGCTTCCAAAACCCTATCCGATGCCCAATATTCATCAAACAATAATGGTGTTAATACTTCATTTATCGAGCCTAAGCTAAAAGAGCGACAATCAGGCGATAAGTTTGAATTGGAGGCGGATAATACGGCCGATACTATTATTGAAAGTTCAACTCAACCCGATTCTTTTTTAAATACATCTTTCTTTCCTTCATCAGATTCTAATATTCTTCAAATTCAGCCAGAAGTTAATCCTGATGAACAAGATGAACTTCAAGAACAATCTATAGTAGCTGTTAATGGAATTTCGCAGGAATTCAGCTCTTCGGATGAATTATCAGATGGTCTATGCGCTGATTGTGAAAGGGAAGAAGAGGAATCCGAACTTGGCTTGTCGGCAGAAATTGAAAACATTCCTTTTGGTGATATGATCAATAAATATCCCTTAGATATATTATCCGTAACAGACCCAATTACAGATCTCGGTTGTGATGATGGACGTGATATTAATAATAACGGGGATCATGATTTAGATAAGGACATTCATCATCCTGATGATAGAAGTCCTGATATTTGGATTTACGATACTATATTGGGAGAATCCGGTGCTTTCTCTGATTTTCAGATAGGATTTTTTGCAGGAACATTCGGTGTAGACACAACAGACGATAACAGGCTGTTCGATAATTTTACATCCGGAAGCGGATCGCAAATCCATTTTGGTACGGGAAGTGATATGGCAAGGGAAATTGGAAGTACCGATGCGTTTACTTCTTTTGCCCGTGAATTTGAAACATCCATCCGGGTTTATTTTGATGAGCACCAAACCTTAGCAGGCTTCGACTGTCAGGCAGAGCTTATTAGAACCCGCCCCAATTATGTTGGAGGATTGGATAGTTTGTTTTCATGGGCGGTTATGGGCGGTTATCAACGTTTGGCAGTTGAGATTGATGCTTCAAGTGGAAATCTCGATGTTACCTATCGTGTTTTCGACCACTATGGAGCTGGGGTTAGTGATGCCTGGAGTTATTTGCCGGGACTGTCCGCTATGTATTATCTGCAACACTACGTGACCAATTCAGAAAACACCTATGTTCCTTTTATTTGGTCGGTGCAAATCAGTCGTTTTTCAAGCTTATAATTTTGGATGGATTCTCCGTTAATAAAATATATCTCCCTATTAATTCAGTATCGACTCGAATTGGAATTAAAGGGAAATGCTGTAGTTTTCCCAGAGCTGGATATCAAAGTGTTAAATCATTCTCCACTGTCTCTATTTATCAAAGAAAATGAGCTTGCCGAACAGGAGATTGCCATCCTGTTACTTGCCATTCTGCCTCATATTCTACCATCCTTTATAAATTCAATTATCCAAAAATATTTGCCTGGTGGCGGAGATTTCCCGGATTTCGGTGGAGTCAAAGGTAAAAACCATCGTGGCATTCTACCTACCGGCGAAACAGTATTGTACATTTTAGGTGGAAAAGACATTGCCAAACGTGTAGAAATAGCAAAGTTGTTTGGTGAATCACACCTGTTTGCTCAAAAAAATGTACTTTATATTGAGAACGTTAATTCGGGAGAACCCAAAATGAGCGGTCGATTAATCATGGACGAAGAATATGTGGAATTATTTGTTTCAGGCAATGTTTCAAAACCAAAACTGAGCAGTAGTTTCCCGGCGCAACTAATCACTACGCAACTGGAATGGGACGACCTGGTGTTGCACCAAAAAACCTTGAGTGAAATAAAAGAAATTGAGACCTGGCTCAAGTTTAACTTCAAATTACTGAACGATTGGGGAATGAGTGGAAGAATAAAACCAGGTTATCGTGTTCTTTTTCATGGACCGGCCGGAACAGGAAAAACCATGACCGCAAGTTTACTAGGTAAGTATACAGGACGTGATGTATTCAGGATTGACCTATCCTTAGTGGTATCTAAATATATTGGCGAAACAGAAAAAAATCTGTCCAAACTCTTCGACAAAGCCGACCATAAAGACTGGATACTTTTTTTCGACGAGGCAGATTCCATTTTCGGAAAACGCACCGATGTGCGTGATGCTCACGATAAATATGCCAATCAGGAAGTTTCCTATCTGCTGCAGCGTATTGAGAACTTTGGCGGGTTGGTGATCCTGGCTTCCAATATGAAATCGAATATCGATCTCGCTTTTATCCGGCGTTTTAACAGTATGATAGAATTCGAAAACCCAAAGACTGAGGAACGCCTTCAGCTTTGGCAAAATTACTTACCTAAATCGGCCTCCCTCGAATCCAAAATCTGCCTTAAAGACGTGGCCCGAAATTATGATCTCACCGGGGCCAATATCGTAAATGTTATCCAGTACGTAAGCTTACGAACCCTCGAAAAACAATCCTCCACCATTACTTACGACGATTTGATTAAAGGAATACAAAAGGAATACAAAAAAGAGGGGAAGATGATGCGGTAATATAAGAGAGTACGATGTGAATTATCATAACGAGAACTTAAAGCATAAATTATGAAAAGATTAGTAGGTAACAGACGTAAAAAGAAATCTGGTACAGAAAATAGTTCATTGTTTGCAAAAAGCACGAGCCTACTTAGTGTAAATGGAAAATTACGTTCGCCATATTACGAACCTGGTGAGCAGGAAGTACGAAACCAGGCCTATATACCTGTGGAAATTGGCAAGCCGCTTGTAGTTAGGTACTTGTATTTCTTTTTAAAACTCGATAATGCAAATAGTAAGCATCAGGAAATAATGGTTTCTACATTTGTAAAAACTGAAGAAGAAAAAAAAAGCAGCAGCTGAATCGATTAATTTTTATGATCCAAAAATGAAGTTCAATAATGGGTCTGCCGACGTGGTGAATTTTGGTGCAGATGTTTATGGACATGAATTGATTTATTATACAAAGAGTTATATCGGTGAGCCGATAAAGTTGACGTCAAAAATCATGGAGCTGGACAATCCTGAAAAAACTATCAGTCAGATAACGTCAGGAATTGAAAGAATTGGCGACCTCCCATTTTTTGCTGAGTACCTGCCATATGTGGCTATTGCAAAATCTGGGTTAGACTTGTTGGGAAGGTTATTTAAAATCTTAGACCGTGACGACCCAATAGTGCCGGGTCTTAGACTGGATTTATTTTTTAACCGGCCACACGTTGCACGTTTACAAAGCGGACGCGTTGTCTGTGTACAAGGAAAAACTGACGATGAAATCATTAACGCAGGGTATTGTTTAAATAAAAAAAACCGGCTTGTAGATGAAAACGGCAAAGAATATCGGGAGACCGCTTATTTTGTAATGCAGGTGAACTCGGAAAATCAACCCGCTTACGAAGATTTTGAGTACTATCAAAATGCAGCTGAACTTCTTTCTTTAACAAATAGGCCTGATGGTTTAGGTGATTTTATCGATACAGCAGTGGAAGGATTTAAAACCTATGCAGATATCACAACCATATCGGATATGGAAGACCTACAGGATAATCTGGATGAGCCCGACGTGAAAAAGAGATTTAAAGCAATGTTTAAAGGCTTGTCGGGGGATGTAAAAAGTTTATACCGCAAAAAGTACAAAGAGATTTTATCTGCTTATGAAGACGTGTAAGCGACTGGAATATTCATACGTAGTGAAGATATGTTGCAACAATAATTTATAAACTATATTATCGGTTAATATTAATAATGGCACGGGAATATAACTCGTGCCATTTCTTTTAAAAATCAGTATAGTAGTGTTTTAGGTGTGAAATATTATATTTGCTTACTATAATAACAGTTAAATATCCTTATAAATGAGGATGGATTTTGATAAATTTATTTAGGAACTTATTCTACAGGGTTATACCAGTTTCATTTTTTTTGGGAATGACCATGGCGGAGTTGTATCTATCCTGCATCTTTCTCTTTTTTTTAACGTTGACTTATACTCCTCATGTTGTCATTCAACTAGGTTAAACCCGCAATATGCATTAGAAAATCTATTACACATTGAAATTGTTTCAGAACAAGACACTCCACTGCTTCACTTCAGCTCACCATAACGATGCTCCCGAAAGTAATCGGGACAAGTTATGCCTCGTTTCAGTAAAGCCTTGTTTTATTGCACTTTCAATGTTCACGACGAAGTTCTAATGCATAATCCGGGTTAAAATTAAACTGCCATATAAATACTTGCACATCGGAACTGGTTCCGTTTTAAAGGAATTAAAGCAATATGGTTCATGCATGATGATATTTAGTTATTTAAACGCCTAATGATTGATCGATTATGTTTAGTTTAGCACTTTATTGAGGACTCTTGACACGCATGTGCATCCCTTATATTACAAAGTATTCCGATATTATATGTATTAAAATAACATGGACGGCCAATATCGAATAGATAGGCATAAAAGACTGTTGGAGGAAAAAACAAAGCTTGTTAAGCGAACCGTGTTTGCGAGTGTTTTGTTCGGTTTATTTATTCTTGTCAACGTATTAAGGCCATATTCACAGGGCTTAAAGGAGAAGAAAAAAATCGAAGTTGAGATACAGGAATATGAAGATCAGATAAAGGAAGTTGAGGCCTCAAATTTAACGTTGGAAAAATTAAATATTGTACTTGATAATATTCAAAAACTGGTAAAAGAAAGACCCTGGAATTCAGAAACCCGGAAGCTAATATTGAAATATCGCGAGATGAACCGAATAGGAAGTGTAAGCCGGTCGCAATATCAGGATAAAGCGGACTCCACCATTATTGCTATATCCACCTTGGTAAGCGAAACAGTAACCAAACCCATACAAGATTTTGTTACTGATTCTTTTGTAGGAAATAAATTTTTAAGCGATAAATTACATAGGGAGCTTGAAACGTTGCCTTCAGTTGTGAATACCTGGAAAACGGAGAATATTGGCAAATATTGGTACGGTACAATTCATTCGAAAGAAGCACATGTTGAAACATTATCCCAAACGCTTGGCGACAAGTTGAATAACATATCTTCCATTATTGATGAAGATAAGCCAATACTGGAATCAAAACAGAAAGAGCTGGTTCGGCGTTTAGAAGAAATTACAAGCAAAGCTGACTATTCTGAACTGAAACAAAGCCTGGAAGACCTTCGGGCTAAAATGGATGAGATACTTCCCCAATGGTTTAAAGGTATGATATCGGTAGAACAAATGGTTTATTTATATCCGTTTATCATCATACTATTGGCAAGCTATGTACTTTATACGGCAATTGGCCTTTCTTCGCATTTTAACATTCTAGCTAAGGAACTCAACTTTTATAAGAATAGTACCAAAGATCCCAGCTACACTTCCTTGTGGACTTTAACATATCGGGGAAAACTCTCGACTTTAATGACTGTATGTGTTTATCTCTTGTTTTTATTGGTTTCATGGTATTTTTTTGAATCGGGTATTGTCATACTATTCAAATTTATATCCATCGAAGATAATAGCCTTATCAATGCCGAAACGATAAAAGTCCTTTCTTTAATAAGTAGGGCACTGCTATTGTGTTTTATCCTGTATTGTCTGGTCAAACCATATAAAAAAAGAAAGAATCCCAATTAGGCTTTGCAGGTTCATTTTTGAGGCATAAAAGGATTCGTGTTTTGTAATTTATTATAGAATATGGTCTACATCTGCAGGGGAACCTACTCAGCAAGAACTACAAAATTATAAAAACCAGATAATGGACAGCATTCTTTTTCTTTTACTCTTCTAATTGTATTGCTATGGTTACTTACGTTTATAAAGTCTTATGTGTATTGTTGCTTTTATGTGCTTTTAGCAATTGCAAAGTAACAAAAATCCCTCATGCCAAGCAGTTTGATGCTTCCGACTATATCTTTAAAGGTGAAGTCGTGCAGACAAAAAAATCGAACTTGCCTGTTGTGCCGGATGACCAGAACACTCACATTGTAAAAGTGAACGATATTATTCTTGCCTCAAGCGGGCACGAAAGTTTTAAAGGGGAAAATATTACCGTTGTTGCCGCTGACGATAAAATACCGACTTTAAAAGAAGGGGCAGGTTATGTTTTCTATACACATACCTGGCTTTTTGGTAGCACCTTGGCCGTAAGGGCAAACCATGTAGAACCCATGACGGATAAACCGGATGGAATAAAGGACGAATTACCGCTTTACCGCGACAGTGTTAAAAAAGTAAACTTGCAGAAACGGCTTAAAAGTTCAGGGTTGGTAATGTTTGGTCGGGTATCAAAGATTAACGAAGCCGACGTACAACGACCATCTAAGGAATCTGAGCATTCTCCAATATGGAACATTGCTATTGTTGAGGTTGAAAATATTTTAAAAGGCAATACAGAAGGCAATCAAGTTCAAGTATATTTTTCGGCCAGCGATGATGTGAGATGGGTTAATGCGCCCAAGTTAAAAGAAGAACAAAAAGCCATTTATCTACTTAAAAGAACTGACAGTTTCATGGGTATCAAGAATGCCTATGTTCTTATTGACCCTCAGGATGTTCTGCCTGAATCAGAACTGAATCTGGTAAAAAAACTACTGAAAAAATAACTACCTAAATCTAACAATCATGAAACGACCAAGTTTGGATATATTTAAAATACAGAACCAATCCCACGACGGTTTGGGTAGGATGGTTAAGAACATGCGGGTTCCATTGGTTACAGCTAAAATTAAAAAGATGAAACCAAAGATATTTATTTTGCTTTTTTTGTTTATTTCTTTAGTAGCCGGTGCTCAAACCATTCGGGTAGTAAATATGGTTCCCAATGCGCTAAGCAACGAAAGCAGTCAGGATAGCGAACCTAATATTGGGATTAATCCCAACAACCCCCTACAAATTATTGGCACGGCTTTCACCAGTAATCCCACCGGGGTAAATAATACCGCACCGATTTATATTTCACAAGATGGAGGAAACACATGGGTGTTGAACAATATTGTTCCCAGTTTAAACGGCAACACAGGTGACATAACTGTTGGCTTGAGTAGAAATAACATCCTTTATGCCGGTATTCTGACCGGCGGGTATTTTAATCCGGCCAGTCCCAATGAAACGCAAATGCAGATGTTCAGATCCAACAATTATCTGGCTCCTGCCGTGATGAATCAATTAATGGTCCGTATCCGTGAAGACCAACCTTACGTAGAGGTAATTACACCTCTCGGTGGGGCCCAGCGCAACAACGATCATGTTTATGTTGGGCACAACGATTTTAACGCGGCCAGTAACCGTACGGCCTCGCTCGAACAGTCGCTGAACGCCGCCACGGCCCCTGCGCCTGCAAATCTAAACACCATACGGCTGGAAGTGCGAAATCCTTTTGGTCAGGACGGGCCACCTATACGCACGGCAGCGCATCCCAATGGAACCGTATATGCCATTTTTTACATGCGTACAAATTCCGTCGGATCCACTCGTACGGGTAATGTTGTGGTTGTGAGAGACGACAACTGGGGACAGGGAACCCCATCGTACAATAATTTAACAGACCCCGGAGATGGCTTGGCTGGGATACGGGTTGCAACCGGGATCAACTGGACATGGAGCGGCCCACGAATGGGACAGGAAAGAATAGGTGACAGGGCCAGCATAGCTGTAGATCCCAGAAACAGCCAAACAGTATATATTGCCTATGTGGATCTCGCTCCCGGCGCCGCGGCGGGTTCAACCCGTCTGCACGTCAGGAGATCTACCAATGGAGGAGCAAATTGGTCCGCTGATTTGTTGACAATTAACAATGTGATATGTCCCCAGTTGGCCGTGAACATCAGGGGCGACGTGGGCATTCTGTACCAGCAACTAACCGGAGTCGCCCCTAACCAGCAATGGACAACACTTTTTAGACAATCGAATAATGGAGGAGCCAATTGGAACAACAATACCCTTTCCCAGGCACCTTCAAACACCCCCGTACGCGCATTTAGTCCTTATCTGGGCGACTATGCCGGATTAAAATCGGTAGGCAAGGATTTTTATGGTGTTTTTTCGGCCAACAACACGCCCAACAATGCCAACTTCCCCAATGGGGTAACGTACCAGCGAAATGCAAATTTTACTACCAATAACCTCCGGAACCTCGCCAATACGGCCAATGTGAACGTGTCTATCGACCCGTTCTTTTTCGAGGTGCAACAGATTCCGGACAACCGGGATTTCTACGTGCGCGACTGGACTACCAATGCAACAACGTTGGACATCGGTTTGGAGCCATCCACCAATCCGGTTTTTTACGCAACTAGCGACGTGTGGAACAGACGATTGAATGCAGCAGGCGGGTTTAATACCAACGACCAGCCGCAGAGCCTCGATCCTCAGATTTCTACTCTGGGAAATAATTTTGCCTTTGCCCGGGTTCACAGGAAAGGAACCGGGACTGCCGAAACGGTTACATTGCATTTCTTAAAATCGGAGCTGGGTACCGGCAGCAATTATGTGAATGCCAATACTACTGCCAACCCAACTTTAAGCTTCGCTTCCGGCGAACTGGTAAAAACAATGACTTCGGGTTACGAGTGGACTTTGACCAATTCGGGTTCAACACACACTTGCCTGGCAGTTGAAACCAATACTACAAACGACCCTGTGGTTACACCTACCTTGCTCGGTCGGGCTCCAGGATGGCCCAATACCGATTTATCTGTTTTATACGACAACAATAAGGGGCAACGCAACATGGGAGTCTATTCAACAGGCACATCTCCCGAGGGTGGTTTCATTACCTATTATGCCATCCTGCATAATGCAGCTACGTATGTAAGGGATTTTATCTTGCAGTATGAAATAAACAATCCATTTGCCAGACATTTCAAACGACCAAAGTTTGAATTTCCGGGAATTGAACAGGGAGTTGAAGTAGGTAATGACAGGGTTGTCATCTCAAAAATGAAACCCGGCGAAAACCGTTGGATAGGGATTACCGTTCCGGCCTCGGTAAACTTAGGCGATCAGATGGCTGCCATAAACTTTACAGAGGTGGTGGACAATATAGCCGTTAATGGCTTTGCTATTGCCGTTGTATCGGGTCCGGACAAGGAAGCGATTTTCGACAATTACCGACTTCATGCGGAAGTGTTTTTCAGGATGGGTCATTTATTTGAGTTAAATGATGCACTCGAAGAAAGCGAAAAAACCATTGAAGATTTGATCAAACCCGGTGCCAACCCAAACAAATACCTGGCTTATATCAAAGACCATAAAGAGCTTATCCAAAAGCTGACCAGAGTGGTTTTGGACAAAAATGGCGGTATAGATCCATTGGGTGTTAAACTTGCTTTTACGGAGCTTGTGAATAGTGTTTCTAGCGGTGATCCGGCTAAATTAATGATTGCACATGCAGGTTATAATCATAAGATGGATGCATTTTTAACCTACCTCGACAAAAAAAATGGTGACGTGGCCGACATTTTGCAGAACATGTATTGGCAGCTAGAATTATATAAGTCCATAAAAGTGCTCAAGGAAATGGATGGTTCAAAAGAGCTGATCAAACAATCTGATAAGTTTTATCAGGCATTTAATACAAATCAGGCTAATTATAGAGATTACAGTGAACTGATCAATAATTTGATGGATGTTTACAGAAAAACAGCTGAGGTTGTTGAACCATTCCGTATTAACCTGACCAAAGAGTTGAGGGCAATGAATAGCTCGCTGAGAAACCCTCAACATCTTCAAAAAGCCCATTACGATTTATTGATAAAGCTAAATAGCTTGCGGAAGTAATACCATTTTGACTATGGATTGAGCATCAAGGAAGTCAAATTAGTGCTGGTTATAAGGCAGGATATGAAAGTGAAAATTCCTTTGATAGTGTTAGCAAATAGTTTCAATGCGCCATAAAACAAATGGTTATGTAAAAAGAAGAAATAAAAAAGCGCTTAGGTTAACAAAAGGTACTTGTGGATCTAAGGGATTGTATTGTCCGCTCTTCCAGACGGTTGTATTTGCCCGAAAAGGTCGATTATACCGATGCGGTGATCCCTGTTGAGAATCAGGGATCGGAGGGCAGTTGAGTGGGAATTGCCTGCGGGGCAATGAAACAATGGCAGGAAACAAAAGATTGAGATTGTTCCATCAACTTATCTTCATGGTTTATTTATGAAAAGCCAAAAAGATAGGTAGTTTCCCTGATATTGAAGATGGCACGGATATCAGGAGTGCCATGAAAAATCTTCTGAACGATGGTGTTTGTGCGGAGGCGCGTTGTTCTTATGAATCGCAGGTACCAGCCACTCCGTGCGAGCATATCGAGAGCGATGCCGTCAATTATAAAATAAACTCATATTCGGCTATACCGGAAATGCGTACGAAGAGGTAGTTGTTGAAAGCGCGGAAACAGGAGATTATGATGTAATAGACCGGCCGTTTAAGGTAGTGGGGAATGCCAGCTTAAAGCACACTTGGAATAGACACAACCGTCGGATTTTATTCATTACTGGCGAAGAAGCGGGATAAAATACAATTGTAAAATTAAAATAGAAAGGAGTTGAACATGTTCAAAATAAACGAAACCGGTCCGGAATTCAGAAACAAAGAGGTTCGCTTCAGAATTTACCTTCCTAACATAGATAAAAGCAATGGTTTCTCGGTTAAGGTTTATCTTATTGATAAACAAGGCCAGTTCGACGCTGATAAACCGGCTCAGCAACATAATCTGACACCTTCGCCAGGTGGCTATGTTGCGGATGAAGAATGGGGAGACTATAATAAAACACTTTGGATGAGCAATTGGATTCAATTGGTTCCGGGAACATGGCTTTATAGGTTCGAAATTTCAGGCCCGTCAAAAGAAAACGGGAATGAGGTGCGAAGCTTGTTTTTTGGGGATCCGTGTGCCAGGGAAACAGATGCAGGTGTGTTTTCAGTATTTCGTATCGATGATCAATACATCTTTTTTTGGGAAGATGAAGACTATAAAGTGCCTCCAACCAATGATTTGATAATATACGAATTGAACGTTGCCGAATTTGCGGGGGATTTTAACGGAGTTGCTCAAAAGATTCCATATTTAAAAAGCTTGGGGGTAAATGCCATTGAGCTGTTGCCGGTTAGCAGTATTGCCGAACCGTATCGGTGGGGGTATATCCCAGTCTTTTACTTTGCCCCCGAAGAACGTTACGGAGGGCCGACAGGTTTAAAACACTTGGTCAATGAGTGTCATAAACATGGCATTGCAGTCATATTGGATGTGGTTTATGCGCATGCCGATCGAATGTTTCCTTATCAAATTGGGTACGAACGTTTTTTCCACCTTTGGAAAGACGACCATTATAGCGATGCTGATGGCATTCACCGTTCGCCCAATCCAATGGTGAGCAAATATGCCAATTTTGCCAGGAAAAATGATTGGCGTATGAAGTCGACAAAAGAGTTTTTCAACACCGTGAATCAGTTCTGGCTCGATGAATATCATGTGGACGGTTTCAGGTACGATCATGTAAATGGATTCCTGGACAGAAAACCGCTTGAAAGAGACAATCGTATTGACTGGTACAGTCAGGAAAACCGGCCAACATTTAAATCCCTTCGTTCTCTTACCATCTCAACGTACAACCAGAGCAAAAACTATCAGCGGTTTCTGTCGGAAGCAGATGGATCATCAAATATTATTCAAATATCCGAAGATCTTACTCAGAGTGCCTATCAGCTCTCTCCCGTTTCGGATAGCGCCATCAACGGGAATTGGGAAAAAGGATTGTTCGGTGTTGTAAGCAACATGGCAACTTATAATTATCTGTCCGAAGATCTATGTTCCGAACTGTTGCTTTCTGACCAACGATTTGACAAGGCAGGATATAAATCCCAAAAAGCTGTGGGCAACGATACCATCCAGTCGCATGTCATTCAGTATATCGAATCGCACGATGACAGCCGACTGTTATATTTAATCGAACATGGACATGAGGTAAAAGACAGTGGTTTTGATTTTCAACACGGTTTGGACGAACTGCGTTGGTGGAAACTACAGCCCTATGCTATTGCCCTGATGACGGGGGTAGGAATTCCAATGCTTTGGGCCGGTCAGGAATTCGCGGAAAACTATGGTATGGCGCATATGGATATGACCAGGATAAGAGGCTACCGGCCGCTTCACTGGGATTATTTTTATAACGTATCGGCTTTACCATCTACTGATACAGTGCTTCCCCTAACTACCCTTTACCGGCATCTTGGTAAGTTGAGAAATGATTACCCATCGCTCAAGGGAACCCGCGAATATGCCAAACAAGAATATTGCAGTACCTCAGATCAGGTCATTGTTTACAGACGTTGGAACAACCAGGAAGTGATTCTTGTGGTACTGAATTTTTCGGATCATGAACAATATGCACCGGTACCTTTTGGACTCACTGGAAGATGGACAGATATCTTGGACAGCAGCTATAAGGGCAGTCAGGCATTTGCACAAGATATAAAAGATCCTACTTCCCTGGAATGGATTAGTATCCCCGGTAATTTCGGAAGGGTGATGTGTTTGAGATTTTAATAATTAAGGATTTTAGGAGGACAATTCATGGCTGACAAAAAAGACAGGTTTGTCGTTTTCGGCAGACTGTTCGCTTGGGAAGGTGAAAAGGGCGTCGCCGCTTTTACAGTTGAGGCCTTGGGCATAGACCTGTTGTTTGCATAACCTTCGAAAGGGATCCTGCAGTATGTCCTTGATCGTTATATGAGAATTGGGTGCGCCGATATTTAAAAATTGTGGCATGGGATTATTTCTCATGCCACTGTTAGTATTGTCAAACCAAATACCGAGCTCTTATTCGCTTGACAATCTGCATCTATTGTCTTAAATTAAGACAAACAACTCTTCTATTGCTCGTTATATAAATAATAAACATCACATAAATAATGATAAAAGGAATAAGCCATGAAAAAATTGGGGTTGATTTTGATTGTACTTTGCTCATTTCAGGGACTGTATTCCCAACAGCTTTCTGTTGATTCACTGCAAAAACGTATTGAAACATTGGAGAGTGCATTGCAAAAGGAACATTATACATATATTCCCATTCAGGATTTCGACCAAAAACTAAGAAATTCGGTTAAAGATGAAATACAGACCTGGGTGGACAGCCGGCGAATGGCGATACTGACTCTTTGGGGCATACTGAGTTTTTTGTTAGGCTTCCTATTAAAATATTTTTTTACCGAAAACTATCGGAAAAAGATGGAAGCCAGAATCAACGAGGAAACCAGGGAGGTCAAAGAAAGAAGTCGTTTGTTTATAAAAGAAATAACAGATAAGCTAAGTGATCATGTAAATGAAATTAACCAAAAATATACAATATTAACCGAGAGTTTTTCCCATAAAGAAAATAATATCGACAATAGAATTGGAGAGGTTCGGGCTCTGGTTATCAATATGAAGGAATTACAGGATGCCTATGTGACTGACACCAATAAATATATCGAAAACAAAATTAATTCCACTTTGAGTTTTATATGGGACGATATCGTTGATGATAATATCAGGAAAGCCAAAGAGCGGAATTATGTTGGTGATGATTTAATCGACTCCTTAAATAAATTGTTGGAGAACGATGAAATACAGGTAAGCGACAATAAGAAAATAGAATTGATAGATTGTATTATACGTTGCTATTACTACAAGAAAGAGATAAAAGGAAGCTTTGGAGATAAGATGATCAGTATTGTTGAAAAGTACGAAAAATCTTTGAACCTGAAACCGGAAACTTTTGCAAATATAGCTATTAATGCCTGTAATTATTACGAATTTTATGGAACTTCAAAGTTCAGGGAAGCTACAGAACTATATTGTAACAAATCAATAAATATGTTGCCGGATTATGGTATCGCCTACACCGTATTACTAGAGTTGTTTATGATTGATTTTAAGAAATCCAAAAACAAGAAAGAATCAGAACAATCAATAGAAAATATTCGTAACACATTTATTAGCATAGGCAACAATAAGTCCGACATTCTTCCTCTTGAAATTTTGGAAAGGGCAAAGGCTGACCATCTCACCTATTTAAAACAATATATCGACGACTTGTTTGTAAGTTATGCTGCAGACTTCAATATAATTAGGGAGCGGGCGCTTCAGTATTTAGTGAAAAATTATGAGTCAACGCTCAAGAAAGAGAAGGATAAGCTATTGTTAAAATATATATTGGATTATGGAATTAATACCAATAACGTTATTATAGATGGAAAATGGGAATTGAAGGAGTATTCAAAAGCAGGAATACGTGAGGAGGTAACGATTGAAACAATTGAAATCAAGGACTTTGAATTTAAAGTTCAGAAAGAAACCAGCATTGATAACGGGTTAATTTACTTTTTAACAGCAACTGATCCTTTGGAAGTAAACTTGTACTTTCTAAATCAATTTAGAACAGTTAAAGGAATCTATAAATTACAAGATGACAGGTTGTTTTTATGTCTTGATTTAAATGGTGGACGACCTAATACTTTTACATCAACCAGTGAAAATGGTTTTGTCTGTAAAACGTATAAAAGAGCAGTTGATATTTTATAAAACGTCTAAATCAAGGATTGGTCATGAGCATGAATAGATTGAAAGTGAGCGTTTGTCAAGTAATGAGGAGAAATATAGCTTCAGCTATGGTATTTCTGACATAAAATACGGAACTTATATCACATGAAACGATCGTGAATTTTAGCTTTCTAAAACATACCTTAGTGAATAGCCTGTCACGAACTTGATAAGGGAATTAAAATTCATCGAGCATGCCATATGGAAAATGAAGTCAAACTTAGAGTATATGAAATACGATTGATTGTAAAAACATTTTGAAACTTTAGTCAATATTAAAATCGTTGTTATGGGATTATTAAAGAAGATTGGAGATTTTTTTGCTGGTGCAGGAGGTAACATTATTGATACTATTGGGGATACTGTTGATCGGTTTATTACCAATCCTGATGAGCGCAATGCTTTAAAACTGGAAATAAAAAGGCTGGACGAGGAACACAGGCAAAACCAACGTAGGTTTTTGTTAGAGATGGAAGAGCTGACCCAAAAAAGGGAAAGCGAGATAGAAGAAACCATTAGGACAGAACTGGATGCCCAAAAAGAAATAATTGTTGCCGAGCTCAAACAAGATGATAAATATACCAAACGAGCCAGGCCTACCGTGGTGTATGTCGGTTTGTTTTTTATTTTATTAGAGGTTTTCGGATTAAGACATTTGATTTTAAACAGCTTGGATTTAGGTAACAATGCACTTGAGATTATTGAAAGCTCCGATTCCATTTTTAAGGTATTCTTAGCAGCTTGGGCCGGCGTTGTAGGGGTATATGCTGTTGGACGTTCGGTTGAAAAACGAGGAACCCGTGTTGCTTGGACATCCGGTGATACAGGGCCCAATTCGGGAAATATCGCTAAGGCCAAGGAGCAAGAATTAATAAATAAGGTTAAAACCAAGTTGAAAGATATAAAATGGTAAGGATTGTATTACACTGTTCGGATTCCGCATTTGGCAATGCAGCCCTAATTGCCAAATGGCATAGTCTTCCTGCTAAAGAAGTTGTCCAAAACGGAAAGAAATACAAGGGAAGGGGATGGAGTGGAATCGGATATCATTATGTGATACTGAATGGGTGGCTGGCTTCCAATATCTTTCATCCTAAATTTGATGGATATGTGGAAACCGGCCGTCCGTTAGATGATGATTTGGTTGTGTTGGGAAAGGAAGTAGGCGCACATGTTAAAGGTTATAACTCTAATTCGGTGGGTATATGTTTGATAGGTAAGTCCGGTCAGTTTACAGAAGCACAGATGAATACCTCGCTTCGGTTAATATATGATTTGGAATTACAGTTTCATGATATCGATATCCTCCAGCATAGCAATCTGGATCAGAATAAACCGCACTGTGCAGGATTAGATTTAACCTTATGGCGAAATAACTACGAAAAGTATAAATCAATAGTAGGTTAGGTTATATTTTTTGACTTTCGTGAGGATCCGTGATCCGTGAATACGGAACATTTGTAGATGGTTTATGATAAAACAAAAAAGACCTGCAAAATCAATTTGCAGGTCTTTGTGGGCGATGAGGGAGTCGAACCCCCGACCCCTTGGGTGTAAACCAAGTGCTCTGAACCAACTGAGCTAATCGCCCGAAATTTCTTCGTGCTTTTTTATTTTTGGGTGGGCGATGAGGGAGTCGAACCCCCGACCCCTTGGGTGTAAACCAAGTGCTCTGAACCAACTGAGCTAATCGCCCCAATGTTTTAATTTATCTAGATCAAACTCTAACTGTCCCGTCTAAAACAGGAATCTCTGAATGACCTATTCGCCCGATAAAAGATTTGCCTTTTATCTTGAAAAACCAACAGATTATCTTCATAATGTGTTGTCCTTGTTTTTAAAAGCGATGCAAATATAGATGTCTTTTTTGTATCTGCAAAATTTTTTTTGAAATCATACCACTTCGGCAACAACAAAGGTGCTTCCTCCAATGAAAACCAAATCATTAGGGGTTGAAATTTTTATTGCATTATTTAAAGCTTCTGAAACGGAATTGTAATTTTCGCCAAGTAAACCTATTTTTTCAGCCTCCTTCTTTAGAATTTTGGCATCTAATCCTCGCGGAATATTAGGCTTGGCAAAATAATACCGTGCGTCTTTGGGTAAAAGAGGAAGTATCTTACTAAAGTCTTTATCATTTACCATTCCCCAGACAATATGCAACGATTTATATGGTGTTTGAGAAATCTGTTTAACTAATTCGTTTACACCTTCCGCGTTGTGGCCGGTATCGCAGATAATTGTAGGGTTAGCCCCGAGCACTTGCCATCTTCCCATAAGACCTGTGTTTTGCACAGTCTTATTTAAGCCACTGTATATGTGATCCGACTGTATGCGAAAACCTCCTTCAATTAAAATATCAATAGTTTTTAATACAGTTTTAATATTCTTTTGTTGATACATGCCCAATAAATCCAATTTTAGATCGGTATATTGTAATGTGTTGTTTTTATAAACCTGTAAAATTTGAGTGGCATCAATACCATTCATGGCTACCGGGATATCGTACTCTGAATCGGCAAAATAAATAGGAGCATCGGTTTTTTGGGCAACCTTTTTGAAAATTGTTTGGGTCCTACTATCGGTTTCTCCAATAATCACAGGAATCTTTGTTTTGATAACACCTGCCTTTTCAATGGCAATTTTTTCAATACTATCTCCTAACAAAGCAACATGATCAAGCCCAATATTTGTAATGACGGAACATACCGGTGTTACAATATTGGTTGAGTCCAACCTGCCTCCCAGCCCAACTTCAATAATTGCAACATCAACATTCTTCTGTTGGAAATAGAGAAATGCCATGGCTACCGTCATTTCAAAGAATGATGGTTTAAGCTCCTGAATAAATGATCGATGTCTTTCAACAAAATCGATAACATCTTGTTCCGATATGCAAGTCCCATTAATCTTAATTCTTTCCCTAAAGTCTTTTAAATGAGGAGATGTATACAGGCCAACCTTATAGCCTGCTTCTTGCAGAACGGAAGCCAAGCAGTGTGATACAGACCCCTTTCCGTTGGTTCCGGCAATGTGTATTGTTTTATAGCTGTTATGTGGATGTTTAAAATAGTCGTCTAATTTATACGTATTATTCAGATTGGCTTTATAAGCAACCTTTCCCGTACGCTGATACATTGGTAATTGCGAAAACAGGAAATCCAATACCTCGGCATATAACATCTTAGCTCAATTTTAATTTTATAATATTAATCAAATAACACCATGTTTTTTATTTAAAAATAAATATATTTAAAAAACGTTCAACTTTTTAAAACCGCTGAATATGCCCAAAAAACGAAAAGTTTTTATTCTGGATACAAATGTGGTGCTTCACGACCACAAATGTATATACAACTTTGAGAATAATGACGTAATCCTACCAATTGTTGTGCTGGAGGAGCTCGACAAGTTTAAAAAGGGTAACGATCAAATTAATTATCAGGCCCGGGAGTTTGTGCGCGACCTGAATAAAATTTCCGGCGAGAAACTTTTTAAGGAAGGTATTGTGCTAGGGCCCAAGCAAGGAAAGCTTTTTATTGCTACCGGAAAACCCTTCACCCAAGCCATGCAGGATTCTTTCTTCGAAAAATCCCCGGATCACAGGATCCTGGCAATCGCATTGTATGTGGAGGAAAAATTCAAAACAAGGGAGGTTATCTTAGTTACCAAGGACATTAATCTTAGGATGAAAGCCAAATCTTTAGGTTTAAACAGCGAAGATTATACCACAGATAAGGTTAAAGATATTGATGTTCTTGACAAGGGAGTTCAAATCAATGATGACTTCGATCCCAAGGTAATAGAATTACTGTATACTTCGGATGGAGTATCTCAAGAAGAATTCCCAATTCAGAAATTACCGGCGAACCAGTACTTTGTATTAAGAAATGCCAGCAAAAGTGTGCTGGCAACCTTCGATCCTTTTACAAACTTAATTAAGCGAGTTGAAAAACAGGGTGCGTTTGGAATTGAGCCAAGAAATGCTGAGCAAACCTTTTCGTTAAATGCCTTGATGAACCAGGATATACAATTGGTTTCGTTAACCGGGAAAGCAGGTACCGGTAAAACATTGCTGGCTTTGGCGGCAGCGCTGCAGCAAAACAAAAGTTTTAAGCAGATATTACTGGCACGCCCCATTGTTCCTTTGTCCAACCGAGACCTGGGATTCCTGCCTGGAGATGTGAACGACAAGATAGGCCCGTACATGCAACCATTGTTCGATAACTTGAGCGTAATAAAGCATTGTCATAGCCCTAAGAGCCGCGAAAATTTGTTGATTGAGGAGATGCAGCGCGACGAGCAATTGCTGATTACCCCATTGGCGTATATTAGAGGGCGAAGTTTATCCGACGTTTACTTTATTGTAGATGAAGCTCAAAATCTAACGCCGCACGAGGTAAAAACCATCATTACCCGCGCAGGCGCAGGCACAAAGATTATTTTTACTGGAGATATTGAGCAGATTGACACACCTTATTTAGATAAAACATCCAATGGATTGGCATTTCTAACGGAAAAAATGAAAGGTCAGGATGTTTTTGCCCACGTAAATTTGGTAAAAGGTGAACGAAGCTATTTAGCGGAATTGGCCAGTGATTTGTTATAAAAGACAAGTAAATTCTATGAAAAGGGTCGGAATTATATTCCGACCCTTTTTTATCCTCAAAACTGAGCAATTAATTATTAAGTTCTTTTCGTTATCTTTGTGCACTTTTTTGAGATTTCGAAAAAGGATCAGCCCGGATGTGTTATTAAATATAGGAGAAAGAGTTAAGATGATTGATAAGTCGTTGTTTTTAGAGAAGAAGGTTGCTTTTCACACGTTAGGGTGCAAGTTGAATTTTAGTGAGACGTCGACCATAGCAAGGGCATTGACCGACGAAGGATTTGTTAAGGTTAAATATGACGATTTTGCGGACGTGTATGTGATTAATACCTGTTCGGTAACGGAGATTGCAGATAAAAAGTGTCGTCAGGCCATAAAAAAAGCCATAAGGCAAAATCCAAATGCTTTTGTGGTTGTTACGGGATGTTTTGCTCAACTTAAACCATTAACGATTGCAGAGATGGATGGCGTTGATCTGGTATTGGGTTCCAACGAGAAATTTAAAATGACCGATTACCTAGGAGACTTGCAGAAGAAAGCTTCCGGCGAAGTGCATGCGGGTAAGATAATGACCAACAAAGAGTTTTTTCCATCCTATTCAATGGGGGACAGAACCAGAACTTTCCTAAAAGTTCAGGATGGCTGCGATTATTTTTGTTCGTACTGCACGATTCCTTTGGCCCGGGGAAAAAGCAGGAATGCAGACGTCAGGACAACTGTGGAGTTGGCCAAAAAAGCCGTTTCGGAAGGCGCAAAGGAAATAATTTTGACCGGAGTTAATATCGGAGATTTTGGGAAAAGCACCAATGAAAATTTCTTTCAGCTGATTCAGGAGTTGGATAAGATAGAAGAAATCCAGCGATTTAGAATTTCGAGTATTGAGCCTAATCTGTTAACGGATGAAATCATTGAATTTGTAGCGAGGTCAAATAAATTTATGCCTCATTTTCATATTCCTTTGCAATCCGGGTCTAACAAGGTGTTGGCACTCATGAAGCGCAAATATAATCGCGAGCTCTTCGCCCATAGGGTAGATAAAATCAAATCTTTGCTTCCGCATGCATTTATTGGGGTTGATGTGATTGTTGGTGTTCGAGGCGAAACAGATGTGCATTTTAACCAGGCCTTGGAATTTATTCATGGATTGGATATTTCGCAATTACATGTTTTTACCTATTCGGAGAGACCCAATACTAAAGCTTTGACGATTGATCATGTAGTACCCGTATCCGAAAGAAAAATAAGAAGTCAGGTGTTGCATCAGATATCAGATAAAAAAACACGTCATTTTTACAGTCAATTTGTAGGTCAACGGGCTAACGTATTGCTTGAAGGAAGCGAAAACGAAGGTATAATGAACGGGTTCACCGAAAATTATTTGAAAGTTAAACTTCCTTATGATGCCGCGTTAAAAAACACGGTCAGAAAAGTGAGGCTAAAATCATTTGTACCTGAAGAAATGGTGTTTGATGCAGAATTAATCGATTGATTTCTTAGATTTGCGTGTAAATATAACAAACCATGGATTTAGCAAGTATATGCCAGTTAGTTATTGCGCTCGTGAAAAATACGGGGCAATACATAAGAGAGGAATCGGCAAAAAGTAAACAAATAGAAGTAAAAGGGAAAAACGACTTTGTTACACATATCGATAAGGCATCGGAACAGAGGTTAGTGGCAGGATTGTCGAAACTTTTACCCGAAGCGGGTTTTGTGGCCGAGGAAGGTACCTCTAACAAAAAAGGGGAACGATTTAATTGGATCGTAGACCCCATCGACGGAACTACGAACTTCATTCATGGTTTATCACCGCATGCCATTAGCGTAGCCCTTGAAGACGGGGAGGAGATAGTGCTCGGCGTAATTTACGAATTGGGCTTGGACGAGTGTTTCTATACCTGGAAGGGCGCCCCGGCATACCTGAATGGAAAAAAAATCTCAGTGTCGCAGGCGTCTAAAGTTGAAGATAGTTTGCTGGCTACAGGCTTTCCGTATTCCGATTATAGCAAGATGAATGGTTTTATGGAATCGTTGGACTATTTTATGAAAAACTCGCACGGATTAAGAAGGCTGGGTTCTGCAGCAACCGATATGGCTTACGTAGCTTGCGGCAGGTTCGAAGGATTTTACGAGTATGGTTTAAAACCATACGATGTGGCAGCAGGTGTTATTTTAGTGAAAAACGCCGGTGGTAGCAATTGTGATTTTTCAGGTGGAGATGATTATGTTTACGGACAAGAAATCGTTTCGAGCAATGCTTTAATTTTTAATGAGTTTAAAGGAATCATTAAGGAATTAATGACTTCTAACAATAAAAAATAACAATGGGCGTAAAAATTGGCCTTCTTTTTATAAAACTAATTGGACACCTGCCTTTCCGGGTTCTCTTTATTATTTCTGATTGCTTTTATTTATTGGTTAGGTTATCGGGGTACAGGAAAAACGTGGTTATGACCAACTTGCGGAATTCTTTTCCTGAAAAATCGGAAGAGGAGTTAAAGCTTATCGCTAAAAAGTTTTTTCATCACCTTTGCGATTTGTTCTTTGAGACGTTTAAGCTGGTGAGTATCACCGAAGCGCAGATAAGAGAAAGGGTGCAGGTTGAGAATATGGAGTTGTTGGATAAGTATTACGATGAAGGTAAGGATGTGGTAGCTGTGTTGGGACACTATGGAAATTGGGAGTGGATCCCGTCCATTAACCTCTTTATAAAAGCACAAGGATGTGAGATCTATCATATTTTAAAAAGCAAGGCATATGATAAATTTATGCTAGACTTACGATCGAAATGGGGTACTTTAAATTTCACGATGAAAACTTCGTACCGATCAATTTACAAGTTAAAGATGATGAACAAGCGATTTGTTATTGGGGTGATTTCAGATCAAACGCCGGCGAAAAGCAAGATTCAATATTATTCTGAGTTTCTAAACCAAGATACACCGATTCATCTTGGCGCGGAAAAAATGGCCGTTAAATTAAATAGTCCAGTCGTTTTTCTGCGGTTCGATAAATTAAAACGTGGGTATTACAAGCTTACCGTGGAGCCCTTAGTGGAAAATCCTCAGGAAACCGAAGAATATGAGATAACAAATTTGCATACAAAGTACCTGGAAAATATTATTAAGGAAAAACCTGAATTTTGGCTTTGGTCGCACAAAAGATGGAAGCATAAAAGAGAAGACGTATTTAAATTAGCATGACCAAAGTAGCAGTTGTAATATTAAATTGGAATGGAGAAAAACTTTTAAATGAATTTCTTCCGGCAGTAATTAAAAACTCGAAAGTTGATGGTGTAGAGGTTATTGTGGCGGATAATGCCTCAACTGATGCATCCATTCAAATATTAAATAACAAATTCCCTTCCGTTAAAATCATTCAATTAGACAAAAATTACGGATTTACAGGCGGATATAACAGAGCATTAAAACAGGTTGAATCAGATTACATTGTTTTGCTGAATTCAGACATTGCTCCCGGGAAAGACTGGCTTCCGCCATTGATTAAAGAGATGGAAGGAAATCCGCGGACGGCCATTTGTGTGCCCAAAATAAAAAGCTATCACCAACCTACTCATTTTGAATATGCAGGAGCTGCTGGTGGTTATATCGATAAATATGGTTTTCCCTTTTGTAAAGGCCGTATTTTTAATCAGATCGAGGAGGATAAGGGACAATATGATCAATCATCATCGGTATTTTGGGCAAGTGGTGCAGCTATGATGATACGCTCAAAGTTATATTTTGAAACGGGAGGTTTAGATGAGGATTTTTTTGCGCATATGGAAGAAATTGATCTTTGCTGGCGTTTGAAAAACAGGGGATGGGATGTTAAATACATTGCCAATAGTGAAGTGTTTCACCTTGGGGGTGCCACGCTCGATTATAAAAATCCGAGAAAGGTTTATCTAAATTTCCGTAATAACCTGTTTGTACTCACTAAAAATATTGCCAGGCATAAATTGCTGTATAAGTTGTCCCAAAGGATGGTGTTAGATGGTGTTGCGGCAATCAAATTCTTGGCTTCCAAAGAGTTTGTTAATTTTTGGTCTGTGATAAGAGCACACCTGAGTTTTTACGCATTCTTCGGGAAAATGTACAAGAAAAGGATTTATAATCTAAAACATGTCACCCTTAGTCATCATCCTGAAATATATTCTCATTCAATAGTTTTTCAGTTCTTTATTAAAAATAAAACAAAATATAATGAGTTGGATGATATAAAGTTCTAAATCATCGGAATGGATTCATCAATGTTATTTCTTTCTTTTTCGTTCTCATCCATAACATATTTGCTACATTTTGGTTTGATATCCGATGGTTAATCCTACAAAAATGTAGTGCTTAACATGGGCTGACTCACCATATTCTTTTCTTTACTATCTCCATAAGTATCATATTAAGTGGTTAATAGATAATCACAGGATTCTTCTGCCTGTTATATCTGGCACGTTATCTGAAATGGGTATATCGACGTTATTCCAATTTAGAATAACGGAAGGTTGGATTGGGTTAAGAACCTAATACCATTGGTATAAAATTATGCCGAACGATATTTAAAGCTGCCGAACGGGAGTAGCCGGGTTATGCGGCATGTTAAAAACAAATCGGTAAATCAAGGCTGAACCGGATGAAGAATTTTTTTAATGGTAACATCGTTTATTTAATCAACAGGAGATTGTGCATATGTCAATTTGCTGGCATAAAGGTGTTTGTCTTTTTGTTTATGTTTTCTGGTTGGTTGTTTTCGCAAAATACGAATCCCCAAAAAGAAAAATTAAACCCTTTATTGTGGCAGGAATTTGAAGGAGACAGATACTTCAAGCCCTTTGTTATTCTCGAAGCTTGGGTTACATATAGTATGAACGAAAGGACAGTTGAAAATCAATATGCCGATCGTGTTGACATCTCATTACGGAGGATACGGTTTGGAGGAATCGGGTCGCCTTATCCATGGCTTCGTTATTGTTTACAACTTAGTATGGACCGACTGGGCGAAGATTCTTTCGCTTCAACCAAAGGCTCATATCAGGGATTGGATGTTTGGAATGCTTTTGTCACCGCTAAACTGTCAAAGAAAAGTGACTTGTTGAATCTACATTTGGGTTATTTCTGGCCGCAAATAAGCAGGGAGTATAGCACGGTTGCATGGTCGCAAGGTTCATTTGACAGAACTAGAGCCAACTGGTATTTGCGCAGGTTTATGACAGGCAAGGGAAATGGCATCGAAACTGGTATTGCGTTGGGGGGATTGAAAAATTATAACGGGTTTGGATTTTCGTACAGGATTGGGACTTTTGAACCGAAGGCTTATTCCGGTTTTGAATATAGCAGCAGACTCTACACAGGACATGTGCTTTTTACTTTTGGCCAGCCTGAACAAAACGCCTATAAATACAGGCTTTCAGGAAATAGTTGGCGCAGCAGAAAAGGTGTCTCTTTGGGGGTAGGCGCGTCCTCTCAAACGAATGGTGCACTTAATGATTCTGTATATTTTGATTCATCAAATTCATTTGGAACAGATATTTTAGTTAGTTACACGGGTTTCAGATTGGACGCAGAGTATTTTAGGTTTTATCGCAGCGCAAGCGGTTTTGATGACTTTAATGGAACTGAATGGCATGTCAGGTTAGGATATAGTTTTGTGGCCGGAAATAAATATTTTGAACCCGTAATTACCTACGATAAGTTTGAAGGTTGGGGCGCTAAGTCGGTTTACAAATATATAGGTGACGATTACACAGTGGATGTTGGCGTTAATTGGTATCTGAATAAAGAGAAGCTTAAATTATCGGCACACTATCTGGTTCAAAGCGGCAGTGTTTCGCCAAATACCGGTGATTATTTTGGGTTAGGATGCCAATTGAAACTATAACATCATTAGTGTTTTTTTATGTCCATATAACACGTTTGGCAGAAAACATATATGTAAGAACGATAATATTTACATCAATATCTTTTCCAATTAATTTTAGCGTATATGAAAAACAAATATTCAAAATGTCAATCAATCATATCGGGAACTTTTATTCTTTTATTGTTTCTTGCGTCATGTGATTTTTCTAATCCTAAAGTTTCGGGTACTGAAGCGGGAAAAGATGTTTTAATGATTTTTGCAGGCGCAAGCTTAACGGATGTGCTTACGGAAATTATTGATTCGTTCGAAATCAATAATGATGTAAGGGTTCAAACCAACTTTGCATCCAGTGGCACGCTGGCCCGCCAAATACAACAGGTTGGAGCACCGGATGTATACATCTCAGCCAGTAAAAAATGGGCAGATTATGTGGATAGCTTAGGGATGGTTCAACCGGATTATAAAACAGTAGTTGCCTCCAATCAACTTGTATTTATTGCGCCCCTTAAAAGCAATTTGAAAATTGCCGCCATAGAAAGTTCGTTTGATATAGTTCAAGCGCTAGGCTCAGGACGATTGTCGATTGGAGACCCTTCTCATGTTCCGGCGGGGAAATACGCGGAACAGGCGCTTACGCATTACGGATGGTATCACCAGGTGAAAAAACAATCAATTCCGGCTAAAGATGTTCGATCTGCGCTCATGTTTGTGGAGCTTGGGGAAGCACCTCTTGGCATTGTGTACAAAACGGATGCGCTTAAGTCCAAAAAGGTAAAAATATTGGGTACTTTTCCTGAAACATCACATGAGCCTATCTTGTTTATCGCTTCCGTTTGTAAAAATAATCCTAGGGCAAAAGATTTCTATGCATTTCTGAATTCGGCCGTGTCCAAGCAAGTATGGAACAAACACGGTTTCAAAAATTAGTATTATGAATGAACTATTCGGTTTAAATGGTGCAGAACTTGAAGCTGTTGTTTTATCAATTAAAGTGGCGGTTTATTGTTCCTTAATATCTTTACCCATAGCGCTGATGCTGGGCTACATTATGGCACGCCGTAAATTCTGGGGTAAATCGATAATAGAGAGTGTCATTCATCTCCCGTTGGTTATGCCTCCGGTAACAACCGGATATTTGCTGTTGCTAATTTTGGGTTCAAATGGAATAATTGGTGAATGGATATACAAATCATTTAATATTAAATTGGCCTTTACACTGCGGGCTACAGTTATAGCTTCCATATTTGTGTCTTTCCCGCTAATTGTTCGCTCTATTCGAACTGCCATTGAAATGGTTGATCCAGGCCTGGAAGAGGCTTCGAGGATTTTAGGTGCCGGAAAGATTAAAACATTTTTTCGTATCACGGTTCCATTGGCCTTGCCCGGAATTATTTCCGGAACCATACTTTGTTTTGCCCGCTCATTGGGTGAATTTGGAGCTACCATTACGTTTGCCGGAAATATACAAGGCGAAACACAAACCCTTCCCTTGGCTATTTATTCCTACATGCAGGTGCCGGGCGGCGAGGGCGCTACTTTCCGTCTTGTTTTGGTGTCTGTATGTATTGCTTTGGTGGCCATGATAATGTCGGAATGGATGATTAAACGAATGAAGAAAGCGAATGGATAATTCAAATTACGCCTAAGATGATTCATATAGATATAAAGCTAAAAAGAAAAGATTTTAATATTGATGTAAACCAGGTTTTTGATGATGGTATTACCGGGATTTTCGGCGCCAGTGGTTCCGGGAAAACTTCCATTCTTAATTCCATTTCGGGCCTTGTTGGACCTGATGAGGGTCGGATCACCATCGGCAAAAAAACAATTTATGATTCATCTAAAAAAATCAATCAACCTGTGGACCGAAGAAATATTGGCTACGTATTTCAGGAAGGGCGTCTTTTTCCGCATATGACGGTTGAAAAAAATATCCGCTACGGGGAAAAAAGGTTCGGAAGTAAGCGTTTGAGTTTTGATGAGGTGGTTGACCTGCTTAAAATAAGACATTTACTGAATAGTAAACCTGCAAAAATATCGGGAGGGGAAAGGCAGCGGACGGCATTGGCACGTACATTACTTTCCTGTCCGAGTATATTACTGTTGGATGAACCGTTTTCCGCTTTAGATACACATATCCGAAGTGAAATTATTCCTTTTTTACTTAAAATTCATCAAACCGTAAATATTCCCATCCTTGTTGTCAGTCATGATATCACAGATTTACTTAAGCTCAGTCATCGCCTTTTTCTGGTGAAGGAGGGGAAGTGTATTGGGCACGATGATTATCATCAACTGATTAAGAAACCTGAATTAAACCATGTATTTGGACCCAATAGTTTGTTGAATTCGGTAAATATGTGTGTGGCAGATGTGGACCACGACCTAGGGCTGACTACGCTTGCCAGTATCAATTTAAAGGAAGAAGTGAAGGTGTACTGTGTTAAAAGCAAGGAAAAATATCAGTTGGGTGAGGTAATTAAGGTCTTTATTAACGCCGACGATATCGCTTTGTCAAAAGTATACAATAAAGATATTTCAGTCCATAATCAACTTAAAGGTACCGTTACGGATATTATTGAACGCAACAATTTTAAGTTGTGTATTGTAAATGTTGGGTTTCCTTTGATTGTGGAAGTGACCGCGGACTCTATGAAAAAGTTAGCCATTTCAAAAGGGAGTTCTATTTGGTGCCTGTTTAAATCAGTAGCGATAGATGTAATTGGATAGGCAATTCGTTACAAAATAAATCACTCGTGTTAAGTCAGGTATGGAATTTCGGGTAAGTTGCCATTATTATTGAAATTTTAAATAGGAGAAAAAGTAAGTATCCAGCTAGCTAGCGGGACGTGAGCCTTTTTATCGTGAAGAAAAAATCAATAATAACAAGACGTGGCCCGTAAGGCTATGCATGACTGGACACTGGTTAGTATTCGGTTAAAAAATCAACCTAAACCGGAAAGCAATGAAAAATAAATACTTAAACCAATGGAGCTAATAATAAAAGGTGCATTTGCCATTGAAACGGGCGACGGTTTTACCATTCACCCCAGAGTGATTGAGTTATTGAAAGAGGTGGAGCGTTCAAAATCGCTGAACTCTGCGGTGAAAACTTTGGGTATGTCATATTCCCATGCCTGGAGTTTAATTTATAAAACCAATTGCAAGTTAGAGTCTCCGTTGTTGATTACCAAACGGGGAGGCAATGGAGGAGGAATTGCAGAATTAACCCACAGTGGGCAAACGTTGTTGGACCATTATAAAAAACTGGAAGCAGATTTCAACAATTTTATTGGGGATCACATGATTGAGCTGTGATTAAAGTATTGTCAGTTTTAACCATAGACTTGCATAAATACTATAAAATCCCTTTGAGCAGCTCCAGCTTATTGCTTCGAGATCCTTTTACCAGAATAAAGGAATTACGGATAGGTGTGGTGGCGATTTCTTCAATAAGTACATTTACATTATCCGCCCATTTAAATCCATCTTCATCTTGTAACATTGATTTATAGTTTTCTCCGACCAAATATACATCCGTCAGATTCTTATTTCGTAAAAAGTGGAGCACTTTCATATGTTCCTGCCTGCTGTCGTCACCAAGTTCTTTCATTTCACCCAGGATAGCAACCTTGTTTTTTTCATTTAAAGCAACAAAATTCTCTAATGCCGCTTTCATGCTGGTTGGATTGGCGTTATAAGCGTCAAATAGAATTTTGTTCTTATCGGAAATCACCATTTGCGACCGATTGTTTTCTGGAGTATATTCGTTAATTGCCTCGGCAATTTTATGGGGTTCCACACCAAAGTATGTGCCGACAGAAATGGCGGCCAGTGCATTTTCCAGATTGTATCCTCCCATCAGTTGGGCATTTATGTGGATTTCTTCTTCGTTTATTTTGCATCCAAAGGATAGATTTGGCGTGTTGCGCAATTCTGTAACGCGCACCTTGCAATCGGTATTATGGCCATAATAAAACAGTTCGGCACCGGAATTTAGCATGCCTAACAAATGCGTGTTGGATTTGTTGACAAACAAAAGTCCTTGTTTGCTTTCGATAAAGCGGTATAATTCTCCCTTGGTTTTTTTTACTCCTTCAAACGAGCCGAATCCTTCCAGGTGGGCTTTGCCTACATTGGTTATTAAGCCTACGTTAGGTTCTGCTATTTTGCATAAAAAATCTATTTCTCCTGGATGATTGGCTCCCATTTCTACTACGGCAATTTCTATTTTTTCATCTATCGATAAAAGGGTGAGTGGTACGCCTATATGGTTGTTGAAATTACCAACCGTGGCAAAAGATCTATATTTCTTATCCAAAACGGTTTTTACCAATTCTTTGGTGGTGGTTTTTCCGTTGGTTCCTGTAATTCCAACAATTGGGATATTTAATTCTCTGCGGTGAAAGGTAGCAAGTTCCTGCAAGGTTGCTAGAACATTCTCTACCAAAATATAATTTTCGTTTTTGGCAACATCGGCATCATCAACAACGACCTTTACTGCACCATGTTCCAACGCCTGCGATGCAAATAGGTTCCCGTTGAAGTTAGCTCCTCTAAGGGCGAAAAACAGACCGTCTTTTTTGATTTGCCTGGTATCGGTACAAACTCCCGTAGAAGTTTTAAAGACTTGGTAGATATCTTTTATGCTCATCATATTGCAAAAATTATACTTCTTGTATGATGCCAAAAATAAGCAACATTTATAAACAAAGTGCTCTAAATGCTAAATTGATTACATAATCAGTACCGAACAATGCTGATTCAAGGAAACGCCAACAGGCATGAAACCATTTATTCCTGACTTTTAACTTAATAAAAGGTTAAGTTTTGCAAAAAGAAAAGGCTGGTTCAAATGAACCAGCCTTTCGGGTATTTATGTTTTACTTTTTCAATATTACTTTCTGTTTCCAGCATCTATAGGACTACCAACCCTGGTCATTGCGCAACGGAAGCCCAGATCGTCGCGAGCTTCACGCTCGTCCAGGTATCTTCTGGTACCCGGGCTTAACCAGTAAGCTCTATCCCTCCAGGAACCTCCTTTGTATACACGCGTCCTATCCGAGATTAACGAACCCATTGTTCCGGTGTGTTGTCCGTACATGTTCTTGGTGTCCCGCTCATTGTCTAACCACTGATCACCAGTTGAAATGTTCGATTGTGCATCACCATCACTAAAGTTACGGTTGTCGCCGGTTCGGTAATTCTTTCTGTCTAAGATATCCTTGTCAGTTTCAATTCTATAACGGATTCTACCCAAACTATCTTTTTCAATCAGGTACCCTTCTTCGTCCAGTACTTTGGTCTTAAACTCATTGCCCCTAAACGGACTGAACTCATCAACTTCGTCGAAAGAAAGCGGACGGTATACGTCAGCCACCCACTCGTTAACGTTTCCTGCCATACAATACAATCCGTAATCGTTAGGATAATATGAGTGAACATCAACGGTTATGTCACCACCGTCGTTAAGGTCCCCTGCCATACCCATGTAATCACCTCGGCTTCTAACAAAGTTGGCCATCATTCTACCTCTTTCTTTTTTATCGGCATTTCTGGTGATATGTCCGTCCCAAGGATAAATCCTGCGATTAGTCATACGCTCTTCCTGAGAGTTGCCAATCAAACCAAGTGCAGCATATTCCCACTCTGCTTCGGTTGGGAGACGGTAACGCGGTAAAAGATATCCATCTTCCCAACGAACACGTCTGCTATCTTTATTAGGATCTAAATCTTCTATAGGTTTTTTGCCGGCAATCCCATCGTATTGTCCGTACAAATATGATTCTGTGTTAAAGTTATTTTCGCCCTGCTGGTTTACGTCCATTTCAAGAACGCCCATATCAACAAGAATTTTCTCATTTACCCTGTCTGTTCTCCACTGGCAGAAATCGTTAGCCTGTAACCAGTTGACACCAACAACCGGATATTTGCTATAAGCAGTATGTCGGAAATAGTTTTCAGTCATAGGCTCATTATAAGCCAATGCTCTTCGCCATACTAAAGTATCCGGAAGTGCTTTTCTGTATACTTCGGGATATTCAACAAAAACCCTGTTGATCCAATATAAATATTCACGGTAATCAACGTTTTTAACTTCTGTTTCATCCATATAGAACGAAGGAACAGTCACACGTCGAGGTACGTTGTTCCAATCGTAAAGTACGTCCTGTTCAACCCTACCCATTATAAAGGTACCACCTTCAATAAATCTAAGTCCGGGGCCAAGTTCTTGTTCGTATCCTTCATAATATTCAAATCCCCCGTTTTCTGGAGTGTTATACTCCCATCCTGTTGCGGAAGAAACATTACCGGAACCACCTTTACTACAAGAAGTCAGTGCTACAACTCCTAGTGCAAGCATGACGTGGAAAAGTCTAATTTTAAGCCTCATAGCGAAATATAATCTTTAAGTTATCTCTTTTGTTCAATTGTACGTATTCAATCTCTATTGGAAATTACATCTGTAGCCTTATACTGCAAAAATAGAAAAAGGTTATAATCCTGAAATTTTTCTTGTCATTTTTTTATTTAAGTTTAGCAAATCAGCCTATTAAAATAGGGATTATTAACTCTTTGCCTCTTCCTTAAAAGTAACCTCTTTCCACTTATTTTCGTTGAACTGTAATAATTGCATGTAATATTTCATTGTAAGTAAACGTTATATTTTCTGAAATCGTGTATAAGAAGAGTTTTTTTATACTTTTTTTTACTTTTGTGGCTCACTGTAAAACAACAAGCGAGGTTGTGGCGTTTACAAGATATAGATATTTGTTAGCTAGAAAACATTGATATATGAGATTTAAAAAGATTGGGTTGTGGGGATTGTTGGGTGTTTTAAGCATGGCTCTTAATGGGCAAATTAATGAAAAACACGAAAACACGGTAGAGTGGTCGGAGCCGGTAACTATTGATCAGCACGGGGAACAGATTACGTTACTGCAGTTTTCCGATATGGGAGATATCAATCCGGAAACAGAAATTCCTGCCTTATCAAAATCAATTAAACTTGCTACAGCTGGTAAACCTGAAGATATTATTGTTCAGATTAGTAATATGGAATTTGTGTGGCCAACACCCAAAGAGCATGTTTTATTTGTTGATAAAGTAAGACAAGAACAGGTTGATTTTCAGTATTCAATATCACAAAGTGGGAATAATTACTTTGTTGATTTTACCTTAGATCCGTTGATAAAACCGGCTGATGCGCAAACATTTAAGAAGCTGGTGTCCTATACGATAAATATCGCTTACAATAAACAAGAAAAGAAATCCTTGAAAAGTGCGCTTGAATCGGATAATTATGCCCAAAATTCGGTGCTTAATTCCGGTGATTGGGTAAAAGTTAGTGTCGAGAAAACAGGAATTCACAAAATTAGCTATTCCAAACTAGCCGACTGGGGCATTTCAAACCCTCAAAATGTTGGGATATACGGTAATGGAGGTAGGATGATTCCGGCTGACAATAGTGCGTTTCGTAATGACGATTTGGTGGAAAATGCGATATGGCATTATAATAATGCCATATATTTTTTTGCGGAAGGCCCGGTTGTGTGGGACTACAACACTTCTGCCGGGATGTTCATTCACGAAAAACACCGATACAGTAATTTTTCGTACTATTTTATTACTGAAAAAAATGCGTCTTCGCTAATAGTACAGGAATCTGATTTGCAGTCAGACAGTTACAATCAGGAAGTAGATTATTTTCAAGACTATGAGTATCATGAGGAGGATAACTTAAACTTGTTGAAATCGGGAAATGTGTGGTACGGGGAAAAATTTGATTATTACGCTCAGCAAAGTCACAGTTTTGATTTCAACTTTGACAATGTGAGGACTGCTTCCAAAGCCAAGGCATATGCAAAGTTGGCAGCCAGGTCTGGTGTGTCAACGTCTTACGCAATGTCAGCCAATGGCGAGACAATTGACAGAGTGGATATCTATAATATCAATACGTCAAGCCATACCAGCTATTATGCGCGCGAAGGATTCTTAAAAGGGGAGTTTACCAATACTTTAAACAGTATTAACTTATTAATAGATTTCGAATTGGACGAGACAAGTGCTTCTGCCATTGGTTATTTGGATTATTTATGTTTGAATGTGGAGCGCGAATTGAGCTTTGTGGAAGACGAACTTTTGTTCAGAAACATAGATGTAGTCTATGATGGCAATACGGTTAAATATAATATCGGGAACAGTCAGGGAGTGGAACTTTGGGATGTCACAAACCCTTTGGTTCCTTTAAAAATAAGTCTATTGTCGTCGGGTACTTCCTCAAGTTTTAACTATGAAGCCGACGATTTAAAACAGTTTGTGGCCTTTGATCCTACGGGCAATTTTCCTTCGCCTGAATTTGAAGCTAATGTGGCCAACCAGGACTTGCATGCCAGTGACTTTGTAGATTATGTAATAGTCAGTCATGTTGATTTTGTAAGTGAAGCAAACCGACTTGGCCAAATACACAATGATTATAACGGTACAACGTACCTGGTGGTAACCAGTGAACAAATTTACAACGAGTTTTCATCGGGTAAACCGGATGTGACCGCGATACGTAGTTTTGTTAAAATGTTGTACGATAGGGCTGGAGAAGACAATAGTGATAAACCTAAAAACTTGTTGTTGTTTGGTGACGGTTCCTATGATAATAGACAAGGGATTGCGAATAACACGGATAAAATTCTAACCTATCAATCGGATAACTCTATCCATAATACCAACTCGTATGTAACGGATGATTATATGGGTCTTTTGGATGATGGCGAAGGAGATAATATTACATCGGATAAATTGGACATAGGTATTGGTCGTTTTCCTGTTAATACAATTGAAGAAGCCAAGAATGCTGTTGATAAAACCTACAAATATTATTACGAACAAGCCAACGATCAATGGAAAAGTGATTTAACTTTTGTTGGGGATGATGGTGATAACAATATCCATATGGACGATGCCAATGGTTTGACCATCAAATTGGCAAAGAGTCATCCTGAATACAATATCTCAAAGTTTTATTTCGATAATTACGAAAAAGTCACTACCATTTCAGGACACTCAATACCCGAAATAGAAGAGGATATAGCAAATGCCATTGATGAAGGTACGCTAGTATTCAATTATACCGGCCACGGAGGGACCTCCGTATTGGCGCATGAAAGAATTATTACCAAAGAGCATATTAGCACTTGGAACAATATTGACAAACTGGCCTTGTTTGTAACTGCTACCTGTGAGTTTAGCCGTTACGACGATAAAGATTATACTTCGGCAGGAGAGGAGGTTTTCTTAAACCCGCTGGGCGGAGGGATTGCGTTGTATACCACGACCCGAATTGTATATTCAAGTTTAAATAAAGCACTTAATACCAGTTTTTACAATTTTGCCTTTGAGCGTGACGATGATGGCAAACCGTATACATTGGGCGAGATTATGATGCATACCAAAAACGGTCTTTCTGCCAGTGTCAATAAATTAAATTTCTCGCTGCTGGGGGATCCTGCAATTCGATTAATATATCCAGAACTGGGCACCAGGACTTTGAAAATTAATGATAAAATGGTTGAAGGTGCTGAATCTGGGCCAATAGATACCATCAAGGCGTTGAGTGCAATTAGCTTAATGGGTGAAGTAGTGGACCTGTCAGATACGTCGAGGGTTGATTTTGACGGTGAAATTTTTGTTTCAGTGTTTGATAAGCAGACTCAAATTACCACCAGGGGTAACGATGGTGCAGAACCATTTCAGTATGAAACTTTTGACAACGTTATTTTTAAGGGGCCGGCCAGCGTTAATAATGGTGAGTTTAAATTGGAATTTGTTGTACCTAAGGATATAAGGTATAATTTTGATAATGGTAAAATTAGTTATTATGCTTTTTCCGACGAAAGCACCCAACAAGCATTCGGTGCATTTTCGGATGTGATTGTAGGGGGGATTGATAATAGTGCAGAAGAAGACAATGAGGGGCCTCAAATAAACCTTTGGTTGAACAATAAAAGCTTCAGTAGTGGAGACAAGGTAGGAAACAATCCCGTATTATTAGCTGAAATTTTAGATGCTTCGGGAATTAACACAACAGGAAGTGGTATTGGCCATGATATTACATGTGTTATTGATGGGGTCCAATCCAATCCAATCATATTAAACGATAATTTTGAAGCTGCAATTGATAACTATAAACACGGGTACCTTAACTATCAATTATCGTCGTTGGTAGAGGGGAGTCACAGTTTAACGCTTAAGGTTTGGGATACGCATAATAATTCGTCAACCAGTAGTATAAACTTTATGGTATCGAGCGATGGTGCTTTGGCAGTTTCTGATCCAGTTGTATTTCCAAACCCAGTTAAACAAGGTATCGAGAGTTATTTGTCATTTAACCATGATGATCCAAATTCGAGGCTCGAAGTCCAAATTATGTTTTTTAATTTGGCAGGCCAGCTTGTATCGCAACAAAATAGCTCGGTGATATCTTTGATAGATAGCGTTCCGCCCATTGAGATGAAGGCAGAGACAAGCGACGGCGCCGCTCTTGATCCTGGCGTTTATCTATATAAAGTTGTTGTTTATTCCCAAACGGGAAGAAAAGGGGTAGTTTCAGGAAAATTTATGGTAGCGCAATAATATTTTTAGAATTTTTGAGTTTACATTTGTAGTCCTAAATAATTAATGAACATTTTTATGCATAACACATATGTTAGAACGTTGGTCATCCTTTCGTTCATTGTAATTTCAGCTGTTGGAGCGAATGGTCAGAATACGGTTAACAAAACAGAAGCCTTTCCGCGTACAACAACGCCGTTCTTAACCATTACGCCTGAATCAAGGGGAGGAGCCATGGGAGACGTGGGTGTAGCAACCTCACCCGACATTTATTCACAGCACTGGAACTCGTCGAAGTATGCATTCCTGGATCAGGAGATGGGAGTGTCCCTTTCATATACCCCGTGGTTAAGGGATTTAGTAGATGATATCAATTTGTACTATCTTACTTTTTTTCGCCGTATTGATAAAATGCAAACGGTGAGTGCTTCGTTAAGGTATTTCTCATTGGGTTCAATCATATTTACGGATAACGAAGGTCTTGAGACGGCTAGAGGTAATCCCAATGAATTTGCCATTGATGCAGCCTATTCGTTAAAACTGTCCGATAATATATCGGGTTCGGTGGCTTTCAGATATATCCGTTCAGATATAAACAATGGATCAAGTACAGGTGATGCTGTTGCCGGGAACGCCTTTGCGGCTGATTTAAACTTTTTTTATCTGGATCAAGTAAAATGGGGCGGCAGAAAAGGAGATGTTTCTGCAGGTATCAATATTTCTAATATCGGATCAAAAATATCGTATGATGATGGGGCAAGCCAGGAATTCTTGCCTGCCAATTTAAGAATAGGAGGTGCGTACAATGTGGAAATTGACAGATACAACAAGGTAGGCTTCTCACTGGATGTAAATAGAATAATGGTGGCAAAAAATGAAGAGGGTAACGATAAAAGCGACCTTTCTGTACCTGCTTCATTCTTCCAGTCGTTTGGTGACTTTGCCGTTGAGGATTTAAGAATCTCGGTTGGTGGTGAGTATTGGTATAACGAGCAGTTTGCCATTAGAGCTGGTTACTATCACGAGGATGAGGTGATTGGTAACAGAAAATTTGCCACGGCAGGCGCAGGTCTTAAATTTAATATGTTCACCATTGATGCCTCATACATTATTGCTGTGGCCCAGAATAATCCATTGGCCAATACCATTCGTTTCTCTCTTGGTTTTAACCTGGATGAAATTGGAAGATAATTATTTATAACATTATATTATTCAATCCCGAACTATTTTGTTCGGGATTTTTTATATGCTTACATGGTGCATATATTCGATTATCGGTTGGATAACTGAAAATTAATTAAAAAACAAGGGCATAGCCTGCTCCGGATTAAATTCGGAGATGGGAATTAGAAAGCGACTGTAATCTCTTATCTAATATCTCACAATCTCTTGTCTAAATTTATATACATGAAAATAAGAGTAGGTTTTGGATACGACGTTCATAAATTAGGTGAAGGGGAAGAGTTGTGGATCGGTGGAATTCACGTTCCGCACATCAAGGGATCCATAGGCCATTCCGATGGTGACGTATTGATACATGCTATTTGCGATGCCTTACTGGGGGCTGCAAATATGCGCGATATAGGTTTTCACTTTCCGGATACATCCGAGGACTTAAAAGGTATTGACAGTAAAATACTTTTAGGCAGGACAATTGACTTGATAAAAGGAAAAGGATTCGAAATAAATAACATTGACAGTACTATATGCCTGGAAAAACCAAAGTTGAAAGATCTGATACCTGAGATGCAGTCGGTTTTGGCCAGGGTGATGGCAATGGATGTTGAAGATATAGCAATTAAAGCCACTACCACCGAAAAACTTGGTTTTGTGGGGACTCAAGAAGGTATAGCCGCTTATGCCACGGTTTTGATTCAGAATGGGTAGGGGTAATTGTCGAACGGATAACACCTAACAGGTTACGTAATCCTGTTAGGTTTACTGCCAATTCTTTGATGTTACCACCGCACCAAAGTTCCGTCTTTGGTATAAACGGGAACCACATCTGTTTCATTCGACTTAAAACAATATGCCAGGTCTTTTTCAGCACCCAATCCTTTTAACCTGTTATAATGTCTTCCTTTTGATGCCAAAGCATGGATATCGTGTTTATTTTGCTCGTATAAGCTGGCCATAGCAATGGCTACATCGCTAAGCTGAGCGCCGACCCGTTGTTCCAGGTCATGCGCTATTTTGCCCGCACAAAGCGAGTCTTCCATGGTAAATAAATTGTGCGATCCGGAAGCTACTATTACCACTTCCTGTTCGTTTCTGACCGTTTCAACAATGGCCCTATCATTAAGGAACGAACCCACAAAAAGATTTTTAGCCCCTTTAGCATTTACTATGGCCCGGGTTCCGTTGGTGGTTGTAATAACCAAAGTTTTGTCTTTGATGATTTCCGGTGTGTACGAAAAGGGCGAATTTCCAAAGTCAAATCCTTCAATGGGCACCGCATTTCGTTCGCCACCCAACACCACCTTTTCTTTTCCCATCTTTTTTTGTAACTCGAAGGCTTCTTCGGGAGTTAATACCGGAATAACTTGTTTGGCTCCATTGTCTAATGCGGTTGTCATAACGGAAGTAGCTCTAAGCACATCGATAACAATCACAGTTTTCCCTTCAACTTTTTCGGGATATATTTCTCGGGCAGTTAATATTATGTCTACAGTCATATTTTTTTAATTAGTCGATTCTGATTTGTTATTTCATCGAGGTTAGTTTTCTATAAATGTTTGCAAACCTGATTTGCAAAAACACGCTTCCTGCAAATAATCCTGTAAGGTATCCAATCCAAATGCCTACTGCACCCATCTTTAAAGAGAAGGTGCAAATATAAGAAATGGGAAGAGCCAATACTATCCAGGTGATAAATGCGATTACCGAAGGCATTTTAACATCTTCCAGGCCTCGTAATACGCCCAGCCAAACCACTTGTAAGCCATCGAACAACTGAAAAATACCGGCCACAACCATTAATCTGGCAGCAATGGATATTACGTGGGCATCATCCACAAACAAGGTGGGTAGAAAGTGGCGTAACGAAATAAATAAAATACCCGTGAAAGCCATAAATATCATCACCTTATGAATAATGGCGTAAGCAGAATATTTTAGATTGTCCCATTCTCCGGCACCGTGGTAGTTGCTTGCCTTGATAGTAGCTGCCGAGGCCAGGCCTGTAGACATCATATACGTAACACTGGCCATGGAAATTACTATTTGGTGCGCTGCCATTGATTCCTGGTTGATCCATCCCATCATGATGGCACCCATGCTAAAAGCAAATACTTCAATAACCATCTGTCCCCCAATGGGAACGCCTACCTTTATGACAGTTAGTATTTCCTTAAGGTGAATTTTTGTTTTTATAAAGGCTTCCTTGTATCGTTTGAAAAAGGATAGATGCATAAAGGCTCCTGCAAAAGCCATGGGCATAATAATTCTGGAGATAAATGTTGCCCATCCGGCACCGTCAATCCCTAGTTGAGGAAATCCGCCTTTGCCAAAAATTAAGAGGTAATTAAGGATGATGTTGATGGTGTTGGCAGCAAGTGTAATAATCATCGCAATTCTGGTGTTCGCAATTCCCTCTGCAAATTGTTTAAATACCATAAAAATGCTAAAAGGAATAATCGAAGATACCAGAATTAAATAATAGGAGTTCGCCGTTTGAACCACCGCTTCCTCTTGACCCATTAATGGCATAGCGAAGGAGACAGCATACATAATGACTACCTGCAACAAGGCAAAGATTAGGTTCGCTGATAAACCTTGCTTTAGCCAGTAACCGCATTTTTCGGGATGGGCAGCTCCATGGGCTTTGCCAACTAATGGCGTAACGGCAATGGACAGCCCAATATTTACCACTAAACCAATGATAAAAATACTGTTGGCAAAGGATACCGCGGCCAGTTCTGTTGCTCCCAACTGACCTACCATAATGGTGTCGGCTAAACCGACTACCATTTGTCCGGCTTGCGACAATACCACGGGTAAGGCCAGTTTAATGTTAGGCATGTAATGGGGAGTGAAGTCCTGGTAAAACGATTTTTTACAATATTTAAACATGAACGTTTTGATATTAAAATGCCAGGTAAAAATCCTCAGTGAGTTGTTTGTAGCGTTCTGAATATTGATGCCTACCAAACTCCTCAACAATTAATTCCTCTTCAGTTAACTTTGTTTCTGTCAATGAAAAACTCATTAATACCCTTTTAGCAGGCTTGGTTGGCGTTGGCTTAATGTTTAACACATTATTTAGGTATAAGTTATTCTGGGATGCCAACATTTTAAAATTGTTTTTTTCGTTTGCGGGTAAAACAACACAAAATAGACCGTCCGCATTTAATAGTTTGCCAGCACCTTTTATTAAGTCATAAAAACTTAAACTATCGGTATGCCGGGCCTTGCTTTTCTTTTCACAATCGTTTTTCAATGCATGGTTAAAATATGGTGGATTGCTGACAATTAGGTCATATTTTATATCCACTTTATACGATTGGAAATCAGTGTGGACTATGTGTAATCTTTCAGCCCAAGCTGATTCCGTAAAATTAATGATGGCTTGTTCACAGGCCTGTTCATCTATTTCGATGGCATCTATTCTAGCAGTTGAGTTACGTTGAGCCAGCATGAGGGCGATGAGGCCGGTCCCGGTTCCAATATCTAATATTGATTTTGCTCCTTCAACCGAAGCCCAAGCACCCAGTAAAACGCCATCGGTACCTACTTTCATGGCAGCCAATCCCTGATGTACTGTGAATTGCTTAAATTTAAAATAGTTGTTGGGCATGATTCCTTATGTTAAAATTAATACCTCGGCTAACATCGATATATTCATGAATGGTGCTCAGCAGCATAGCGAATCTGGCACTAGGTTCTGTAAATAATCGGTATAACTAAAACTTTTCAAAAACTCCTAACCCAAACAGTGCATAATCGTATTTAATTGGGTCATTAGGGTCGCACTTTCTTAGATTGGCGGTAATTTCTTCCACAGCTTTCCAGTCGCTTTGTTTTCGGGTTAAGATGCCCAGTTTTCTTCCCACATTGCCGGTATGTACATCCAAAGGTAACATCAGGTTTGCGGAGTCGATATTTTTCCAGAGTCCAAAATCCACCTTCATCTTATCTTGTCTGACCATCCACCTGAGATACATGCAAATCCGTTTTGCCGAGGATCCTTTAAGTACATTGGCCAAGTGCTTGGCCGTACGCACAGGTTCTTGAAACGAAGTAAATGTCTCACGAAAGTGTGCAATAGAATCTTTCATACTTTTATTGGGCAGGTAACCCTGGGTGAAAACGGTCTCGAGTCCGCCGTGGGTTTGGTACATATTGCGTAAAGCTTTCAGGAAATATCTTAAATCCTCCCCTTTGAAGGTTCGGTATACCGAACCGTCGGGAATTGCATCGATATCTCCGTTTATCACAAAATCGTATGGTTCATGTGCCATACAATCCAGTATTTTATGCCCTGCTTTAATAATAGCTTTGCGTTGTCCCCACGAAATGGTTGCGGCCATAAAACCTGCTATTTCAATATCTTCTTTTCTCGTAAAAAGTTTAGGTAAGGATATGGGATCGGTTTCTATGAACGAAGGTGCATTGTATTGCAGTACTTTTTCATCTAAAAAAGATTTGAGCTCATTAAAATCCATATCCGATTACTGTATAAAACCGTCTTTCATTTTTATTTCCCGGTCGCTTAAGTGTGCCAGATGTAAATCGTGCGTCACAATTACAAAAGTTTGTTTAAACTCGTCTCTCAGCTGAAAAAACAACTTATGCAGTTCCTCCTGGTTCTGCGAATCCAGACTACCGGTTGGCTCATCGGCAAAAACTACTGCAGGGTCATTTATTAAGGCACGGGCAATGGCAACACGTTGTTTCTCGCCGCCACTAAGTTCGGCAGGTTTATGTGTTTCCCGGTCTTTTAAGTTTAAAAAGGAAAGCAGATGGCGCGCTTTCTCTTCGCTTTGGGCTTTGTTTTTTCCGGCAATAAGGGCAGGGAGAATAATATTTTCGACCGCATTAAATTCAGGCAACAGCTGATGAAACTGGAAAACGAAACCTATATTCTCGTTGCGGAATTTGGCTAATTCCCGCTCAGACAAATTTTGAATAGGGGTATTGTTGATAATGACATTTCCTGCATTGGGTTTGTCCAGGGTGCCCAATATTTGCAAAAGGGTAGTTTTGCCGGCGCCACTGGGTCCCACAATTGAAACCACCTCGCCACCTTTGATGTCAAGGTCTATTCCCTTTAAAACTTGCAAATCGCCAAACTGTTTTTTGATGCCTTTTGCTGAAATCATTAAATTGTATTTATTCAAAAGTAGAACCCACCCATGAATTTGTGGAATTTTACATATTCATGCATGAGAACCTTCTTGTATTATGAACTAAAAAGTAAAAACATATACAATAGATATGTGCACATCATTATCAGGCCTTCCCACCTTGTTATCACGCTTCGTTTCATAGGTAACAAAGTAACCAGTAACAAAACGGCCACGCCAATCATCCACCACACATCCACCGAAATTAATACTTGTGAAACATGAACAGGCTTAAGTATAGATGTTATTCCTAAAATGGCCCATATGTTAAATATGTTGGATCCGATGATGTTACCGATGGAAATGGCTGTTTCTTTTTTGATGGCTGCCATAATGGATGTAGCCAGCTCGGGAACACTGGTGCCCAAAGCCACTACCGAGATTCCAATAACCCGCTCGCTGATATTGTATCCCTTGGCAATGATAACCACTCCATCAATTAGTAACTCAGAACCAAAATAAAGACCAACGGCTGAAATTGTCAATAATCCGATAGCATAGATAATCTTCATGCTTGGTGTTTGGATTGTCTCACCTGTTTTGCCCATCGTCTTGCGCGACTTATACACCGAGTATATTAAGTATAGCGTAATGGAAACCACGAATATTACTCCTTCGTACAGTTCCAGTTTTTGGTTTTGTACAAATAATAAAAATAGAAGAGAGGCCACCATCATGATTAGCCAATCGAAAAATACAGAGCTGTCTTTTTTTACACTTATGGGCATAATAACAGCAACTATCCCGAGTACCAACCCTATGTTTGCAATGTTGGAACCTATGACATTTCCCACTGAGATATCCGGTACGCCATCAAAAACGGCGTTTAGGCTCACAATCAATTCGGGGGCCGAGGTGCCAAAAGCCACTACGGTAATACCAGCCACCAAGGTGGATATTTTAAAGTATCTGGCCATTTGGACGCTGGCCTTCACCAACCAATCACCACTAAAAAAAAGCAGGACGAATCCTGCCAGTACCATTAAAAACGCCATTTAATTCTCCTTCTCTATTCAGTTTCTGTTTTGTCTGATTTATTAGGGCGGGGCTGAGTGAAGCTTTCAGGATCCGTTTTGTCATCACTTGATGTGTTTTCTTCAATGGAGGTAACATCCTTACTCGTTTTGTCTTCGTTTTCATCTTCATCCAAATCCTCGTACGGGTCGTAGTCATCCTGTTCCGTAAATGTTTCCCCTATTTCGTGAATATGGTTGTCGATGTCCTTTTTGCTGTCCTCCAGGTCTTTTTTAAACTCGTCGGCTCCTTCTCTGAACTCGCGCTTAATGTCGTCGGTAGCTCTTCGGAACTCATTCATTCCTTTGCCCAGCATTCTGGCTAATTCAGGAATTTTGTTCGCCCCAAATAACACCAAAACAGCGATCAATACGATGAAAATTTCTCCACCACCAAAAGAAAACAAACCGAAATACATATTTTTTTGTTTAGACTATTAGATTATAAACCGGATTACTTGATAACGATTCATCAGAACACTAAAGTCAGTATATTACTGAGTTATCCGATGAATGGTATTTTTTAATTCCCCAAAGATAATAAAAACAAAACACCCTTTAAACACAAAGGTTTAAAGGGTGAGCAAATTATAAGTTAACAGTGCTTATTTTTTAGCTTTTATTTTCTTCTTTTCTCTTGCTTCAATTACCGAGAAGGCAACTGGAGTTGCTATAAACAATGAAGAATAGGTACCTATCACAACACCTAACATCAACGCAAACACAAACCCTTGAATTACTTCGCCACCAAATAAGAAGATGACTAATAATACCACAAAGGTTGTTAATGACGTATTAATGGTACGGCTGATGGTTGAGTTCAAGGCAGAATCTACCACTCCTACTCTGTCGCGTTTCGGATGCAAACCTAAATATTCCCTGATACGGTCAAATACAACCACGGTATCATTTATCGAATAACCAATTACCGTAAGTATGGCAGCAATAAATGCCTGGTCAATTTCAAGACTAAAAGGTACTATGCTGTATAACATGGAGAAAATTCCTAATACCACAATAACATCGTGCACCAACGCAACCAATGCGCCTAAACCGTATTCCCAGTTGCGGAAACGGATAAGGATGTACAAGAAGATAACAATTAGTGAGAATAAGATGGCTCTATACGCTTTAGCTTTAATGTCGGAAGCAATGGTTGGTCCCACTTTTTGTGAACTCATTCGGTAATCGTTGATGAATTTCTCAAATGAAACATCAGCGCCTAAAGTTCCCTTTAAACCGTTAAAAAGTTTCTCTTCAATAACGTTATCCACTTCGGTGCCATTTTCGTCAATCATGTAGTTTGTAGCTACTCTTACCTGGTTTTCACCACCAAAAGTTTTTACTTCAACATGCGCATCTTCAAATTCTGTGGCCAAAGCCTTTTGAATATCTGAAGCTGAAACCTTTTCTTCGAAACGAACCACATACGTGCGTCCTCCCGAGAAGTCGATCCCCGATTTTAAACCATGTGTAGCTAAAGAAATAACACTGGCCAAGAGTATAATTCCTGAAATGATAAAGAAAGATTTCTTTTTCTCCAAGAATTTAATCTTGGTGTTCTTCATGAACCCTTCCGTCAATTTAGTGCTGAATTTGACTTCAATCTTTTTGTTTAATAACCACTCATAAGTTAAGCGAGTGATAAAAATTGCCGAGAAGAATGAAGTGGCAATACCAATCATCAGGGTAGTCGCAAAACCTTTAATAGGCCCTGTACCGAATACGAACAGGATGAGACCGGTTAGGAAGGTAGTTACGTTGGAGTCAATAATGGCTGAGAATGCATTCTTATAACCATCGGCAATAGCTAAACGAACACCTTTGCCCGCAGCCATTTCTTCGCGGATACGCTCATAAATAAGTACGTTAGCATCCACCGACATACCAATGGTAAGTACAATACCGGCAATACCCGGCAAAGTTAATACCGCACCAAAAGAAGCAAGAACTCCCAGGATAAAGAACATGTTAGCCAATAACGCAAGGTCGGATACCGTACCAGCTTTAAACCCGTAGAAGAAAATCATGTAAGCAAGTACCACGATAAATGCCCAGATGAAAGATGAAAAACCTGAGTTTACAGCTTCTTCTCCCAGAGAAGGTCCCACTACCGTATCCTCAACGATACGTGCAGGGGCGGGCAGTTTACCTGACTTAAGAATGTTGGCAAGGTCTTTCGCCTCTTCAGGCGTAAAGTTTCCTGTAATAGAACTTCTGCCGCCTTTAATTTCAACATTTACGGTTGGATAACTGTATACATAACCATCTAAAACGATAGCTACACTTTTACCTATATTTGCTTTTGTTAGACGAGCCCATACATTAGAACCCTCGGCGTTCATGCCCATACTGATTTCATAATCGCCACTTTGTCCTGTTTCGGCGCGTGCGCTGGTAACTACGTCACCTTCCAGCGGAGGACGACCGTCATGGCTGGAAACTTTGATAGCTATCAACTCATAAATCTCGTCTTTGCTTCTTGTTCCATCAGCCAGCTCTCTTTGAGGTAGTGGTTTAACACCCCACATAAATCTTACGTTCTTTGGAAACAAAGCGCTAACATGCTCATTTTGCAAGTATGCATTTACCTTTGATGTATCTTTGGCTAAGGCATAACCAACAAGAGGTCCTTGCTGACGCTGATTTGGTGAAAGAACACTGAAAAGTGACCTGCTCATTTCCTGCGTAGCCAAAGAATCTACCTGTGTGCTATCCGAATCTAACTGGCTTAATAAATCACTGGCAGCATTTTCGGCTGTTTGAACCGCCTCAACCTCTTCGGTTACTTCAGAAGGTACGTCGCTTTTTGCCAATTCAGCTTTAGCAGTTTCTATTTCAATCACTTTCTGGTTGGCTTGAATCAAGTTCTGAACCAACTCTCCAATTTCATATGTTTCCCAAAACTCAAGACTCGCAGTCCCTTGTAATAGTTTACGAACCCTTTGGGGATCTTTAACACCGGGAAGCTCAACCAATACACGACCGGCTTTTTCAAGTTGCTGTATGTTTGGTTGGGTAACACCAAAGCGGTCGATACGGGTACGAAGAATGTTAAAAGCGTTATCGATGGCACTTGAGGATTCTTCTCTAACCACTTTAATGACTTCATCGTTGGACGTGTTGTAGTCGATTCTACCTTTTAGTTCAACCGTGTTGAAGATGGCCGCCAAACGAGCTTCGCTATCTAATTCTTTAAAAGAATTATAAAATAGTGTGATAAAGTCCTCGGAAGATGTTTTTTCTTTCTGTTCAGCTATTTGTAAAGCCTCATTAAATGTAGGGTCCGTGTTGTAATTGGAAAGGGCTTTAAGGATATCGGCCACTTTTACCTCAAGGATAAGGTTCATACCCCCTTTTAGGTCGAGGCCAAAGTTAATTTCCTTTTCCTTACACTCTTTGTAAGTGTATTTCCTTATTCCTAAGAAATTATATACTGGTTCGTTAGCAATTGAATCCAAATAATTAATTTCTGCTTGTGGATCCCCCAATGCAATTTCTTTTGCCTCTTTTTCTACCTGTCTGGTGTGATAAGTAAATATCAATTGGTATAAACTCACCAAAGCCAGAAGGATAGCAAAAACCCTGATTGCTCCTTTGTTTTGCATCTGTACTTAAGATTTATTTTTATTGTCGTATTAAATTTGATTCTGTTCTCTAGAATTGCGCAAATATATTGTTTTTTTTTAGAAATACCAGTTCTTAAATTACAAGGGCATTTATTTAGATTTAATATGCTCCAAATCAACCCAAAGAATATATCAATACAGATTTCGTGAGGATGAGAAAGTATTCGGCAGTGTAATCGTATTAAATATCAACGGGGCTTGATTTAACACTTTTGCCGGAATGAATTAGCACCAATAGAAAGCAAATGCCCCAGACAATTACTGAAATAACAAACATAAACAGTAACGGCAAGCGGCTATAATATGCGAAACCATTAAGCCATAATGAAATCACAAAAAACGAGATTGGAATAGAGAGTAGAATTCCGGGCAGCACATAATGACTGATAGACATAAATAACTCGGACAATATTTGATTTGATGATGCCCCAATAATTTTTTTCGATCTGAATTCTTTCTCTTTCATTTCGCCAATATAAGCGGCAAAAGCCCGTAACCCTAACCAGGCCACCAACATGGACAAGAGCATAATGATCAGTGATATTTTTAAAACCAGGGATTCTTCATTTAAATTATCGGATAAGGTTTCGTTGAGCATTTTGTATTCGAACGGATCGTTATCTGTAAACTTATTCCACTGGGCATTAACTTGCTTTATAATGTGGTTAAGGTCGCCTTTGGGGCCAACTTTGATTAGCAGGTTGTCGTAAAAACTGTCCTGATGTATATTCTGCAGAATCAAAGGTCTGATGGGAAATTGAACCGGTTCGAAATGAAAGTTTTTCACCACTCCTTTAATGGAAGATTCCTTGCTGTGTTTACCCATGATGGTCATTCGTTGCCCCAGGGGTTTATTCATTTTCAGAAAATCCTGTGCTTGTTTGTTGATAACCAAATCTGGGATGTGTTCATTCTTTTTATCATCCCAAATGGCTCCGGCTTCCAATTTTAGATCTAAGGTTTTAAAAAAATCCTTTTCAACAAAATTGAGGGGGAGAAGTACGAGTTTGTCGCCGGACTTGCTAGGATAATTAATTGAATTTAGTGAGGCTTTTTCTCCGGGTAAAATGGAACAGGCCGAAACTTCTTGTATGTTGGGTATGGATTTGAGTACCCTTTTAAATTGATCAAGTTCTTTGCCAATAGAATAGCCGCGTTCTACAACAATAATATTATCGCTGTTAAAACCTAAATCCTTGTTCCTCAGGTATTGGATCTGCCATAGCATTGACAAACAAAGTATGATAAGGAATGTGGTTACCGTCATTTGCATAGCTGCCAATACCCCTCTCACTATCACACCTTTTTTTTGGGGCTGAAAACCCTCTTTGAAAATAGAGATTTCGTTTAGCCGGGAGAAAGAAATAGCAGGGTAAATACCCGAAAAAATACCAACCAAAAAGGTTAGCAAAATAATATATAAGAGATCGAAACGTCCCTCAATCCGATTTAATCCCAGGTTTAAATCGAACAAGGAGTTAAAAACAGGGAGTAAAAGCTCAACCAGCACCAAACCAATGAAAAGTGCCACAAAGCTATACGTGATAGCCTCCACCACAAATTGCATCATCAACGACTTGCGATTTACGCCAACCAATTTACGCACACCGATCTCTTTTATTCGTATCGAAGCCCTGGCCGTTGTCAAATTCATAAAGTTGATGCAGGTAATCAACAATACAAATATGGCCAACGTTAGGAATAGGGCCACATAAATATATTTGGAGTTCGGTTCAAGTTCGTCATCCAAATTAGAATGTAAATGAATGCTTTCCACTGGCTGGAGGTGAAACGAGAGGGATTTGATCTCATTAATCGCACTATCTTTATTTTCTATGTGACCGGCAATTTGATTTTGTACCTTGTTGTGAAGTTCTTTTTGAATTCTTTCCTCCAGCAAAGTTGCATCTTTTTTGTTGCGCAAAACAAAGTAAGTGTACCAATCGATTCTTAGCCAGTCAGGTTTCTCCGGTTCGGCATATTCTTTTTTGCCTTTGAACAATTTTCTGACAGATTGTTGCGAAGCAATAAAGTCGAAATGAAAATGGGAATTCTCCGGTTGCGGTTTACAAACACCTGAAACATAAAAATGTAAACCATTGTCGAGCTTAAGGAGTTTGCCTATTGGATTTTCGTTTCCAAAATATTTTTCAGCTATTGGAGCAGTAATAACGAGGTCCTCATCGTTTTTTAATAGATGGTGCGAATCTCCTTTAATGATGGGGATGTCGAAAACTGAAAAAAAACTGGAATCTGCGTAAAAAAAGTTATCCTCGTTAAATTTCTTTTCGTTATAAGTGACCAGTTTATTGGCGCCTCTAACAATTTTTACCACACTTTCAATTTCAGGGAAGTTATTGCGAAGGAAAGCGGATAAAGGCTGCGGTGTCATCGCGTTCTCAAATTCGTTTCCGCCGATATTTCCTTTTGTAATAACTCTGTATGTTCGGTTGTTTTGGGTATATGCTTTATCATAGGCAAGCTCGTAACGCACGTACATAAAAACCAAGATGCTGATGGTGATCCCAATTGACAAACCTATCACGTTCAAAACAGCATCTGACCGTTTTTTAAACAAGGATCTTATCGCAACTTTTATGTAATTAAATATTAATTCCATGCTTACTTCAATACCTTATCCAACAAAAGATGGCCGTCGAATAATTGAACCGATTTTCGGGCTCGTTCCGCAATTCGCCTGGCATGAGTGAATAATACAATGGCGGTTCCATTATCGTTGATCTTTCCCAGTACATCTAAAATTTCACTGCCTTCGGCAGAGTTGAGGTTTCCGCTCGGTTCGTCCGCTAATATCAAAGAAGGATGTATCACCATTGCTCTTGCAATAGCTACTTTTTGTTGCTCAATTGCTGATAGTTCGTTGGGGTAGAGTTTTTTTCTATGCAACAAGTTCATTTCGCCCAGCAGCAAACGCACTCTTTCTATCCGGTTTCTTTTATTAACTTTTTGATATAAAAGGGGAAGCTCCACATTTTCAGAAACGGTTAGTTCGTCAATCAAGTTCGCTTCACTAAAAACATAACCAATCTCTTGTCGCCTAACAGCCAGCCTTTCCTTGTCGTTTAATTTACAAATGTTTTGATGTTTAAATACAAGCTTTCCACTGGTGGGTTTGTCCAAAAAACCCAGGATATTCAATAAGGTTGTTTTTCCCGAACCTGACGGGCCCACCACTGCAAGATACTCTCCGGCATTTACCTCAATGTTGATATTGCTTAACACAGAGGACATGATTTGCCCCTTTCTGTATTCCTTTGATATTTCTACCGCCTGTAACATATATTATTAATCTAAGTGTACGTATTCGATACAGTAACTGTTCGAATACGTACAGTTCAATAGGCTTAAATTGACCGCTAATTAATACATTATGAATTAAATAATCAAGTAATCTATACCCTTAAATATCTAAACAGCTGCCCATTGAATGCTTTCCCCAACTATTGAATCATACAACAATCTAACTATTTAGGTAATTATTATCTTCATTTTCTATGCCAGCTGCATTAATGGCTTACAATCAAGCATATTACATGTTCGGCATTCTTTTTGATCTTTCCGGTGTTGATAAAAAGCGTACGATTTTGAACAATTAACGCAAAATATATATCTTTAAAAAGAACTGAAAACGGAATACTCATGCAAAAGAAAAACGGAAGAATTTTAGCAGTTGACGACAATGAAGATATTTTGTTTGCGTTAAAACTGCTGTTAAAGTCACATGTGGAAGTTGTAAAAACAGAAAGTAATCCTGCTAATATTGAAAATATCTTGAAGAAAGAGACTTTTGATGTGATTCTTTTGGACATGAACTTCACCAAAGATGCCATTAGTGGTCAGGAAGGCTTCCAGTATCTCGAAAAAATATTGGATATAGATCCGGCAGCGGTAGTGTTGTTTATTACTGCATATGGCGATGTTGAAAAATCGGTTAAAGCAATAAAAGCGGGTGCTACGGATTTTATTTTAAAACCCTGGCAAAACGAAAAAATATTAGCCACCATATCGTCTGCGGTAAAACTTAGGCAGTCGCGTAACGAGGTTCACGATTTAAAGGAGAAGCAGCATGAGATGCAGAGCATAATGGATCAGCCCTTTGCCGATTTCATTGGCGTTTCTCCCGGAATGCAAAAGGTATTCAATACCATAAAAAAAGTGGCACAAACCGATGCCAACGTGCTTATATTGGGTGAGAACGGTACGGGAAAAGAGTTGGTGGCCAGGGCTCTTCACAGAAATTCAACCAGAAATAACGAATCTTTTATTAGCGTGGATTTGGGGGCCTTGAGCGAAACATTGTTCGAAAGCGAACTGTTTGGGCATGTTAAAGGTGCCTTTACCGATGCCAAAGCGGACAGGCCCGGACGTTTTGAATTGGCACAGAATGGAACCATTTTTCTTGATGAGATCGGAAACCTTTCTTTACCGTTTCAGGGCAAACTGTTAACGGTTTTGGAACGAAGGGAAGTGACAAGGGTGGGCGCCAATAAACCGAAACCTATTGATATCAGGTTGATTAGCGCAACCAACATGCCTTTGAAAGATATGGCAGGGCAAGACGAATTCAGGATAGACTTACTTTACCGTTTGAACACCGTAGAAATTGAGCTGCCGCCCTTGCGCGATCGACCCGAAGATATTCCGGTACTGGCAGAACACTTTTTAAACAATTTCTCTAAAAAATATAAAAAAGCGGCTAAAGTAAACAAAAGTGCGCTGAATAAGTTGCTGCATTATCAGTGGCCTGGTAATGTGAGAGAGTTTCAACACGTATTGGAAAGAGCGGTGATTTTGAGCGATGGACCCGTTTTGAGTGAGGATGACCTTCAATTAACCCCTCCCAAATCTTCTTCGGATGGGCTTGAACTTACTTCGTACAACCTGGACGAGGTGGAAAGGTCGATTATCGAAAAGGTATTGAGAATGAACAGCGGGAATATCTCAAAGGCCGCATCGGAACTAGGCCTGACGCGAACTTCGCTTTACAGAAGAATGGAGAAGTATGGTTTATAAAAACTTCAGGATAAATTTTATTTTAAGAACGGCAGTGTTGACGGCATCTATTTTTTTGCTGTTTTATCTGATTTATAATACCGATCTTACCATGACCCTGTTTTTGATTGGCGGGTTTATCGGTATTCAGATTTTTGCCTTTATCCATTATATTGACCGAACCAATCGGATTTTAAACAATTTTCTGGAATCAATCCGGTATTCCGATTTTACCAGGACTTTTCAGGTGGAAGGGGAAGGTTCGTCCTTTGAAAAACTAAAGAATTCTTTTAATGAGGTTATCAAGGATTTTCAGGAAGTAAGGGCAGAGAAGGAAGAGAACTTTTATTACCTGCAGACCGTTATTCAGCATATAGGCATAGCATTAATCGCCTTTCAGAAAGATGGCAAGGTGGAACTCATCAATAACGCCACCAAAAAATTGTTTCAGATCAGGAATTTAAGCAATGTTCAGGCCTTAAGTGGTTTTAGCCAGGAGTTGGTCGAAAAACTTTTCAGCATTAAACACGGCGAGAACACCTTGATTAAGGTACAGGAAAAAGATAACCTGCTTCAGTTGGTTATATATGCAACCGAATTTAAAATTCATAACCGTACGATAACCTTAGTATCCATTAAAAATATTCAGCAAGAGCTGGAGGAAAAGGAAATGGAATCGTGGCAGAAGCTTATTCGAGTGCTGACCCACGAAATTATGAATTCAATTACCCCCATATCGTCCTTAGCTTCAACGGTAACTCTGATTTTAAAAGAATTGACCGAGGAATTGAAAGAGCAGGGTATTAATGCGGATGAATTAGAGACACTGGAGGAAGTGGGAAGTGCTTTACAAACGATTCATAAAAGAACAGACGGTCTTTTACATTTTGTCAATACTTATAGAAATTTGACCAAAATTCCGAAGCCAAATTTTTCCATCTTCAGGGTGAGGCAGTTGCTGGGTAATATACACAACCTTTTCGAAGAGGAATTGAAAAGCAAGAACATAGCTTGCCGGGTTAATATTGAACCGGAATCACTGGAATTGTCTGCGGATGAGCATTTGATTGAGCAGGTAATCATTAATCTAATTAAAAACGCGATACATGCGGTTTCAGGCAGGGAAGGTTCCAGTATTGGGCTCAATGCCTACCTAAATAGTCGCGGCAGGATTGTAATTCAGGTAGTGGATAATGGGCCAGGTATTTTACCCAATGTGTTGGAACGTGTCTTTATTCCGTTCTTTACCACAAAACCTCAAGGCTCGGGTATTGGTTTAAGTTTGTCGCGTCAAATATTAAGATTGCATGGAGGTACCATAAACGCATACTCAGAACCGGAAAAGGAGACAAAATTTACACTGACTTTCTAATCGGAATCAGAAATCTCTATTTGGGATCAATGCTTTGCATGCGGTTAAACATAACCGCCAAATGTGCATACAACGAAGTGTCCTGGATCACAACGTTTTCTTCGAGGCGAATTCGGATGGGCGTAAAGTTCCAAATGCCTTTGATACCGCCTTCCGCCATGGTTTGCGCAACACTCTGAGCGAATTCGGCAGGTACGGTGAGTATACCTACTTCCACGTTTTTATCCTGCATATTCTGAAATTCATCCACATGGTAAATGGGTACACCCTCGATTTTACGGCCAATTATTTTAGGGTCGATATCAAAGGCAGCGACTATTTTAAGGCCGTACTGATTTAAACCATGGTCGTGCAGTAATGCATTTCCCAAACTTCCGGCACCAAACAAATAGGCTTTGTCCAAAGAACGAAAACCCAGAAAATCTTCCAAGACGTCAATAAGCGCAATTACCTCGTATCCAACTCTTGTTTTTCCAACTATGCTGGTGTATGATAGGTCCTTAGTTACCTGGGTAGGATCTACACCCATGTCACGGGCTATATGAGTCGAAGATACAAATTCCTGATTTCTTCGCTTGGCAAGTTTTAGGTAAGCCAAATAAACTGGCAACCTACGCAACGATGGTTCCGGTACTAATCCTTCCTTTTTTTTGTTAACTGATGTCATTGGTTATTAATTGCTTGTTGTTTGGTTTCAACTGACTTGTTGTCAGGTAAAATAAGCCGTGCGATCGGCTTGAAAATCTAAGTTCAAAAGTAGATAAGTTTTCTATTAAAGAAAATATTCCGTAATAAATATTTTTCCTATTTTGACTTAAAGCCGATATTTAAAAGCGTTCTACATAATGGATTGAGTAGGACAAATACAATTTGGCATGTGTTTTGCGTATTTCAGAATCGGAATCAAAACAATGAATGTTATGAGCGATTTTACAAAGGCAGAGAAAATAGCTGTCAGATATTTGATAGAATGGGGGCAATATGGGGACGTGGAATTTCCGGACTCTATTGTCACGTCATATTTCGATTTGTTTTCGGGAACGGAAGGAGAACAGCAAAAAGCTGTTAAACAATTGTGTGGGCATGTAAAAGGATTATTGGGAGAGGAAAAATCAAGGGAAGTGGAGAAGCAACTTCTTTCGTGTATTATTTAGGAAAAAAATAAAAATATAGTTTTAAAAAAGAGGATGTTGCAGCGTAACATCCTTTTTTTTTGGATATACTTTCCGACGCCAGTTCCGGGTTCTAATCGTGCAAAATATGAAAGTTATATTTATGTCAAGATTATATTATAATTGCGACAATCGACCGGATTTTTAAGATCCTGTATTGACTGGATAAGTAATGTCACAGAATAGCTGGCTTGCATGCTTAACAGACAATGAAATGAGTTAGGTGATTATGACAAATCCCTCGATTCGTTAAAATATTTTTCTTTACTTTATATTTTAAAATAGTATTACATGGCCCAAGAAGTAGAACGTAAGTTTCTCGTTTCAGATACTCCCTCTTTTTTGAATAAGATACCTTATCAGCCAATCCGGCAAGGGTATATCGCATCAGAAGATGGAGGGAATGAAGTTAGGGTGCGGGAAAAGGGAGAAAATCATTGGTTGACGGTTAAATCTTCTGGCGAACTGACCCGCATCGAAGTCGAAATCCCCATTTCCAAGGCGCATTTTGACCAGCTTTGGACTTTGACCGAACATCGTCGCATAGAAAAACACAGACACCTAATAAATGATGAGGGAAGGATTATTGAGATAGACGTATTTCAGGGCAGTTTAGAAGGTTTGGTGTTGGCTGAAATTGAATTTGATTCCATTGAAAAGGCCGATTCTTATGCACCGCCATCTTGGATGGGGAAGGAGGTTACATACGACGCGAATTTCAAGAACCGTAATTTGGCTTTAAAGGGGTAACAGTTTTAAAACAAACTTCCGGTTAAATTGTCTATTTGATATATTATTAGATTAACAGGAGGTAATGGCAAAAATAGATACATCAAACGTCCCCAAAGGGAAACTTGACAGGAACGGCATTGCCAGTGCCTTGAGATTGTATAAATATATAAAACCTTATCGGATACAGTATATCCTGGGTATGATCTTTTTGTTGGGTTCCAGCCTGGCTAGCCTGGCTTTTCCGAAATTATTGGGTGATTTGGTAAATGCGGGAAATAACACTACGCTAGGGCTGGATTTAAATCAAACTGCCTTGCTGATTGCGGGCATATTGATACTTCAAGCCATCTTTTCCTATTTTCGTATCATATTATTTGTGAATGTTACAGAGCGGTCGTTGGCGGCCTTGCGCCTGGCCAGCTATCGTCATCTGATTAAACTCCCTTTGCGCTTTTTCGAGAAAAGAAGGGTAGGGGAGTTGAACAGCCGTATTTCTGCCGATGTTGCCCTTTTGCAGGAAACCATGACCACCACATTGGCCGAATTCATCCGACAAATTGTGGTTATCATTGGAGGAATTGCGCTGTTGGCCATCACCTCTATTCAGCTTACGGGTTTTATGTTGATAGTCTTACCACCCGCCATGGTTTTTGCCCGCTTCTTCGGGAAGTTTATCCGTAAATTCTCAAAAGAGGTTCAGACAAAGGTGGCAGACTCAAATACCATAGTGGAAGAAACCTTGCAAGGAATCCAGAGCGTAAAGGCCTTCACCAACGAATTTGTGGAAATAGCCCGATATAAAAAAAAGACCAAAGAGATTGCCGATTTAGGCATGACCAGCGGTAAATACCGCGGGGCTTTTTCATCTTTTATAATTTTAGGACTGTTTGGTGCCATATCTGCTGTGGTTTGGAAAGGGTCCGTGTTATTGCAAAAGGGCGAAATGGTGGCAGGGGATTTGTTTTCCTTTGTGATCTATTCCGTATTTGTGGGAGGTACTATCGGAGGATTGGCAACCGTTTATGCCAATATTCAAAAGTTTATCGGCGCTACCGAAGACCTCTTCAAGATTTATGATGAAGAACCCGAGGATATTCAGGAATTAAGTGAAGTTGATCCGAAATTTAAAATGCATGGAAAAATAAAGCTGAGCAACTTAAATTTTGCCTATCCTTCCCGCAAAGAACAAGCGGTTCTGAAAAACATCAATCTACAAATTGAAAGTAACAAAATGATTGCCTTGGTAGGGCCCAGTGGAGCCGGTAAAAGTACCTTAGCCTCTTTGTTATTAATGCTGCATCGGCCGCCTCAAAACACCATGTTTTTCGATCAGGTGGATAGTTACGACTTTCCACTGTCAGCATTGAGGAGGCAGATTTCTTTAGTTCCACAAGATATCTTTCTGTTTGGAGGAAGTATTGGCGAAAACATAGCCTATGGAAAGCCTGACGCCAGTGTTCAAGAGATTTATGAAGCAGCAAAAAACGCCAACGCCCTGGAATTTATAGAGCGTTTTCCCGAAAAGTTTGACACCATTGTGGGCGAACGGGGCACTCAACTTTCCGGAGGTCAGCGGCAGAGAATAGCCATAGCACGTGCCATTTTAAACGATCCGAAGATTCTGATTTTAGATGAGGCGACCTCTTCCCTTGATTCCGAATCGGAAAAACTGGTGCAAGAAGCGCTGGAAAAGTTGATGATTGGACGCACATCCATAGTCATTGCCCACCGTTTGTCCACCATCCGAAAAGCCGATGAAATTGTGGTATTGGAACAAGGCCGGATAGTAGAACAAGGCACACATGAATCGCTGATGAAGGTGCTCAATGGCAAGTACAAAAAGCTGATAGAGCTGCAGTACTCGGCATAGGCAAGAAGGTGAGATGATGAGATGATGAGTAAAGCGTAGGCTTCGGAAGTAATGAAGGCACGGAGGAATGTTGTAATGGAGGAATGTCTGTAATCGAATATTATGAATCATAAAGTTGACAAATATCTTGCTGATGGTTGTTTGCGCTGCCCACTTGGAGGTACTTCCGGTTGTAAAGTTCATCAATGGCCGGAAGAATTGAGTTTGTTAAGGGCGGTTGTGCTTGAATGTGGGTTAACTGAGGAATTAAAATGGGGTGTCCCATGCTATACTTTTCAGAACAAAAACGTTTTAATGGTAAGTGCATTGAGGGATTTTTGTGCGATTAGTTTTTTCAAGGGAACTTTACTGAAAGATGCCCATCATATTCTTGTCGCACCCGGCGATAATTCACGGGCTGTCCGATATGTTAAGTTTAATGACACTCAGGGAATTATAGAGCGCGAAGCTATTCTTAAGGCCTACATCTATGAAGCCATTGAAATTGAAAAGGCCGGATTGAAAGTCGACTTTAAAAAGAATACAGAACCCTTCCCCAAGGAATTGGAAAATAAATTCGAAGAAGACCCGGTGTTTAAATCTGCTTTTGAAGCTTTGACAAAAGGGCGACAAAGAGGGTATATTCTTTATTTTACTCAGCCAAAGCAATCAAAAACCAGAACTGCTAGAATTGAAAAATGTATGCCGAAAATTCTCAATGGGGAAGGTTTACATGACAAGTACAGGTCTTTGAAGAAGTAATTTGCAGTAACTTAAGGATTCCCATAATTTCAAAATGTATGTAAGAAGCTTTAACCAGGATGATGAAATAGAATACATAAAACCAGGATTTGAAATGATTTCGGAAAAATGTTTTTAGGCTTACTACGCCAAAAGTAAATCAAACAGCAATGGCAGAAGACAAACCAAGACTCACAAGATTGACCTCTATCTTGACACAGTTACAGTCAATGCATATTATAACGGCAAAGGATATTGCCGAAAAACATAAGGTTAGTATACGAACGGTTTATCGGGACATCAGGACACTTGAGCAATCTGGAATTCCTATCATAACCGAAGAAGGCAAAGGCTATTCCATAATGGAAGGATACAAACTTCCACCGATCATGTTCACCGAAGAAGAAGCCAGTGCCCTCATCACGGCAGAATATCTGATTTTAAAGAACAAAGATCAATCTTTGGTCGACCAATATCAAAATGCCATAACAAAAATAAAATCTGTACTTCGCCTTACCCAAAAATCTAAACTGGATTTCCTTTCCCAAAGAATTCAAGTCCGAAACAACAAATACAACCATAAAACCAGTAATTATTTGATGCAGTTGCAGTCTTGTATTGCTAATTTTCAAGTCGTACAAATTGAATATGTATCAATGGACAATAAACAAACACAAAGGCAAATAGAACCTTTCGCCCTTTACACCGCCAATGACAATTGGATCCTAATCGCATTTTGCAGAATGAGAAAAGATTATAGAGCTTTTCGGCTGGATAGAATCCGGAACCTAATGCGATTAGATACGCAGTTTGAACCTCACAACATAACATTACAAGAATACCTTGAAAAATGCGGTAGTAAAAAACATAATACCCCTGACATACCTTTGACACCAGGTGATTCTACATTTGTATCGAATCAAAACAAAACAAAAAATGAAAACAGTAATAATCGAACCTTTTAAGGTTATTGGAATCTCGGTAAAAACTACTAACGAGAATGGACAAGCGGCCCAAGAAATTGCGAAAATGTGGCAACGCTTTATGTCGGAAAATATTTTTGAGAAAATCCCCAACAAGGCCGACGGTGTCGTTTATTCACTCTACACAGACTATGAAGGAGACCATACTCAACCTTACACTGCGATACTGGGTTGTAAGGTGAAAAATTTAAATTCAATTCCTGATGGAATGGTGGGGAGGTCATTTGTCGGCGGGAATTATATCAAGACCAGCGAAAAAGGAGACTTGACGAAAGGTTTGGTGGTGAAACATTGGTCAAGAATATTTGAGATGAAATGGGATAGAAACTATGTTGCTGACTTTGAGGTTTTCGGGGAGAAAGCACAAGACCCCTTTGACGCAGAGGTGGATTTTTATGTGGGTGTAATGGACAAAAATGAGTAAGATGACCTTGAACCTTGATGAGTATTACCTTAAAAAACCAGAACCGCAAAAAAGTTGTTTGCTCGCATTAAGACATATCATCCTTGGCCAGGACGAGCACGTTACTGAAACAGTAAAATATGGGATGCCTTGTTTTTGCTATAAAAACAAAATGTTCTGCTACCTCTGGACCGAAAAAAAAACAGGCGAACCCTATATTCTGATGGTGGAAGGTAAGCACTTGAATCACCCCGGTTTGGAGCAGGGCACTCGCTCCCGCATGAAGATTTTTAGGGTAGATCCGTATAAAGATTTGCCGATTAATGACATCAGGGTGTTGTTAAACGAGGCGATTGAATTGTATCGCAGCGGTATCGTTCAAATAAAGTAAGCTGAGATTCAATCGAAAAGGTATATATGTGAAGCAATGAACTCCGGCGGTCAATCAAGGAGGTAGTCGGTTTGTTCAGGGATGTCCAAGACCCCTTCATTAAGGTTGAGGAGTTGTTCAGAGATATTCACGATAAAGAAATAAGGCTTACGAGAAAAGAACCGAGGTTCGAGGATTAAGAAAAGATATAATGATGTTGAACAACATTACTGATTAAATTGGTTTTAAATAAGAGGTTGTTTTTGTAACTTTTACGGTATTCAATCTTGTTATAATCACAAACAAAAACTTACCATTATGAACGTAATAAAAACATTATTTGCTACTCTGGTTTTAGTTTTATTAGGATTGTGTGCTTGCGATAAAAGCGAGAATAATGATAGCCCGGAGTTGATAGGCACCATATGGGTTTGTGATACAATCTATAGCGGGCTAAAATATTATTACCAAATCACCTTCAAATCAAAAAATGAATTTGATTACTATGAGGATGGATTTATCGAGTTAAATGAAAAAGGTACCTATCGCTACAATCCGCCAAAGATAGACATGACCATTTGGGGTATAACCATCGAAGGTTCCATTGAAGAAAACAAGCTATATTATCCGACGCTCGCCACTGACGATGTTGATGCAGTAATGAGGGTTTTCACAGAACAATAATATAATTTAGGGCTCCATAGCGTTTTGAAAGGTATGGTTCGTTTACACGTTCCCTGACATTTCGTCCAGTAAACGTTGTGCGTTAATTCCGAGGAAATAACCAGAAATGAAATGGAATAATGATATTATTATTGGATTTGCCTGCCTGCTAAAAATAGGCTTGCACCTATTAGCTGATATTCATTCCGGATTTCAGGGAGATGAATTATTACATATTGATGCGGGAAATCACCTTGCTTTCGGTTTTATGGAATTTCCCCCATTGATTGGGGTTTTTGCATACCTTCAAAATCTTACCGGTTCTACTTCAGTTATTGTTCATCACTTGTTTTCGCATCTGGCTTCTATGGCAATATTTATACTTGCCGGAAAAATTACACTTGAGCTGGGCGGTAAAACAAAAGCATTGTTACTGGTAATGACATTTTTACTGGCAGCTCCTGCCTTCACTCGAACTCACCAGTTGTTTCAACCGGTAGTTTTTAGCCAGTTCTTTTGGTTACTGGGGTTCATTCTCTTTGTCAGATTTGTTAAAACCCTTAATAAAAAGTATTTATTGCTCCTTGCTCTGACATTGGCAGCGGGTTTCTTGAACAAATACGACATCCTCTTTTTTGTGGCTGGTTTGATTAGTCTATTGTTTTTTAAAAGAACAAGAAACGGAATCCTTGGCAGAGAGACTATTATTTATCCCGTTCTTTTTATCCTACTGATAAGCCCTAATATTATATGGCAAATTATAAATGACTTTCCGGTTTTGCATCATATGAAAGAGTTGTACAAGGCGCAACTGAATGATCAATCCGCAACCAAGGGGTTACTAAACCTATTTATCCAATTGAATCCTTTTGCTATAGGCATCTATACAGCAGGTTTTGTGTATGCTGTTATTTTTAAAAAAGATGAACATAACCATATTGTGTCCCTCTCCATACTGATTTCGATTCTATTATTAGCTGTTTCAAAAGGAAAACATTATTATTTCTTCCCTGCGTTAATTTGCCTGGTCATATTGGGAAGTGTTTGGCTTGAAATAAAAGTATTCAATAAAAGAAATTGGTTATACTGTGCTCAAATAATTCTACTTGTTATAGGTGGTGCAGTTATGCTCCCTTACGGAATGACAATACTAAAACTGGATAGGTTTATTAAATATGCCCATATTAAAAATGAGGAGAATCATTACCCATTGCCGTTTGAAGAATTTTACTCTCAATATCAATGGAGAAAGGTGCTCTCGTCAGTGAAAAGAATATATGATGATCTGCATTTGGAAGATAAAAAGAACTGTGTGATCTGGGGGAAACATTATAAACAAGCAGGTGCGGTCAATTTATTCTCCGAAGAATATAACGTTCCGAAAGCTATATCCTATCATGGAAGCTATTATCAATGGGCGCCTAATGATGGCAATCTGCCGGGTACCTTAATTGCAATCAGCAACAAAGGTGTGCCAAAGGAGTATTGGGAATACTTTTTTTCTACCGTCGAAGTAACGGACACAATATTAAATCCCTATGCAGATGAAAGTGAGGATGAGTTAACCACTATTTATATTTGTCGTGAGCCGAAAACAAATTATGCCGGATTAAAAGACATTTTCAGAAACAGAATATTCGAATAAAAATAAGCATACAACAAAGCATAAAACCGTAATTGGCGCCCGTGAAACGATGACACTAAATCGATTAATTTACTAAATAAAAAAGTAGCCAACCCACAAAACAAGAAAGTTCGAGCCCATTCCACCACTAAAGCTAAGGCGGCATGCGGTCGCTGCCATAAATTTGCCTTCTCTCCCCGGCAGGGAGATATGGGCAAATAAGGCTAATAATTTTCCATGTATTTATATTATATTTACAAACTGGTAACAACAAACACAATAAAAGTAACACGATGTCAATAGTCCGATTTGGTGTATCCCCAGAAAACTACCCATAAAAACACCCGAAGATAAAGATATTTCCCTTGTTTGAGGGAATGCAACGGGCAGAACCCCAGTAATTATAACAAAAACAATGACGGCATCAATAGTTGTTAAGCCAACTGGCGTTAGATTCAAGGTTGAATGATCAAAGATAGTAACTATCAATGTAAGATAAAATATCACATACTGTCGTCAAAACTCTTCATATCATAGATTATATGCCTTAATTAATACTTGGCAGGGTAATTTCGTGTGAAAATATTAATTATCAATATGCTGATATGAAAGGAACGAAGTACACACTAAGGAGCAAACAATTTGAGTCTTTTTTAGCTACCCTATCGGGCAAAAACGCCATTATTTTAAACACATTAGTGCTGTTTCTGGCTATTTCTGTTTTTACATCTTGCCAAAAAGATGATGATATTACTGAGGAAGAAGTGGAAGAGACAGAACCAGCGGTAACTTTTATTTTAACGGATACTGGGCAAGATGTTTTTTATGATGCTGATGGCAATGAAATTTCAGCGCCGGGTGAAGGTGATGACTATTACGGACAGGATGCACAATATTCGGGTACGGCTTCGTCTTTTGAAGATAACGGAGATGGTACGGTAACCGATTTAAATACGGGTTTAATGTGGCAGCAAACCCCAGACTTTGAACGCCACAACTATTATGATGCGTTTGATTATGTCGAAAGTCTGGAAATAGGGGGATATACCGATTGGAGACTACCCACTATTAAAGAGTTATATTCACTATTAAATTCTAATGGTGAGTTGGACGCAACAAACACAAGCGATTCACAACCTTACCTTTACGATGAATACTTTGATTTTGAGTATGATGAAAATATACCCTATGCAGGGCAATATTGGTCGAGTACAAAATATGTAAAAGGCGGTTTGCAAACAGATAACATTGAAGGAGCATTTGGATTTAACTTTGCCGACGGACACATTAAATCGTACGAAACAGGATTGTATTTTGATGGGAGTTCGGGAGTTCAGGATCCTGGTTGCTTCGTAAGAGCAGTGCGTGGGGAAGAAAATGTATATGGCGTGAATGATTTTGTAGATAATGGAGATGGCACAGTTACAGATCAAGCTACAGGCCTTATGTGGCAACAGACCGACGACGGAAATACGTATGATTGGGTAGAGGCTTTAGCGCTTGCATCAGAAAGTGAAGTAGCCGGATATACCGATTGGCGTTTGCCAAATACCAAAGAATTACAAAGTATTGTGGACTATGAAAAGACCACATTTCCGGCTATTGACGAAACCTATTTTAGCTGTACGGATAGTGACAGTTGGTTTTGGACGAGTACTACACAAGGTGATTTTAAATACACAGCTTGTTACATTGCTTTTGGAAAGGCTTACAGCAGAGATAATAGCTCTGCAACAGAATATTACGACTGGCATGGAGCAGGGGCACAGCGTTCTGACCCTAAAGCCGGCGTAGTGGATGATTATCTAATGGAATCGGACAATGCCGATGATTTACTTAGAATACGTAACTACGTGCGTTTAGTAAGAAATTAAAAGAATAATCCATCAATAGCTGTTGGGCTGAATTAGATAGGTGCACCATCTAGTTCAGCTTTAGGTATTTATTTATAGAAAAAAGCCAACCACCACGTATATAAAAAATTTAACATTAAGTATATATATACTTCAACGCAGTAAGGAATTAAGCAAGTGTTGAGTGATAGAATGAAAATATTGTAGATTCTATAAACAGGAAAAAATCATGATGAAAACATTGAAAAACAACACCCCGTTAAGAGGAATTTTTCTTATTCTACTTGTTTTTACAATCCAATCGTGTCGTTTTAAGGGCACAGAGTCAAGTGCGGTTAAAGATAACGTATACAATTTTGTGCAAGTGGCAACGGGTCAGGTTTCACTATACGATGAAGACGGAGACGTGATTAAGGCAGTAGTACCAGGCGATTCGCTTTTCGGTCAGGATGCTAATTATTTAACAGGCAAGAAGATGTCTTTTGAAAAAAATGGAGACGGAACTGTTGCAGATTTGAATACAGGACTGGTTTGGCAAGAAATACCTACTTCAGAAGGATTTGATTGGCAAGGTGCATATGAATATTGTGAAAATTTGGAGCTTGGTGGTTATCATGACTGGCGAATGCCGACAGTCAAGGAGTTATTCTCCATCAGTGATTTTAGTTCGGGATGGCCTTACTTAGACACCAATCATTTCTCTCTTGTTAACAATGAGAATCCTGACAAAAGCGAGCAATACTGGTCAAGTAATAAATATGTTGGTCATACAGAAGAGGGCGGTTTTCATGCTGCGTTTGGTGTAAACCATGTGACTGGTCATATTAAAGCATACCGTGCAGAAGCTGGAATTGGTGAAAAAGCGCACAAAGGACCACCTGAAGGACATCAACCACCACCAGGGCAAGGTCCGCCTCCTGGAAATGGAGGAAAACCAATGGGTAACCCATTATTTAAACATGTTAGAGCTGTTCGCGGAAGTATTTATGGTACGAATGATTTACAGGATAATAAAAACGGTACTATTACCGATAAAGCAACTGGATTAATGTGGTCTAAAAATGATAGTGGAAAAGGACTGAATTGGGAAAGTGCTTTATCTTACGCAGAAAATTCAGAATTGGCAGGGTATTCAGATTGGCGCTTGCCGAACGTAAAGGAATTGCAAAGTATTGTTGATTACTCTTTTGCGCCCAATGCTAAAAACCCTAAACAGGTTGGGCCTTCAATTGACCCTATGTTTAGTTGTTCCGAGATAAGTAATGAAAATGGAGATAAAGATTATCCTTACTATTGGACAGGTACTTCGGCAAGATTCCAAAAAGGAAAACCATATTATTATGCCTGGTATGTGGCATTTGGTCGAGCCGTAAATAAAGAAGGGTTGGATTTCCATGGTGCGGGAGCTGTAAGGTTTGACGCCAAACATGAAGATGGACCAGCAAGTGAAGGTGGCGAAAGGTACTATAACTATGTACGTTTGTTAAGGAACGTTGATTAATACAATAAAGAAGAAATCTGTATTTCTGAAAATTATTTTATCGTTACTTCACTTTTGCCGCATAAATAAGGATATGCGGTATTTTTCGATAAAATATAAATTAGAATAGGGTCAGTGTTCAACAAAACCTAAAAGCAAGCAGTTGGGGTTACTTGCAAAGTGGAGGTGTTGGAGTATCAATGCCAAGCTTTATAAGCTCAACTCATTGCTCATCCAATGGCTAAACTATTTCTCCATCCGCAAAGTGACCCACATTTTGGGAAACCATCGGGATTATCATCAAACACTTGGATGATAAACAGTTCAAATGTCAAAAAAACAAACAACTCGGTCCGCATCGACATTACGGTAATTTTGTGCGAAACAAAAGGCTGCTGGGCTTGGATAAGTATGTAAGCTTGAAAGCCCTTGCGAATGGAAAATCATGAACATTGTAAAAAATAAGCTAGCTTTGAGTAAAGCTCAAAGAACTCTATCGGTAAGCCTGGCAGCTAACGGTGAAAACTTTATTGCCCCGAATATCGGGATACAATACGACGGAATAGCGTTGATAATTTACTCAGAAATGTTACTTTTAGTCACCGTAAATTATATAACCTATTAGGTTCTGCTCCATCGCTGCAATTAAAAAGACAATGTTTTATGAAAAGATCATGGTTACTTATTCTAACGGCTGTTTTATATAGTTGTACAGAAGTTAAAAACGAAGAACAATCCGTTAATAATTTTGAACAGTTAAGCCTTTATAATCTCAATACCGATATAGCACCTCGCGCAATATCGTTCGAAAATCCTACAGGTGAACCCGGTAAAGCAGGTATGGCCGCCAGCAATTTAGGCGTCGGCAGAAAAGGGGCGCCGAATCGAATATTAAAACCTCAGGAAGAAGTAGTGTTGTGTGATATAAAAGAAGCAGGAACGATACGACATATATGGATGGCTGGTGAATTTCTTCATATGAATTGGATAAAGGAGGAGCCACAGGAACGCAATAAAAAATTGAGAAGCACTGTAATCAGAGCATATTGGGATGGGCAGGAGCACCCAAGCATTGAATGTCCAATAGGCGATTTTATGGGATTAGCTCACTCAAAACTCACGTCATATCAATCGGCAGTGCACTCTATTGGCGAAAAGGGAGCGATGAATTTTTGGCTACCTATGCCCTTTGCAAAAGGGGCAAAAATTACTTTGACAAATGAATCTGACACAAGGCTAAACCTGTATTATCAAATAGATTACACGGTCAACGATAACCACAAAGGTGACGTAGGCAGGCTACATGTACTCTTTAAAAGAGAGAATCCTACCACGTTAAAGAAAGATTTTGAGATTTTACCTAAGAGAACCGGAAAAGGTCGTTTCATAGGCGCTGTTCTCGGTATTAGAACACTTCACCCTGGGTGGTGGGGAGAAGGTGAAATCAAATGCTATATGGATGGTGATACTGAATTCCCAACGATTTGCGGAACAGGTGCCGAAGATTGGGTTGGTTTATCATATGGAGTACAAAATACTACCTATATGTACCATGGCGCTAATTTCGTTACCCAGGCGGACACCCTGGTTGATGCTATTTCCCTCAATAGAAATGAAAAAAACAATAAAAAGGTTAAAATGGAACCGAGTTATATTTCTATGTATCGCTGGCATATACCTGACCCTATCTATTGGAAAGAAGAAATGAGAGTTACGATTCAGCAAATTGGTTGTTGTTACTATGAAAGAGATGACGATTGGTCCACCGCCACTTTTTGGTATGAACCTGTTCCAAGCGCGCCGCTTCCTCCATTTCCTGGTTTAGCTGAACGAACAGCAGATTTAGACATGATTCTTGGTGAAAGTTATCTTGCAGATTAAATACGTTAATCAATACAATAGCACAACACCATGAAATGATTAGTCACATGCCGCCGAAAAAAGTGGGTGCAGATCTTTACAGTGATTGAATTATGTACGTTATGGACCTATAACAACAATGGTTTTGCTTATAGAATAAATATAACAACGTACTTTGATAAAAATTATGATGAAATTATTCAAAAAGGGAAGCAGGCCTAATGGATAGCAGATGCTTCTTCGAAAAGACAGGAAGACCCTTCTGTAAACTAAATCGAACTGATGTTATGACGAATTTTATGGCAGTTATAGTTCTAACCGGACTTTAGGTTGGCCAACTGTCGAATATGGCATTATCTGGCCAGCATCTTTTCCAAATAACGGTCAATTTTTTGAGGTTTGGTGGTTGGGGCAAAACGTTTAACAGGACGGCCATTCTCATCGATCAGAAACTTGGTGAAATTCCATTTGATTTTTTGACCCAATAGGCCTGGCAATTGCTTTTTTAAATATTTATAAATTGGATGAGCTCCATCTCCGTTCACCTCGATTTTGGAGAACATCGGAAATGAAACCCCATAGTTAAGCATACAACCTTCAGTTATGGATTTTTCATCGCCAGGCTCCTGATTGGCAAACTGATTACATGGAAAGCCAAGCACCACCAACCCCTGGTTTTTATATTTTTGGTAAAGCTTCTCCAATCCTTCAAACTGTGGGGTTAAGCCGCAGTTGCTGGCCGTATTCACCACCAATACGTTTTTGCCTTTGTAATCTTCCATCAAGATAATCTTGCCTTGAATATTTTTCGCCTCTAGCTGATAAAATGGACTTTGCATCTTCATACTATTTTAGTGTGACTAACGGTGGCAACCAATAGCAATGGGTAGTAGAAAAAGCCTGTTAAGAAATTCCCTAACAGGCCTGTATCTTAGTTGTCCGGTAAGATGGCCTACATCATCTTCAACAAATTCCTGACCGCATCTACTGATTCAACCTTGTAGGCCGCTTTGGTATGTTTCATGCCTACTTTAATGGTTACCGCTTCCTCGGGCAATTCTCGGAACATAAATTCGTCTGTCCAATCGTCGCCAACGGCCATAATAAAATCGTAGGGTTGATTGCTTATAAACTGAAGTGCTGCGATACCTTTGTTTATGCCCCCGCTCTTTACCTCAATTACCTTGTTACCTTCCATAATTTCAAGGTTGTGGTTGCTCAGGTGCGTGTTCAACTCATCTTTTAGTTCATTAGCCCGTAACTCACCTTGTTCCGGCTCTGACTTACGGAAGTGCCAAACCAAAGAGTAGTTTTTTTCCTCTATAAAGCTGCCTGGAGTCCTGTCGACAAAACTTTCCATTACAGGACGCACATTAGGCATCCAGCTGTTGTTTACTGCGGATAACATTTCCCAATCTCCATCTACTTTTTTTAACCATACACCATGTTCGCAAATTAAGTTTACATGATGACCTGTAAACCATTTTTCTAACGTGTACCTATCTCTGCCACTAATAATGGTAACGGTATTGGCTTTATTTGAGGTTAGTTTTTTAATTATATCATGTAATTCTCTATCCGGTTTAGCATCCTGAGGATTCTTGACAAAATGAGCCAAGGTTCCATCATAATCTAAAAAGAGCGCTCGTTTTTTAGCTTTGGCGTATTGATCTATCAATTTTCCGGCTAATTGTTTGGTGATTCGCTTGGCTAAGAAATCACTTTGAACACTTTCCGCTTTTTTTAATGTACGAATAAATTCGTTGGCCCACTTAAATACATCGTAACGCCGAATACGTTCTTTCATAAACTTGATACGTGATTTTTGTTCCTCCAAGGGCATGGTGAGTGCCTGGTTAATACTGTCCGCCATTTCCTCTTCATCAACAGGATTGATGATCAATGCCTCCCCCATTTCTTTGGCAACACCAGCCATCTCACTTAAAATAAGAACGCCTGTGTTATTTAAACGGGAAGCCACATACTCTTTGGCTACCAGGTTCATACCGTCCCGCACGGGAGTAATTAATGCGACATCGCACGAGCTATATAACTCTATCAGATTACTAAAAGGTAGAGAACGGTAAAAATACCAGATAGGCGAATAATTGATGGATCCATAGGTTCCGTTAATTTGTCCAACCAGTTCATCCACTTCCTTTTTTAGTTGCTGATAATGATCCACCTGATCGCGAGAAGGTACTGCCAACATAATCAGGGTCACCTTTTGACGGAACTCCGGATATTTTTCCAAGAAACGACCAAAAGCCTTTAGGCGATTCGGGATGCCCTTGGTGTAATCCAGTCTGTCAATCGAAAGGATCAGCTTACGGTCGGGCGATGCAAGGAAGTACTTATCAAGCTCCTTATGCAAATCCGATTTCTCCGTGATGGCTTTCATACCAACATTTTTGGCGCATTTCATAAACTTGTCGTAGTCGATGCCCATGGGGAACGAATCCGCAATAATGATGCGTTCTTCAATATGAATCTGGTTAAAAGAGATCTCGTAACCAAACAAACGACGTACACAGCTAAAGAAGTGTCTTTCGTAATCGTAGGTATGGAAACCAATCAGATCGGCCCCTAACATACCCTGAACAATTTCTCTGCGCCAAGGTAAAATCCTGAACACCTCATAGGACGGAAAAGGGATGTGCAAAAAGAAACCTATTGTTACATTCGGTTTTTTGGATTTGATCATTTCGGGCACCAAGAGCAACTGGTAGTCGTGGACCCAAACAGCATCGCCATCTTCCAGTGCGTCGATCGCCGCATCGGCAAATTTTTGGTTCACTGCCTTATAGGTTTCCCAATCCTCGTTGTTGAAATTGGCATATTGCGTAAAATAGTGAAATAGAGGCCATATGGTTCGATTACTAAATCCTTCATAAAACAATTGTATTTCTTCAGAATTTAGATGAACGGAGGCACATTTCTCTTGTTTAAAAAGTTGGTCTACTTTTTTTTGTTTGCCTGACTCTATGGTATCACTGTCTAACCCGTTCCATCCTATCCATGTTCCTCCATAATCTTTGTAGATGGATTTCATGCCTGTTGCCAAGCCTCCTACACTGGCTTCAAGGGTTACTTTTTCCCCTTCATCTTTAATGCTAAATGGAAGTCTGTTCGAAACGATATGAATTTTTTGCATAGAATGACTTTTTTTATTTGAAAATTAGAAATAATATACCATTTTTAGACCGATTATTTTGGTTAATTGTCATTTTTATTTGAAATCCCCTAAGAAAATGGGCCTCAGGCTCATTTCAAGTAATTATCGGTGGTGCTCCTATTACTTTTCAAGATTATCTTGTTTGGTTTTGGCTTTTCCAAACCAGGAGTATTACAAAACTAACCAATAAATTTTAATATATGGAGAATCTGAATCTGAATTACGGGATTATCGGGAATTGTAGATCTGCGGCGTTGGTTTCCGAAAATGGAAGTGTCGATTGGTTATGTTTGCCAAAATTTGATGCACCGTCGGTTTTTGCCAAACTACTGGACAAGGAAAAAGGCGGTTCTGTATCGATAGAACCGGAGAAATTACTTTCGATCAACCAGGAGTACATCGAAAGGACTAATTTGTTGTGCACTAAGTTTGTGTGCGAAGATGGTGTTTTTGAGGTGATTGACTTTATGCCGAGATATAAAAATGACGACGGCTATTATTCGCCATCCGATCTAGTGCGCGTTTTCAATTGTATTAGCGGGGCACCAACGTTTAAAATAACCTACGACCCAAAGCTCGAATATGGTGTGCACGAAACCTTTATTTCGGAAAACAAGAAATACATTAAGGCTTTTACCAAAAGAGGTTCTTATGATTCTCTTTATTTGTATACCGACTTTGATTTTAAGGATGTTTTAAACAAAGAGGTGATTACCTTAACCGATAGCAAATATATGTTGGTTAGCTATAACCAAAAATTGCTCAATCAGGATATTCAAAGGGTTAAGCTAAAGATGGAGCGTACCAAGGTGTACTGGTTAAACTGGTCGGAAAAGACTACTACCTTTAGTAACTACAACAACGAAATAAACCGCAGTGCCTTAACGTTAAAACTTTTAAGCTACGATAAGTCAGGCGCTGTATTGGCAGCACTGACCACTTCACTCCCCGAAACCGTTGGAGAGGTTCGTAACTGGGATTATCGGTTCTGTTGGATCAGAGATGGTTCAATGGTAGTAAAAATATTGACTCAACTTGGGCACAGTACGGTTGCACAAAATTATTTGCGTTTCATTGTGAATATACTTCCCGAAAAGGACGAGAAGATGCAGATAATGTATGGCATCAGCGGCGAGAAAAGACTTTCGGAGTATGAGCTTCCGCACCTGGCTGGTTACGGAAACTCCAAGCCTGTTAGGGTGGGGAATGCAGCTTACAAACAAAAACAAAACGATATTTACGGTATTTTAATGGATGCCATCTATCAGCATTTTAGTTTGTTTTCTGCCTCACTAAGCTACAGCGAGGATTTATGGACCGTTGTTCGTAACGTGGTAAAGATGGTAGAGAAGAACTGGCAGAAACCGGATAAGGGAATATGGGAAATACGCAACGAAAGCAAGCATTTTACCTTTAGCAAGGTGCTGTGCTGGGTTGCTATTGATCGTGCTCAAAAAATTGCTGTTTTACTTAAGCAGGATGATTACATTAAGAAATGGAAAAAGCTGGAGGATAAGATCCGTGCCGAGATTGAGCTAAAAGCCTGGTCGGAAACCAAACAATCATATTCACAAGCGTACGGAAGTGATGATTTAGATGCATCGGTATTGTTATTGGAGAGTTACGGTTTTGTAAAAGCAAAGGATGAACGCTATAAATCAACGGTATACGCTATCCAAAAGGAATTGGAACATAATGGTTTGATGTATCGCTACATCAATCAGGATGATTTTGGTCTGCCTAAGTCATCCTTTACTATCTGTACTTTCTGGCTTATCAATGCGTTGTATAAGATCGGGGAAAAAGAAGCGGCCATTGAACGATTTGAGCAGTTGCTAACCTATAATAATCATCTGGGTTTATTTAGCGAAGACCTGGATTTTGAAACCAAGCAACAACTGGGAAACTTCCCCCAGGCTTATTCTCATTTAGCATTGATAGAGACAGCCATTAATATCTCTGAAGGTGAAATAACCAAGGAAGAAAAAATTATGGATGCACTGAGGTACGAGACTTTTCATTAATCGGTGAATAGTGCAATAGCCTAGGGTCATTAGTTAGTTTATTCAAACCAATTAATGACCCTTGACGAATATGCTATTTAAGAAGTTCCTGAAATGTTTTGGAGAAATAATAGCCGTCGTTTACCTTATAGGTTTCTGGTTCCTTCTTCCACTCTACCTTCATTTCGGAGATAGGGGAATTCAGGATCAATTTGAATTGTTCATCTGTCAGCTTACACGCTCCTTTCAAAATGGAAAACTTATATTTTTTCACAAATTCCATATCAATATCTTCATTAAGGATTAAATCTATTGATGTATTATTCTTTGTTATCAGCGTTACTTTTTTACCTGCTTTCATATGTCCAAAGTATCGGTAACTATCTAATAAACCCAGTTCCCACTGAAAATAAATCTTCGGTTGTCCTTCAACAAACAAACATTTCGCCCTACCTTTAATTTTTCCTTTTACGGGTCCAAAATATTTTACCAGTCTTTTGCTTTCGGAATAATACAGTTCGCTCAAAGGAGATTCTTTTGTAAGCCCTTCCTCTATTTCAACAGCCATAAATTCAATAGTTTGGGGGGTTTCTTGTCCAGCATATTCCCAGGTGCCGTTTTCAAACAATAAAACTGCTTTACCTGCTTTCGTGGTGGCTTCAATTTGAGCTGTTGCCAGCATCGGTAGTGCTACTAAAACAAAGATCAGTATATTTCTCATGATGTTTTTTTTTGAAATATAGTAAAAACAAAATGGTGTTCGTATTTTCTTTCTACGAAAACACATATTTTTACGAATAAACCGGTTAATATTTGAGATGACTTCGGAAAAAATAACATGCGCGTATTGTAAAAAAAGTTTCATAAAAGCTGACCTGAAAAGAAACTGCAGCAATTGTTTTGCCTGCACAGGGTGCGAAATATATATATGCAATAGCTGTGGAGAGAGGATTGTGGTGAAACCTCCAAGGGAATATAAATCAAAAAAGAATAATTAGTCGGAAAGGAAATTCTTTTGTTTTCTAACCGGATTAATGGACTTCGTCGAATGTTGTTTCATGAATTTTAGGGATGGAAATGTATAATGACCAAGAAAATGTGAAGCGGAAAGTTTTAGCGCCATTAATAATAAATATGTATGGCTCCGTTTTATTCAAATTCAATCTAACGTTTTTTTTGATCAAACAGTTAGCCGTCTTTGCCTGAATTTAAGCATAGAAGCACCTGTTGTTAATTCATTTCAGCCGATTAACAATTATTAACATTAAAAATTTATTCTTGCATTAAGATTTGCCATAAATTTAGATGAAACAAAATTACTCGCCTAATAATTACACATTAACTAGATTCTCTGGTAATCGCACCAGGAGTTAATGATCCTGCTTATATACTTATTAAGCCTGCTATATTTCATAATTAAAGTTTTTACAAATCTTATTGTGTTTGTACGATGAGTTTATTAACAACTTTTACTGTTCTTTTTTTATGGCTTCAAACATCAACGCCAATCATTGTGGAAAAGTCTTTTTGTGAAGCATTATACGAAAACGACAAGGCCAGTTTGAAAATAATCCTTGACAAAAAACTGGATACGCTCGATATTAAGGAAAGTTCCAAACGACATTTCGAGTTGATCAAGGCAGAAATTGCAAAGTATGATTGTGTGTCCGCGGTTGAAATTGTTCCTGGAATGTTACGTTCCGATCCACCCATAAAAATATTTGAAGTAAAAATAAACCTCCCCGGCAAAGCAAGCAAAACACTGGAAATAGGCATCCAAGTATTTCCTGATAAGCTAAGGTTTAACTACTATTAATACCTGTAAAAATGGATTTACATAATCTATCGGAAAACCAAGACAAGCTTTTAAGCAAACTTGAAAAGGTTAAAAAAGAGCTGTCCAAAAATCCCAATGTTTTAGCTGTCGGGGTTGGTATGAAAGAAAAAAACAAACAGTTTACCGATGAAATTTCTTTTAGGGTATTCGTGGCGGAAAAAAAGAGCCTGAAATCACTGAAAGCAAATGAGGTTATACCTACCGAAATTGAAGCAATAAAAACAGATGTTTTAACGCCTTACCAGGTTTGTGACCGACCTGATGTTTGCGGGGACGAAAGAAGAGAAAACGTCAAACACAGGCCGTTGAAAGCAGGAATAGCGGTTTCTACCAAATCCAATACTTACGGTACATTAGGTTGGTTTGGCACACTGGATTCCGATGGTACGACAATCCTTTTAACCAACAAGCATGTATTATACGATTCAACCTCTAGCACGGATACCACGGTACTCCCAACGGCTCAACCTAAGTTAGGCAAGGTATCAAAATGTTGTTGCTGTGAGTGTGGCAGTGACGATGTAATCGGGGAAACCATTATCGGTATCCGTGACCTCAACCCGCCCACCAGCACTTCCGTAGATTGTGCCATCGCTAAAATCAATACTGAATTTTCCGGCGACATCTCCTTCAATATCACTAACGACTCTACCGATGAGGTGTTGACGGTATCCGGCACCGCTGCGGCAGTGGTTGGTGAAACGGTCCGTAAAATTGGGGCCCGCTCTGCTTTTACCACAGGAAGGGTTGTTCATATAGGTGACACCGCTGTTGCCGGAACCGATCCGGATGGCGGTACCATCACCATTCGTACAGGACAGGTTTTGATTATCCCCGACCCCTCGGAAACTTATCAGGTACTTGATGCAGATAGCGATACCTGCAAATTTGCTTTCTCAAACAATGGCGATTCAGGTTCTGTCATCTTAAATGCCTCTGACGAAATTGTGGCTTTACTATATGGTGGGGATGAAACAACCAACTCAGTGGATATAACATTTGCCAATAACATCGCCAATGTGCTTGCTAAATTAAGTTCAAACAGCAATGCCATAACACTGTCCACCAGTCCAAGTGGTTCTGGCCTAAGAAGCGATACGGTTACAAACACGGTTAGAAAAACAAGCACCGGGAAACCAAATGTTAAAAATATTCTTGAAAAGCTCAGGGAAGCAAATGACCATAGTCTTATTCGTAAGTTATATGATAAGCACTTTGAAGAAGTTCTGGAACTGGTTAACCATTGCCGACCAGTTACCGTGGTTTGGCAGCGACTCCAAGGGCCTGCCTATGTGGCAGCCATAGCCCGTGCGGCTCGGGTAGAAAACTACAAAATCCCTAAAGAAATTAATGGTTCAGGCCGTGAAGAGCTTCTTGTGGCCATGTATAATGCCTTGATCGAAAACGGTAGCGGTAAATTGAAACAAGAGCTTCTGGAACATGGTGAGAAATTGATACTTTCCATGATGAGTCCCGAGACTATCGAGGATTTTGCCAACGCCCTGCTAAAAGCCGGTTACCTCGACAAATTACCCATCATGTTTAACCCTGTAAAATAGATACGATGCCCTCACCCAACGAAAATACAGGAACACTCGAGGCTATCTTAATGGGATTGGCCCAAATAATGGAACCTTTAAAAGATGATTTAAAGGACAACAAGGCAATCGTCTTGCTCGCTCAGCTTGGCCTGGAATTGCCCGACGCCGTAAATGGTGTTTCGGGTTTTGCCAATGCGGCCAATAAAACATTCACCGCTGCCAGCAAGCTGCCCGATTTGGTTCAGGAAGTAGTGGATGGGATAGATGCCGGTGATTACAGCAAAATTGGCGATCTGTTGCAAGCCATTATTACAACCGTTAAGGCAATCAAGGATTTGGCAGATGCCATCAAGACTTTATCAGGTGTGTCCGGAATCCCACAAAATGAGCTCAACGAGTTTGCAGAAAAACTGCCCCGGAGATTGTTCGACTACCTGGTGGTTCGAAACCTGGAAGGTGTACCTGTGCTACCCGAAGTGTTGGAATTTGTAGGCATCATTCAACGGGAGTTGCAAAAGATTGGCTCAGAAGGCCATGGTAATGCCGAAATCAACAAGTATATTTTCGATATCAACCAGATTGGAAAATTTATCAAATCCCCACAGGATGTTCTGAAAATTTTATATCGCTGGGGCGAGAATACCTATGGCGACAGTACCCTGCTGAACGATTTGCAATCATTGCTGGGTAAAGCAGGTGTACCTGCCGTTATCGATACCGCGCCTAATCCCGACGTGTTGGATGTACTGGCTTTTGAAATTTCGCCAAAAACAGATGTTCAACCCTGGGCACTCAAAATCAGGATGGCCGAAGATGTATCTATTGATACCTCCGGTCCGATTTCGGACGGTGGTGATTGGAAACTGGAAGCATTGGCCAAAAGCGACCTGAAAGCCAGTGCGGAAATTATCATTCATCCCGACGGAAATATCGATTTTGATTCTTCCGCCGGAATAACAGGTGAGTACGGCCTTCGTTTTACCGCGGGGAAAGCCGACAATACACCTTTCATTATTTTTGGTGAAGCCGAAGGTTCCAGACTCGAGGTGGCCAAGTTTATCGTAACGGGTTCTGCCGGGTTGAATTTTGATTTGGGCAGTTCAGCCAGTGCAGCTTTTAAAGTTCTGGGAGAAATTAAGGGCGGTAAGCTTAAAGTGGATATGTCGCAAGGCGATGGATTCCTGACCCAAATACTTTCGGGCATTAAAATAGATTCCGATTTTGAAATGGGTTTCGGCTACGACTCCAAAGAAGGATTGTTCTTTACAGGCAGTTCAACCCTCGAAATTCAACTTCCTTCACATATTGATCTGGGTCCCATTGAAATTGACGCCATCACCATAAGTATTGGCGTGGGAACAGATGGTGGTGAACTGAAAATACCTGTTGGACTAAGCGCCAACATCAAAGCCGAAATAGGCCCTATTGCTGCATCCGTTGAAGGTATCGGTTTGATCGGGAACATCAACTTCCCCGAAGATAAAACCGATAACAATCTTGGACCCGTCGATTTCGATTTGGAATTTAAACCACCTAATGGCGTGGGTTTATCTCTTGATGCCGGTGTAGTTAAAGGTGGTGGTTATCTTTACTTCGACTTTGAAAGAGAGGAATATGCCGGTGCACTGGAACTGGTATTTGCCGAGTGGATTGCACTTCGTGCCATTGGCCTCATCACCACCAAAATGCCCGATGGCTCCAAAGGATTCTCCATGATATTGATTATCACCGTGGAATTTGGTAGCGGTATCCAACTGGGTTTTGGATTTACCTTGTTGGGCGTTGGAGGAATCATCGGTGTTAACCGCATCGTAAATGTTGATCCTTTAACCGAAGGCATTAAAAACGGCTCCATAGAAAGCGTGATGTTCCCGCAGGACATTATTGCCAATGCACCGCGCATTATCAGCGATTTAAGGAAATTCTTCCCAACCATGGAAGATACCTTCCTGATAGGCCCAATGGTGAAAATTGGCTGGGGAACACCAAATTTGCTGAGTGTGTCCATGGGAATCATCATCGAATTCCCCGAAGCGAACTTTACGATACTTGGTATTATTAAGGTGGTTCTGCCCGATGAAGAAGCCGATATTCTTCGCTTGCAGGTAAACTTTATGGGCAGGTTGGAACCTAACAATAAACTGTTGTGGTTCTTTGCTTACCTATACGACAGCCGTGTTTTGTTTATCACACTCGAAGGCGGAATGGGACTGTTGGTTCAATGGGGCAGTCCTGCTAATTTTGTGGTGAGCGTAGGTGGGTTCCACCCCAGATACAGTCCGCCACCACTGCCATTTGGAACTATTCCGCGCATTGCGGTTAACATATTGAACCATTCCAATGCGAAGGTTCGAATAGAAGGATACTTTGCCGTCACCTCCAATTCGGTACAATTTGGAGCAAAGGTAGAGGTATACTTTGGAGTCAGTGCCTTTAATATCGATGGTCATCTGGGATTTGACGCCCTGTTCCAATTCGATCCGTTCTTCTTCAGCTTCGGATTGTCCATGAGCCTGAGCGTGAAAGTATTTGGCGTAGGTTTATTCAGCGTAGGGTTCAGCGGGTTGTTGGAAGGTCCTACTCCCTGGCATATCGAAGGAAAAGGAAAGATATCCTTGCTATTCTTCAAAATTAAAGTACCATTCAGTAAAACATGGGGCGACGAGGAAAATACCAAACTCGATCCAATAGAGGTATTCCCGTTATTGGAGAAAGAATTGGCGGCACTAACCAACTGGGAAGCCAAACTGCCTTCAACAAGCCATGTTTCGGTTACCTTGCGTCAACTGGGCGAAAGCGATAGCGATCAGCTCGTATTGCACCCTGTTGGTAAATTGTTGATCAGCCAACGAAAAGTACCGTTGAATTTTAAAATCGACAAAGTAGGAAATCAGAAACCTACAGATACCAACAAAATGTTTGTTGATGCCCAAATTCAAGGTGGAGGACCGTTGGGAACAAGTGTGGTGAAAGAGGAATTTGCTATTGGGCAATATAAACAATTGGATGATTCCAAACGCCTGTCCAGTCCAGGTTACGAGCCTCTGGAAAGTGGATTGGAGGTAGCTGTTGAAGGAGATCAGCTTAAAACCAGCATGGCCACCAAACGTGTTATCCGGTACGAAACCAACATCATCGATAATAACTTTAAAAAATTCATCCGAAGACCATTCTACTTGTATTTCCGTATTCAGTTCACTTTGCTGTTTAAATTATTGTTTGGTCATTTCATTAAGGGCAGTGCGGTTGCACAGGCAACAGTCTCCATGCAAACAAAAAAACGCATGCAGCCTTACGATGAAAAAATAGAAGTGAAAGCAAACGAATATTCAGTGGCCTTTAACGAGGACAACACTGCCGTAGATCCTGCAGTATCGTTCACCAGTCAAGCCGAGGCGGACCAATTTATGAACGATCAGATCCAAAACAACCCTGCTTTAGCCAGTCAATTACACGTGATTCCGAACACCGAATTAAACATTGTAGCATGAGTAATATAGCCACATATACTTTTATACCCTGGGTAAGGGAAGGTATCGCCAATCAAATTGGTGGACAATCGGGTGTGCGAGCAACCATTCCCGTAGAATTAAAGATCAGCGGAGATGGAGTTGACGGCAGTACGGTAAATCGTCCTTCCATTGTTAAGGACATTCAAATTTATGGACCTGGAGATATCACGGGTCTCGATCCCAGGACGATTATTAAGGTGGATCCGGAACCCAATTTGTCTAATTTTGAACCCAACTACCTGCCCTATATCGATTTTTACGATGAGGACTTGCCTTGGCGTTATTCTCCCGTCAGTCCGTCAAACCATCGCTTGACGCCCTGGATTATGCTAGTGGTTTTAAAGGATGATGAATTTAGCAATGGCAAAAACGTTAAAGACAGGCCTCTGCCTTATATACTGCCCAAAGCTGGAGCCAAACTTCCACCTCCGTCGCAACTGTGGGCATGGGCACATGTGCATATCAACAAGGATTTGCTGGGTGAGGATAGTGAAGATAACGAGATAGTACGCTCCACGGATGCGGCAGGTATTCAATCGGATTTAGTGAGTACCCTCAATTCCAATCCCGATAACGGTTTTGCCCGTATAATGTGTCCTCGCAAGCTCGAAGCCAACGTGAATTATCATGCTTTTTTGGTGCCTTCTTTCGAAAGTGGACGATTGGCTGGTGTAGGACAAGACCCAAGCACTGCCGCTTCACACGATACACCAGCATGGACCGATAGTGTTCTCCCCACCGAGTTACCATATTATCACCGTTGGGGTTTTAAAACAGGAACCAAAGGTGATTTCGAATACCTGGTCCGCCTCCTTAAACCGCAACCCATCGACAAGAGGGTAGGAACACGGGATATGGATGTTCAGAAACCAGGTGCCAACATCAAGGGAATTACTGACGCTCCCGATGCCACAGAAGAACAGAAACTGGGCGGCATACTAAAATTGGGTGGCGCCTTAAAAATCCCTGATATATTTTACGATCACGATTCCGATGAATATAAAGACATCGTAAAATACAGAAACTGGGCAACACTGAACGGAACACAGGCTTATCCTCATCCGTTCCAAAGCGACCTGGCATCGTTTATCAACCTGACCGATTCCTATGAAGAAGAAAGTGCTCTGGACGCAAATACCCATGCGAACATAACCGAGGAACAAACAGCTACAGATAAGGAAAACGAGTTTGGTTACGACCAAAACCCCGATCCGTTAATTACAGCACCATTATATGCACGCTGGCATTCGCTGAGTAAGCGATTATTAAAGACCCAGGATGGTTCTGACATCTCACCCAACGATAATTGGGTGCATGAACTTAACCTCGATCCCCGATGGCGCTCGGCTGCCGGTTTTGGAACAAAGGTGGTACAAGAAAACCAGGAAGACTATATGCAATCCGCCTGGGAACAAGTTGGTGACATCCTAAAATCCAATAAGCTCATCCAATATGCACAACTTTCAAAAGAAGTCAGCAGTGTTTGGTACGATACCCATTTGGGCTCAATTCAAAGTTCTACTCCCGACAGATGGCTCAGCGTATCCGCGCCAATGCACAAAAGGATTTTAAAAGATGTAAGCTATCATAACGGCGATCAGACTACTCTAAAAAAAGCAACCGCATTTTACGAGGTTAAGCAAAGTAATGTTCCACAGGTTACTATTTCAACATCCTTCAGGAAGTTTACCAGGCCCAGGGGGATATTGATGAAACGTTTCAACTTTGATGATACGATCAATGTAAATAATATCATCTCCCGAATAAATAAAAACGAGGTGAGTGCAGCACCTCCAAGGATTGCTCCTCCTATATTGAGTGAACATGAAAAACTGCATGAGGAAGTGCGGCCAACCAATATACCAGATATTATTCTGCAGTTGATTAAAAAATATGAATGGCTAAAATGGGTTCCTTTTGCCATCGCATTGCTGCTGATTATAATATTCTATTTTATACTGGGAACAAATGTGCCTTATTATGCCACGATAGTGGCCATTATTGGAGCTATGTTCTACTTGTTTAGATTATTGAACAAATGGGATTTAAGCGTGGATGCTTCCGAAGTGGTTCAACCGGAAAACAAGACACCCGATAGTGTGGATGACTGGCCCAGACGACCTGAATTTAAAATATCGCTGGACGGCACTTACACTTCGTCGCGAGTAGGTCTTCAGGACAGCAAGGAAGCAGAAGCATTTAAAACCGGTACGAAAGATGCCTATACCCTCGTGCAAGAATCTATTGCGGCCAGCGTTCCCACCGTGAAACCCGAACTTGATATTGCAGGTATTAATACATCGGTATACGATAGTTTACAACCTGAAACTACCATTCCAAAGTGGGTGTGGGGTAAGGTGTTGATTCCGTGGAGGATAAAAGAGCAGTTAAAAGAAACCTTTGTGCCCGCTATGGCCTATCCCGAGATAGATTTGCCTATGTACAAACCGTTGACCGAATACTCGGCAGAACTATTCTTGCCCAATATCAATTTCGTGGCGCAAAACAGTATTTCATTGCTGGAAACTAATCAGCCATTTATTGAATCGTATATGGTAGGGTTGAACCATGAGTTTGCACGTGAGTTGTTATGGCGCGAGTACCCAACAGACCAACGGGGAAGTTATTTCAGACAGTTTTGGGAAGCCATAGGTTATTTAGATAGGGAGGGCTTAAGTGAAGAAGAATTAAAGGAGAAATTAAGAGATATTCCACCTGTTCATCTTTGGTCGAAGTATAGTGATTTAGGTGACCACGACCATCGGGAAGAACCTGGTGATAACGAAGAAGAAGTGGTATTGGTGATCAGAGGCGAGCTGCTTAAGAAATACCCTAATGCAGTTATCTATGCCCATAAGGCTGTATGGAGAGATGAAGACGGGAATCCTGTGACTGATGAAGCGGATAAGGACAAGATTGATCCAAAACAGGAAAGAGATCTGTGGCCGTTGACGGACACCGAACAAAACAACCCTCCATCAGACATTGTGAAAACGCCATTGTACGAGGCCAAGGTAAGCCCCGATATCCATTTCTTCGGATTCGACTTAACCACATGCGAAGCCAAGGGGGGTACCGGAGATGAAAGTATAGAAGTGGATCCCCGCTGCGCAAGTAATGGAATAACCTGGGACGATCCGGGTTGGTTCTTCGTCATCAAAGAACGTCCGGGAGAACCTAGATTTGGGCTTGATATTGGAGGCGAAACCAGTAATGTAGAGGGCAATAAAATAGAACTTTGGAATGATCTAAGCTGGACTGATATTACACCTGCTGTCGCCGATGGAGGATTTATTCAAATTACAAATCAAACCCCGACTATTACAGCCGATCAGGATTTGGAATTACCCGAAGACGCTGAAAAAGAAGAACAGCAAAGCGAAGACATGGGAATCATTTGGAACAAGGACATGAGCTCAGCCGATTTGGCATATATCCTTTACCAGGTACCTGTTTTGGTAGCTGTGCATGCAACAGAAATGTTGCCGAATACGGATTAAAAGAGCGGAGAACGATGAGTGGAGATCATAGCGATGAGATAAGTGAGGAGAGTCGCAAGTGAGCAAAGTTCAAGAACCTCAACATGCTTATCGTATGCTGGTGTTTGTAATAGTTATTATCATTTAAAATTCGTGTAATTCGAAACATTCGTGTTAATATAAAGCAGTTTTGCTGTTTTTTAATCTGTTTAATCTGAATAACCTGCCCGTCGACTGACGGGTCTGTGGATAAAAAATAAGAAACTATGGCAGAATTTAATGAAGCCCGGGAAGCTTTGAGAGCAATACAAAACACTATTGCCACAGAGCAAAAAGTTATATTTCACGATAAGGAACGGCTCAAAAAACTCGACGAGCAAAAGAAAAATGTGGTTCGTGTCTATACCGAGCAAAGTACGCATTATAAAAAGATTGTTGCCGCCGAACGCAGCCTGAAAGCTTCTATTGCCGGTCAGCAAGCCGAACTGAATGCCATGGCCTCGGAAAAGCTGGAAGCCATCAAAGCGTTTCAGGCCTTTACCGATCCCCGAAAAAACATGGGTTTCCTAAACGACCAAACACCCATTCTTATGTTCCCTGTTCGACTGGAAACCCGTTTTAAAAAAGTGGAAGGTGACGGCGGTGAAATCCCTCAACTTTGGGTCAGGGTATTTCCCGACGAATGCTCTATCGACACCTTTGACGTAACCCTCAGCGAAAGCGAAGTGGAAAAAGCCAAAGAATACTGGATCAACATTTGGCAGGCCGGTATACCTGCCACTGAAGATCTCAACGAGTTTGTAAAAAACAAACACCGGGGTGCCTGGCAAAAACTGATGGGGCATTTTAATGCGGGCCGATCCTATTATCTGACTACCGCTTATAAACCTGTGGGCGAAGATTTAATTCCGCCAAGAGAAAGCGAATCGGACGTGATATTGGTTATTTCAACCTATAACCTTCCTTCCGAAGCGCATCAAGATGCCTTAAAAAAATATTGGGCGGCTTTTTATCTTGCCTTCGGCGATGGTGAATCCATTAAAAAAGCTTTTGATGATTTCTCTACTGAGATAGGTTCAACTGACGAAGCCGCACAACAACTCCTTACGCAATATACGCCGGCCAATATAAAGGAAAAACCAACTGTAGAAGAACCTGGCGTGGTGGTTTCGTTTATAGAATTTGAAGCCCCTCAAGATACCGACTCCAAAATAAATGCCTGGACCCAGGCGGCCGAAGTACGTACTTTTCCCGAAAGGTTTGTGTTGCTGGGCTACCAGAACGACTCCCAAACCCCGACGGTCAATCAAATCGGGAATTTGATACCCGATCCGTTAATTGTTGGGCCTGATACGCGCGACGATATTGAAGAAGTGCTCCGGGATTCTTATGGCGAAGGATTTGATGCGCTCAGCGACGACGAAAAGGCTGTTAAATATATAGAATACCTCTCGCAACAGGCAGAAACCAAATGGCTGTTTAATTTTGACGAGGCCGTGAACATGGGATTGGGATTTAAGGTGAACCTGACTCCCGATCAATATAGCAGAGGATTTAGCAGGCTTTTTGTAATTGGTATTAAAATGGGTGCCAACAGCAACGATGGGCAGCAATTGATCGAAGAATTATTTAAAAACCATCAGTTTGGCGATAATACTTTCTCTATTCTACCACAAGGAACACCTACCAACAATACCGAAGATGAAGGCTCGGGCTATTCCATTGAAGAAGATCCCGATGAGGCTTATGATCGTTACTTTGGACAGGATAAGCCCGATGATCCCTACGAACGCTTAACCAGAAAAGACGGCAGGTGGCTCGCCAATATGTTGGGTATTGATGTATATAATTCCGGACTTAACCTGGCCGAAAATTATTACCATACCGATCAGTGCGAGGCCAGCGCTATGCATACCGCACTTTGGAATGCCACCATAGGTTATTATATGGAGAGCATGTTGACACCTGTGGCTTCAGACTGGGAATTGGACCGATTGCGATGGTTTCTGATACATTATGTAAGCGGAAGGGGTAAAGTGCCTTCTATCCGAATAGATGACCAACCTTACGGAATATTGCCCGTTACCACTTTCAGGGATTATAAATTTATGGAACAGCGAGACATGATTGGTCGGGCATATTCCGATGACTACCCCACCTTGCTCAATATATATAACGTACTTAAAATTGTAAAAGAGGATTGGAGAACCCATCTAAGCAAGGTGGCCCATGTGGGCAAGGATGGCGATGCGCACCAAATTCTGCTCGAAGCATTGGGTTTGCATGCCTCATCGGTGGAATACGACCGACGGGTAGCGGATAGCCTGTATGCCAACTACAATGCCATGCTCATGCACGGTCAGGAATTCGATATTGAAAAAATAGAAGGTATTTACAGGGCTTTTGGATTGCTTCACCTGAGTCATCTGGGCTACAATCACGATTATAAAAACAACCCTAAAATACCCATTCTCGAAAAATCGTTTTTGGGTGATGCCCACGATTTGGACAAGCATGTGGTGGACGATACCCCATTATCCGAGAAGAACCCGATCAGACCATATACCGAAGATGATAAAAACTACATCTACTGGCTGATTGAGAAAGCACAAAATAACCATCGGGATATCAAGGATCAAAAAGGATTTAAGGACAATGATCGTCCCATTGCCTTATTGTATGATATGTTACGACATGCCATGAACCTGGAGTTCGGAAATACCGCCCTACGGCTTTATGTGAATGCCGAACTGGTTACCCGGCAAGAAGCTTCTATAATGCGCATTGATGCCGACTTTATGGGCGTTCGGGAAAACACCAGCGTATTGGAAAGCAAATGGGACATTATTTATCGGGAGGAGCCCAATATTAACGACAATGGGGTAATGATAGCCGATCATATTTCTGAATTAGTCAGAACCGCCACTGCCGATCCTTCGGTAAGATATTTACAGGAGGTATTAAAATCACTGGACCATTTGAAAGATGTGCCCACTGCCCGATTGGAACGTCTGTTTGCAGAACATATAGATTGTTGCTCTTACCGATTGGATGCCTGGTTGATGGCCTTTGTTCACCTTCAGTTGGAATATATGCGTTTTGGTGGCGAAAGCAACGAATCTGATCCATCGGATGGAATATATATTGGCGCTTACGGATTGGTGGAGGACCTAAAGCCTGAAAACAAACAACTTAGTCCGGCCGACATTGATGAAGATCTGGTAAATATATTTGGAAGCGATTCTATGATCGACTCCGAAAATGCGGGTTATGTGCATGCCCCTTCTGTCAACCATGGATTAACAGCTGCCGTTCTGCGCAATGCCTATATATCTGCCGCAACACCCGAAAATGCCGAGACCTACAAAGTAAACCTATCATCCGAAAGGGTTCGTATGGCCTTGGGCATCATTGAAGGAATGCAGCAAGGACAATCGCTTGGTGCTTTATTGGGTTATCATCTCGAAAGAGGTTTACACGATAATAATACCGAGGAGATGGACGTGTTCATTTACGAACTTCGTAAAGTGTTTCCAATCAGTTCAAACAGACTTAACAAAACAAAGATAGAGGTTGGTAAAACATCAACAAATCCTAAAATACTTCAACGCTACAAGGAGGAAGAAGCTGAGTTTGAAGAAGACAAGGCGGTTACCAAAATAGAAGCCAACAATGTGGTGGACGGCTTGGATTTGCTCGATCATATTCGCAAAGAAGGTGTTGCTACTTACCCCTTCGGATTTCAGACCGGTGTTGGGGCCGACAAACTCAAAGCGGCTACCCCCGACGAGGCAAAAGCCATCAACGACGAGGTAAATCGCATCATGAATATTAGAGATGCAGTAGCCGATCTGGCCATCTCGGAAAGCGTTCACCAGGTGGTACAAGGAAATTACGATCGCGCTGCCGGAGCTTTGGATGCCTACAGCAAAGGAACTTACCCTCAACTACCGCATGTTATTCAGTCAAATGGTAGCGGAGTCAGTCTGACCAATCGTTTTGGCATCCATCTTCCACCTGTTACCGGCCCTGTTGGAACCCTTACCCCAAGAGGTATGTCTGCACCAAGGATTAATGCCTGGCTCAATGATATTTTCCCCGACAGGAATAATATCACCTGCGAAGTGGTTTACACCATTCCAAATTATGGCGAAGTGCCTTCAAATGCGCCCATATCGCAGTTTATTTCTTTGCAGAATATTGGTTTGATGCCTATCGACTTACTTTACACCGAAGGTATTGATAGTGACAAGAGCCTTTCCGTATTGGATGATTACATTTTACAGGCTTTATATTCCGGTGGATCTGCCCCCGCACGATTGGATGCGGAAATAGAAATTAATTATACCAAGGCCGATACGGGCACTTTCTCATTCTTTGAGACAGCAGCGATGATTTCCGATTTGCGACAACTGATTGTTTCGGCTCGTCCGCTAAATGCCGCTGACGTCGCACTTCAAAACGAGGCTACGAAAGATCAGGAAGGTTCTACATCTGTGATTGATCCAACCAGAATTTCAAATGCGGTTACGCCGTTGAGCAACGCCAGCAGTGCGTTAAAAACTGGTGTGATTGATGAACTTTCGGCGTTGGTTGATGATGAAGATTTTGAAATAAGCCTGGGAAACAGCGCACAGATCCTAACCAAGATTGATACAGTTTCCGCATCCTTTGTTTCCATACTTAGCGATATCAGCCTGTTCGGAAAACCGCAATCAGGTTCGGGTTATGTATTCGACCGCAAAGCAGCCATCTACTCAGGTTTATACAAAAAAATACTGGATTACAAATTAAGGTGGGATGATAAATTAGACCAATACACCACTTTAACAAGTACTCCACCGCCTGTATCCGCATCCGAAGAAACCAAGATTAATTTCTGGCAAAAAGCGGAAAGTATCATAAGTACCGAAATCGACATTACCTTTACGGACAGTACCGATCTGGAATCGAAAGTGGTTGCGAAGAAAGCTCTTTTCGATGCAAAACATGGGGATATAGTGAGCTATTTGGCAACAAATCATATAGCGATCAATTCGTTTTTTACTGCTACAGATACTTTACTGGTGGGTTTGGATGCTTTTGATATTGAGGTTCCAACCACTGCCGATGATATTAAACAAGTAGTGGTGTTAGCCGAGGATATCCATCAACAAGCCGATAAACTGCGAAGTCAGTTGGAAAAAGTTATTTCCGATGTCAATCAAAAGGTGAGTGATGCGGGAACCACGGCAGATGCCAAAGGAAAGGTGAAGCTGCTGACACAAGCTGCCAAAGCGCTGTTCTCGGAAGACTTCCAGGTGTTGCCTGAGTTTACTTTCTCCACGGAACAAGCCAGCGAATTGCAAAATTGCGTAAATGCGCAAACGCAACTATTGAGTTACCAGGTAAATGACGAAGGAGAAGATTTCCCTGTAGACAATTGGTTATACGGTATTGCCCGTGTTCGGGAAAAAATGGGTTCGTGGGAAAACACGGTTCAACTGTTTGAAGCTTTTAACCCAACCTCCCCTACCTTGGACTTGATGCCTTTGCAATTGCCATATACGGAAAACGATAGTTGGCTGGCGGTTTCATATCCCGAAGATTATGAAATAGAAAGTGACAAATTGTTATATACCGCATATAATCCGGGGTTTAATCCTACACAAGCACAGTGTGGATTATTGGTTGATGAGTGGACGGAAACCATTCCTGCGAAAAAAGAAACAACAGGTATGACTTTCCATTACGACAGGCCAAATTGTGAACCACCGCAATCCTTGCTTTTAATGACACCTGCAGAGTTCACAGGTAACTGGAAATGGGAAGATGTGGTCAACTCGTTGCACGACATGCTGGAAATGGCCCAATTCAGGGCAATAGAACCCGACCATATCGATGAAACAGGATATGCCAAGTTCTTACCGGCCACCGTAGCCAGTGTTACCAGCCGTCCTGTTACTATGGCTCTAAACTATATGGCAACCGCAATTTTTAATAATGACTAAATCAAGACATCATGGCTATATTAAATCGCGTTCAGGAATATTATCCAACGGTCACCCTCTGGAACCGCCTCGAAGGTCGGCCCCGTGCTGAAAACTTTGACCGTGCCACAAAGGCGCAGGTTAGGGATGCGCTGTGGATGATATCAAAGCAGTGGCAAATGGGCGAGTTTATTGGCGATGATGCCGGTTCTCCCATATTGGCGAAAGTGCACATGGAAACCACACGGTTGACCAAGTACAAAGGTGGCAATGCCGATGCCGAAGAAATGGAAAACGAAATTCCGTTGGAGGTTAAAGTAGAACACCAGCCGATTGCATTTCAACAAGGCAACGCTGAAATATCTCTTGATATTCGTCTATTGATGGGACGGCAATGGATGAAATGGGTTTCAGCCATCGATACAAATTATCGTCAGGAATATATCACTCAATATGGAGTGCACAACAACGTTCAGCCCGATCCCGAAACGGAAGCAGATGCCACTATTTGTGCCAACCGGAAATCCTGGCAGCAATTTGCGGCAGTTACAGGTCGTAAAATGGATGGGTATAAGCTGTATGCTTATTTAAAAGAAGATTCCACAAGAGGTGCTTCGGATAATATTGGCCTGGCGGATACGCCTGCCAAAAAAGATGCGCTGGATTTGCTGGGACTTAAGTTTATAGCCTGGTACGAAAAGCTTTATTATCAACCCAACGAAAACCGTAAAAACGAATCGTGGAAACCCGAATACCTCGAGCACCAATTTGCAGTATCGGCTCCGCAAAAAGGTGAAGAAAAAGTATTGGTAGCCGATGAATACTATCACGGACATCTGGATTGGTATAATCTCGACATTGATCAAAGCCAGGACGGTCTGGAAACGGGTACATCTGCTGTTCAGGTAGAGGATACGGTCACCCATGAGTTTGTGCCCACTTCGGTTACCTTTGGAGGTATGCCACACCCACGCTGGTGGACTTTCGAAAACTGGAAGACCAACCTGGGTTTTGTAAATCCCGATACTACCGACCTGAACAAACTTTTATTGCTTGATTTCTTCCTTACCTACTCCAACGACTGGTTTATTGTACCGTTTACTTTACCGGTAGGTAGTTTGGCCAATATCCGCGGTTTAACCGTAACCAATGTTTTTGGCGAAAAAATATGGGTTGAACCCGCAGGACAGGGCGACGATGAGGATTGGCAGCGATGGAATATGTACAACCAAACTATTAAAGGAACCGATCATGTGCCTGCCGATCTGGGAGCTGTGGTTCTGCCTGTCTCCAGAAAAGTACAGGAGGGCAAATCGCTGGAAGAAATATTCTTGCTCAAAGACGAGATTGCCAACATGGTTTGGGGTGTTGAAACAGTGGTTCCCTTGCCAACAGGAAAAGGAAACCGGGGAAAAGAAACTGGCTACGAATTCAAAGCCAAGTTACAACAGCTGATTGGCGATGAGGTTCCTCCTGATACATTGGTGGACAACAATGCCAAAATACGTTTTAGGGTGGTTAACTCTGTTCCTGAAAACTGGATTCCTTTTGTCCCTGTGCATGTGGACGGACAGATGCGCAAAACAAAATTACAACGTGCAGCCATGCCTCGCATCCTTGAAAACGACGTTAAGGTCCCTAAAAAAGTGGAACCCCGTACCTCTTTATTGCGCGAAGGATTGGAAAAAAGCCCTAAGGAAACTTATTCCATTAACATGGAGGAAGTGCGGCGTTCGGGCATGCGTATACATAAAAATTTCCAACGTACCCGTTGGTATGGAGGCAAAGTATTTAACTGGGTAGGCATCAAAAAGGAAACAGGACGAGGTGAAGGCAGCAGCGGACTGGCATTTGACCAGCTGATACCAAATAAGAATAGGATTGAAGAATAGGTTAGTTATTGGTAATCAGTGTTCGATTTTGAAAAACATTCCAAATTAAAATTTGGTGTTTTTCGGGATAAGCAGTCATTAGTTGGAGCGAAGCGACATCCCACTGCAAATAAAAAAAATCTCTTAACCCCAGCACAAATGCTGGGGTAATGCAGTATGCAAGTAGGGCTTTAGCCATGATTTTTTTGAACAATGGACGCATGAAGAATATATATATTACCAACGAAAACTCTACAATGGATAATCACGCTATTGGAATACTAAAATAGGGAGTTGAAGCTTGGAACGAATGGCGTTCCTCATATCCTGGATTAAGACCTGATCTCTCAAACGCCAACTTAATAAATACACGATTAACCCGCTCAAGACTTGTTGATGTGAACATTGAGGATGCTGTTATTCATAATTGTCAAGTATACGGAATCTCTGTGTGTAATATTACCAAAAACAAAAACACGCAAGAAAATAGGTTGAGCGTTAATGATCCTGCTTTGACATAAGAATCTCCAATTCTTGTGAATAATCTAGAAGTTGCCCAATGCAATAGTCTGTTCTTAGACCCAGAAAAAGATAGGGATGTGATCAATGCCTTAACAGCTAAATTGGTGCTTATTCTGGGCCGATTTACTGAAAATAGAAAAGCGATTTTGGATAAGTTGCGAGAAGAATTAAAAAAATACGACCTTGTACCCATCATATTTGATATTGAGTTTCCCGATGGTCATTCAATGATAGAAACCGTTAGCTTATTGGCCCGAATGTTGCGTTTTGTTATTGCTGACCTATCGGATGCTAAAATAGTAATCAACGAAATTCAGGAAATCGTACCTGCTAATCCATCCCTTCCAGTTCAACCTATCATGGACTCTACACAATCAGAACCATCTATTCTCAGAAAACATCATGATAATCCAGGTTATTTAGAACCAATTTCTTATGAAGATATCAACGACCTTACAGCTAAACAGGAAACTATTGTAAGGCTTTTGAAGAAAAGGCGGAGGAACTTAGTAAATATATGTTTAGACTAGGAATTGCTCCTCTTGACTATCAAGGGAATAATTCTTAGCTTATATATCTTAAAAATAAGGCGACGAAAATGAGGAAACAATACTTAAAGCGGCCAAAGTACTATGTAACTGCTGTACAGTTGGATTTAGATTTTAAAGGATTTGAATACGAAAAGTGGGGAGGGAAACAAAAATGCAAGGCAGGTGACTGGCTTATCAATAATAACGGTGATACCTATACCGTGGACAAAGCTTACTTCAATGATTTTTATCAATTTGTAAGCCCTGGAGTTTATAATAAAATAGGGGAAGTTTGGGTAGAAGTTGCCACAGAGAATAGTGACATTAAAACTATTGAAGGCTCAACTGAATACGCAATTGGAGATTATCTTGTATTCGACCGTCAAGAAGGAGGCGATGGATATGCTATCAAAAAGCAAGTTTTTGAGCGGATGTATGAAGAGGTAGACCTGGAGTTTAATCTAACGCTCGAACAAAAATCTTATATCGACAAGCGCATACAACCCCGAATAGATGAATTCAAAGATCTGGCAAATCAGAACCGCAATTGGTACTATATATTTCAGGTTGTAACTATTCTAGCCGCTACTATGGTTCCTGTTTTTAGCGGTTTTATTAATGAAGATAATGATCCTTTTAAATGGTTAGTCGCGATATTGGGTGGCTTATCAGCTGTAGTGGCTAGTTTGCTTTCTTTGTTTAAGTTTCAGGAGAATTGGATTCGTTTTAGAAGTACTTATCACGACCTGGATACACAACTTTCATTGTTTAAAAATGGTTCCAGAGAATATGAAAACAGAAAGCAGGCCTTTAACGTATTGGTTGATAATTGCGAGCGCATCCTGCAAGCCGAAATAGGCCAATGGGCAGAATCAAGACGGAAAAAGGAGGAAGAAAGTGATGAATAGATGATAATTGTTAAGCATGAATCCCACCGAAAATAATATCATACAGAATATAATCGACGACCTGGCCCAATTGGGCCATGCAAAACCATGGAAGTCGGTAAGTACCCTGGCAAAAAAATTCAGGGTTCAGGAAAGTTACTTAAGGCAAATTTTACTTGAATACTGTGCCAGTGCAGGCAAGCAAGATTTGAAAATTCGTTATTCGCATTATCCCAGTAAACGAAACCTGGATATGATATGGGCGCATGTAAAAAATGTTCGAGAGTTAAATGAGCTTTATGATTACTCGCGTATTGATGAATCCGATAAAAGGTTCCCGACATATCTCGGAAATTATCCGCGGTTATTCTTATCCCATAGCCATAAAAACAAAGACAGAGCACTTTATATGAGGGATTATCTCTACTGTCAGCGTATTAACATTTGGATGTCGGAATTAGATATAATCAGGGGTAATGATATTTTTGTTGCCGTCAACCAGGGCAGAAATAACTGTTCCGGTGTTCTTGCAGATGTTACAGAAGAGTCGATACAGTCTGTGTGGGTGCAGAAAGAATTCATCGCCTCTATACAAGATATACGGGTTTATATTGTTGTGGACGGCAATAACGGCCGCTTGATTGAAGCCTTAAACTCCGATACGCCGGATAATATCATGCCTTCATTGAACATAACAAGCATGTTTCCCGAATACTTTGACTATCTAAAGCATCATGTAAGCAAGACAGGACTGGTTTTTTCCTTTCCATATGTACAAGGAGAGCTTTTTAAAACCGAAATGAAGCCCCTGATGGACCTGAAAGATTATTTGACAGAACATTAAATTGAGATGAATTTTCACTCCTAATAAAAAAAACGCGTCATGTACGATGTCTTTATTTCCCATTCACGAGTCGACCGCCGGTTTGTAGATAGGCTTATAAGCTTTCTGGATAAAAAGCAACTTACCTGCTGGCTTGATAAAAAAGATCTCCCTCCTGCAGAAATCTGGCGTAGCGAACTTCAGGAAGCCATTATTGATGCTGATAATTTTGTGTTCATTATTAGTCCCAATTCTGTTGATTCAGAGTTTTGTACACAGGAAATTAACTGGGCTGTAAAGTATAATAAACGTATTATTCCCATTTTTTTAAAAGTGCTGCGACAAGATCAAAAATTAGATTCTGCGTTGTCGGAACGCCAGTGGTTAGAGATAGATACAAACAATGAGGAAAAGAGTTTTTACGATATAGTCACCGCTGTTCGAAATGAGCAAAAATGGTATAAACAAGGTACCGAATATCTTCGGGGTGCTCAAAAATGGAAAAACGGCAAGGAGGTATTCCTGGCCCGCCCCGAACTGGAGACTGCCCGTGCATGGATGGAGAAAGGGGCAAACATGAATCCCGGTCCCACTAAGCTTCAAATCAAATATATTCACGAAAGTGAATCCTATCACCTCAAAGAAGCTAAAAAGTGGGAGAAACTTTATTCCAAATCAATAGCCCGACAAATGGCGAGATCTCACACATAAACGAACACTTTATACTGGGCAAACGAGGATTACACTTATCTGCGCAGGACATACTGCCAGGTAGGGAATTAGCCTATATCTCGCATACCAAACGGTTTTGGAAAGAATGGTTTAAGGGCATCATAATGTAACGATTCATCTTCTTAATGCAGGTTAGATAGCCCAACAGGGAAATCACCACTATACCAGTTGTATATCAAAAAAAATGGATAAACATTTTGCAAATAAGAACAGTTAATGCCGATACAGAACCACAGATTGATTTTTATCAATCGTTTTAATTCGTAATCGGTATAAAAGATAAATGTAACCATAGCGGGAATTGCTTCGCAATTAAATTATTGTCCACAGATTTTTTCGGATGAACACAGATTATCTGAGGTTTGTTAGGAATTTGAAAAATTACTTAATGCCGGCAGGTATATGCGGTCACAATTGCTACCGGGTTAGAAAATCTAACATAACGTTTTTAAGTAATGTTTCGATTTTGATCATCGAATTGGCATTAAGATAAAATCTAATGACAATTTTGGGATTGTTATTTACCAACAGTTGCTTTCAGTTTATGTTTTTTAATGTAGTGTATTGTTGCCACAATAACGCCGGTACCAGCAATTACACTTAAACACAGTAACAAAATAGATACGATATACTCACTGGTAGCTTCTCTTGTAGTTTTTTCAGAGAACAAATCTTTTATCCGGATCATGATCTCGCCTTTGGCAAGTTCTTCATCTACCTTCAGAACCACCACTTCATCAAATTGATGCCAATGATATAGGTAAATAACGCCATTTTTTAAGTCGAAGATATTTGAATACAACGTTTGACTAAATATACCCTCTTGGTGCACCGAATTAAGAATGGATTTAAAGTAATCAACGGTTAATTTATTTTCGCTGTTTATTGCTCCCAGCATCTCTTCGGCTTTAGTGTATCTCCGGCATGGATATTCCAAAGCATTCTTGGGGTTTGCTTTGTTGTAGTTGGTTGAAATTAAATAATTTTCGCCTTTTTTCTTTCTCGTATATGCCAGTTCTCCGTTCTCGTCAACACTAATAACTACAGCATCTCCATTGGCATCTGCAAAGTTTAATTGATAACTTATATCTCCGGAATTAGGATACCAATTTTTTCTTTGGTACCTGTCTGCAATCTTTATGGCTTCCTGAACTGTTGCGGCCTTTCTTAAGATTAATACGGGAGCCCATATCGCATAATGCTCATGGGGGGCCTTATAATGCGGTGGAGGTATAAGTTCAGAATGTGGGTTTATTCCTGATTTGGGTAAGGCATTAGCATCAAAACAAAGTCCTTTTTCATTGATTCCACCTTGATGTGAATAATCTTTAAATCCCAAATACACACAACCATAATTTTCTTCAGTAGCGGGCTCGGTCCACAAATAGGTCTTAGGTTTGTAATAATCCTCATTGTTGCCAAATAAGACCTTATCACCAACTGATGCGGAAAAAATTGTACAAGAACCAGGAACAGGATCATGTGATATTTTTCTGTTTACCATATGATGATCTACGATCCAAAACGAAGAAAAAACTAGAATTCCGATTAATAAGAGTTTGTTTTTCATCATTTTAATTAGGTGCCAGATATACGGCTATTGTCGTTTTCGCTTTTGTTACAGGCTTATATTCATACACAGCAATAAAACCGAGGGTGTAGAAATAAAAAACATGATATATTGTAGGGGCCCATATGATTCATTGATATGAAATTGAGGAAATATAATTATTTATAATCTCTAAAAGAAGACTCTTTCCAAATGGAATCTGAACGAAATGGATTAGAACCGTCTTGCTTTATTGAAGTCTTATGGCGATCCCTAAAATCGCTTTCTTCTTTTGCGGTTATTTGTAGGGATTTCCTCCGTTTTTCAATAGCAGTTCTCATCATTCTACTGCCTTTCCAATTTAGGTTGTTAGCATTTGCATCATAAGATATAGTATGCCAATTCTTCATGTCATTTAAATAGTTTTCAAAGAGATACCACCCCTGATCTTGAACCGTGTAATTATTGCCAAATTGATTCTGGACACGTGGGGTGGGGGCTCCAGCTGGCAACTCCTGGTTAATTTTTCCTTCACGGATCACATGTTCTAAGACTTAGACCATTCAATCCACTCCACAGAAAGTGCATAGTTTGCTTTTTTATAGAGGAGTTCTCTTTTTTCATCAGGCTTTGCATTTGCAGGTAGTTCTTCGGGATATCGCATATTTGCACGTTTGAGCGATCCCTTATTATGTGCATTATGCATCTCCCATAGAATATCTCCTCGAATCTGATCATTTGAATGAAAACTGCCTCCTTCATCTCGCACGGGAACATAAATCGTATGGCTTTCTTCATCATATGAGATATTTTGCCCGACAGTGCCATCAACTAGATTTATGGGAATATCACCGTTCATGGTAATTCGATTGGCTAAATCCTGAAATGTTGCAGAATTCATTAAGAAATTATAATGAGTGAGTAACATTGGATCGGAACCTGGGGCCGCAATGCGCTGTATTGGCAAGTCTCTGGCAGGAAATTTATCGGATTTATTCGCCCTTACAGATAAATTTGCCATTTCCTGTAAAGCGCTTAGTTGTGAAACTTGCCCACTTTTATTTGCTACCTCTTGCAGTGATCTAAGACTTATTGCCTCAGGTCGATGATCCACAAACGTAAACGATGACGCATCCCTGTACTGTTTTTGAGAAACCTTATTGGCAGCAGATTGACTTTTGTTTTCTGGTGTTCTGTCTATATGAGTAATCATAATTTTTTCTTTTCAGTTTTTAGTCAATTGCCAACGGATTTGCAGGAGGGCAGTAGGGGATCATACACATTAAATTTTCTTACTACAATATACCGTTTTATATACTAAAACGGTTCAAGTTTGCACCTGAACCTCTATTGCTTTTATACAGTGTATGTTTTTTTCATCACTTAAACTTAATCCAATCTATTTGCAGGTAACTGCCTTTGGCACCTTTAAACACTAAATAGATATCCGTTTTTCCTTTAAATGATTTTATGCTTTTTTCAATTTGTTGTAATGATTCCGATGGTGATAATTCAAATCTACCCATGGCGGCACCAGTCGGGCTAACTGATCTTATTTCAAGCGAACCTTTCTTGCCAATCATCATAGCCTTTAGGACACATTTTTTGAACTCCTTCCCGAAAGTAACATTGGCAAACCTAATCCAATCTCCATTCTGAATATTTGTAATTACAAAGCCCTCTTCTCTATTTCCCCGTTTTTTTATTTCGCTTGATATTTCATAATACCATTCAGCTTCAATTTTATCCCATGAAGCATTGTATTGTCCTACACCATTTGAAAAATGATAGTCTAAAAACCGGGTATCCGTAACAATTTTTCCTTCATCATCAAAATGGCAATAGGTTATAATGGACTCCCGATATTTAAAACCTTGTTTTATGTAATAACACCAAATATGGTAAAACTGTCCCTTCCATTTAAAAAAACTACCATGAGCAAATTCATCCAGGTTATGGCCATGTCCAACAGCTCCCACACAAGTATATGGTCCATAAATACTATCTGAAATAGCATATTCTCTTCCCCAACTCAAATAAAATTTTTTATTTCTCTTAAAAATGTAATTTTTATCCATCCAGTGTGGTGCATTTTCCCACTCCTTCCCATTAATTATAATGGGTTTAGGTTTCTCTGCTAACGAAATCATGCTCTCGCTTAAACGTGCAATATGGAATCCTCCACCTGATTTATCGCCGTAAACGATATATGGAGTTTTCTTTTTATCATCATCTATTATTATGGTTGGATCGTGCATTGGAGACACCAAGGGTTTTCCCAAGGCATCGGTATATTTTCCCTTTGGTGAATTTGAGCTCATCACCCCAATTCCCCTTTTTCTGTCTGAAAAATAAAAGTAATATTTTCCGTTTCTGGTTGCAGCATCACTTGCCCAACAATCCGTGCTATTGTCATTCATATAATTGTCCTTGGGGCTGATTGTACTGCTATGGGTCCAATTCACCAGGTCTGTTGATGAAAATACACGCCAGTCTTTCATTATCCATGTTTTGTCATCAGGACTGAAATCATGTCCGCTGTATAGATAAATTGTATCGTTAAATATCCTAACATGGGGATCTGACATTCCTATGTCTTTAACAACAGGGTTTTGAGCAGAAATAAGATCGCCTGAAAGTAGGTAAGCTATAAAAAGTAAGAAGCTTTTGTATTTCACGTTTGTTTCTATTATTAAGTTTATAATCGTTGAGCAGTTTGCCATCTCCAAAATGTCCTGTAAAGATGGCTACATGAATAGTGGTGCATTCGAAGGGCTATGTCACTTTAACTTAACCCAAAGCTAATGCGAAGAACAAACCTACAAAAACTTTGCGATCACACCATTATTTATGGTGGTGTGTTATGACCAGGCCTTTATTCATTTATAAGATTTTCAACTTCTTTTATCAATTCCACTTTTTGTGGAAGCACGTAAGTGTACTTTGAACCAAAAACTTTATTATCAAAGCCTCCAAAATTATATTCTGCAGCAACCCCATCCTTTTCTAATATTGGGTTTTTCTCAAGAAATCCTGGAAATTTAGATACATATGGATTTTTCACGATGTCAGAAGCAGAATCAATTACCTGTCCTTTTTGTGAAAGATCTAAAACTTTTTATTTATTGTAAGCTCCTTGATGGATCGTTAGGGTTCATTCATCGGCATCCATGTCTTTTCGTTTGAATATCAGCCTGTTTAATCCCAAATAAGTGGACTTTCATCACCAATAACCTAAACTTAATATATCTCTTCTTTACAATTAAGTTAGTTCTCGTTAATTTGGATATTATGAACGGTTCAATGAAAAAAAAATGGTTAGTGGCAGAGTTTGTGCTTTTATATGTGGGAATACCACTTTTTATCTATCTGGATTATAATTTCACACATCCAACCATGGTGATTGTACCATTGGTTCTAATCATGTTACTTATTTTAAAACGATATCATTTTTTTCAGTTGAAAGACTTGGTTCAGCTAAATTTAAAACGAGTAAAACCCTGGAGTCATTTTATAACTGTTGTAATAAATGCTTGTATTTTGGTATTAAGTGTATATCTCTTTGATCATGAAAACTTGTTTAACCTAATGCGATCAAATCCGCAAATGTTGGTTCTATTGTGTATTTTATATCCCATTTATTCGGCATTTGGGCAAGAAATAATTTACCGGCTTTTTTTATTTCAGCGATACAGAACCATTTTTAAATCCAAGGTTTTACTTGTGTTGGTCAGCAGTTTGTCGTTCAGTTATATGCATATTATTTACTATAGCCATGTTTCTGTAATTCTAACTTTTATCCTTGGTGTTTATCTTTCCATTACCTATTTAAAAACACGTAGTGTGTTGTTTGTATCTATTCTGCATGGTATATACGGAAACCTTATTTTTATAGTTGGCTTGGGCAATTATTTTTGGTTAGATATGCATAAGTTTATGTAAAAAAGAACAATAAGAGATTGACCGTCAATATAAACTTAAATTCCGTAAAGGATTTCCCGGGTATTTATACCGATTAACAATGACATTGAAAATGGGATTAACAATCCTTCCATCTTAAATCCGGAGATTTTTTATACAAACAAAACACCAAATATTCTTAATGTGGTTTTTCGTAATTGGTCATATATATATGCAATTGGAGTTGTGTATTCAAAATACTATCTTGTTTCCCTAAATTATTCGTGTTTAAAATTAACCTGGGGCATAGTGTATAGGATTAAGCGTATATATTTCCTTTTTCTAGTTTTGCTTTTAAATTCAGTTTATTTTATTGGATCCGGTGCTAAAATAGATAGCCTTAAGAATCTTTTATTAACTGAAAAAAACGATAAGCTACGCATTGATTTGTACAATGTATTGGGTGATGAGCTATTGTTGAAATCACATACCGAAGCCCTCGAATACTACACGAAACAGGTTGAGCTTGCCAAAAAAATAAATGATAGGGCAAAAATTGTAATAGGGTTGGTTGGTATATGCGATGTTCATTCTTTATTAGGGGAATACAAGCTTGCCATTCAATCGGTAAGCGAGGCGGTAGGCTATGCGGGGGCGGACAATGGATTGTTGGCAGATTGTTATGGAAGGTTGGCCATTGTGTATGCACATATGGGAGAGATGAAGGAAGCCCTAGAAAACGATAATCTTTGTATTAAGTATAATTCACTTACCGGCGACTCGGTACGTATTGCCAACGCCTATCATAATATGGGCAGTCACTTTCAAATGATGGGAAACCTTGATTCTGCAAGGCATCACTATCATCGATCGAACAAATTCATTAATGATTCCAATAGTATTTTAAAAGCCTATAATACCAGTAAGCTGGCCACCGTTTATGCCAAAAACAAATCTTACGTCAAATCAATGGAGGCACACACGGCAGCTTTGCGGGAATATAAAAAGAGAGGTGCAAAATACGATATTGCATTTGAGCAATTGTGCATGGCAATGGTATTTAATCAACAAAAGGAATATCATCTTGCAAAAGCATACATCGATAGTTCCTTGCAATTAAGTTTTCAGTTAAATAATTGGCAATTGCTTCATAGAAATTATCACGAGCTTAGTGATGTATACCTTAAACAAGATGATTTTAAAAATGCACTCAAATATCAATTGCTTGAAAACACGTACATAGACTCCTTAAAATCCAGAAATAATGAAAACGCGGTTAAAGCAGCCATAAATAAATATGAGTTAGATGAGCAAAAAAAAGCGCTTAATGTATCCGAGACAGATCACAAAAAACTAAATTGGCAGCGGAATATGTTAATGTTGGTCGTTGGGGTAACCATTATACTGTTGATGTTGGGGCTGTTTGTATTGTTTCAAAACCATAAAACGCATCGGAGGAATAGGGATTTGGTAAGCCAACTAAACTCAAAAAACCAATCCATAAACCGGTTGCTTACCATAATCGGACACGATTTACGGGAGTCATTAGGTCATTTAAAAGAGTTTACACAACATATGCACATGAAATTACTGGATAACAATTCGATTAACGATGCTGTAGTTGAATTTATTCCCATGGTTGATTCTGCGCATGATTTGCTGGAGTCGGTGCTGGTTTGGAGTAGAAATAACGGTGAGGAAAACAGAGCTAAAATGGAAGAGTTGAGCGCCCGGGAATTGATTGAAAGTACGATTAAGCAGCTGTCGCATTTAGCGAAAATAAAGAAGATTACTTTTGTGTGCGATGTTGAGGATGTTAGGTTTGCATGCGATAAAAATATGGTGCTAATGATATTACGGAACATCATTAGCAATGCCATTAAATTCTCTTATCCCAATGGCCATGTTACAATTCAGGCTCGTTTGAGGGAAAATATTGTATGGTTTTCAATTAGTGATCAGGGTGTAGGAATAGCCAAAAAAGATATTGCAAAGATCCTTGATGAAAAAACGAACTATACTACCCAAGGTACAAGCGGGGAACAAGGTCCAGGATTAGGATTGTCGATGTGTAACGCGGTTATTAAAAAATATAAAGGAAAATTGCATATAGAAAGTACGGAAGGGAAAGGGAGTGAAATAGCATTTGAACTTCCAAAGCGCGTTGGCACCGAATGAAATAATACGTAATTTTTATAATTACGTGTATTATACAACACTTCGTTCATCTTTTTAAAACATCAGGGTGTGAGTCAATTTTACAATTTAGTTTTGTTTTGGCAATGGGAATAGTTTTAAGCGGTCTGTAAATAAGTCTCTTATCTGTTGTGTCTGGTCTAAGTTGCTATTAATTATTAACACAATCCTAATAGTATGTCGTATTCTTGTTAAAGAAAGTATTAAATTGCAGCACACTTAAACTAATAATATTTGACTTTCATTTTTTATAAAATATTCGCATTTCAACAGGTACGATCAGGCCTTTTTTGTTTGCTATTGTTTGTTTATATGTTCCCCAAAAATGTAAGGGCAAACCAAAAAACAGATAGTTTGCGAAACGTATTATCCAAAGATGTAAGCGATATTGAAAAGGGGAGAGTTTATTATGATTTAGGCCAGGAACTTCTGCAGGAATCATTATCCGAATCTTTGGAATGTTTTTATCAGTCGAAACAATTCGCAGAAACCAACCAAGACACTTCTTTGATTGTGGACAATCTGTTAGGTATTTGCGATGTTCACATTATTTTGGGAGAAGTGAGGCAAGCACTGGACTTTATTGCTGAAGCAATGGTTATTTCCAATGGCAATTATGCATTGATGGCCGACTGCCATACCGCCATGTCAAACTGTTATGCCCAGTTGGGAGAATATGATCTTTCCATCCAGAACGACAAGCAGTCGTTAAAGTATCATACCTTGTTAAAAGATACTTTAAATATTGCATACGATTATCATAATATCGGCTCGTATTATTTAATGGTTTATGAATTAGATACTGCGATATCATACTATCATCTTTCTAATAAATGTTTGAGCGATGATCAGGATATTCTCTGGGCATATAATCATACACGACTGGGATTTGCCTACACGCATAAAAAAGATTATCTAGCGGCTATTGATAACCATTTTGAGGCTTTAAAGTGGTATTCGAAGGATAGCATGTTGTACGAAATGGCATTGGAAGAAAACTTTATTGCCACGGTGTTATTTAATAATCGGGAATTGACCAAAGCGGGCACGCATGCCGCAAAAGCTTTAGATTACAGCCTTCGATTAAATCACTTCGAATTAATTAAAACGACTTATAATCTTTTATATGACATTTATAATGAAAAAGAGGATTATAAGAACGCATTGAGATATTCGGTTCTTGAGCACGCTTATGCTGATTCGTTGGAGGAGGAAAACAAAGAAAGTATTATTAATTCCATTAAGATAAAACATAGTTTCAACGAACAAAAGCGGATGCTGGAAAGTACCAGGGAAAGTAATACAGAATTAGCCAAACAAGGTAAGATGTTAGCCATATTTAGTGTCATATCATTGCTTCTGCTGGTGAGTTGTATTATTATTTTGTTACAACGGCAAAAAAAGCATAAAAAAAATAAGGGATTGGTGCTACAGCTAGACCGTATTAATCAATCCTCCAGAAAACTGCTTTCAATAATAGGCCATGATTTAAGGGACTCCGTGGGCAACCTAAAAAACTTCACGCAGTTGATGCACCACCAATTGCTCGACAACAAATCTATAGAAACCATGGTAACTAAATTTGTTCCTATGGTAGATTCTACTTACGGTCTGTTGGACACATTACTCATTTGGTCGCAAAATAATGATGAGAAATTTGTACCTAAGCTTGAACCTTTGAATACCAGGAATATTGTGGACTTGTCGATTAGCCATTTGTCGCATTTGGCCAAAGCAAAAAATATCATCATTAAACAAGATCTGGAGGAGTCCACGTTTCATGCGGATAAAAACATGATGCTTACCGTAATGCGCAACCTAATTAGCAATTCTATCAAGTTTTCAGAAGCCAATTCAACCATTACTATAAAATCGATAGTAAGAGGATCGAGCATTGAATTCTCGGTAAAAGATGAAGGTGTTGGCATGACTCCCGAGCAAATTAATAAGGTGCTGAACCAAGATGAAAATCACCACTCCGAAGGTACCAGAGGCGAACGAGGGTCCGGTTTGGGAATTTCGTTATGTAACTCCTTTATTGCGAAGCATGGCGGTAAGCTTTCCGTTGACAGTAAAATGGGTTGCGGAAGCACGTTTAAATTCTCGGTACCCAAAAAGTAAATTGGTAATGAATCATTCGTGTTGATGGTTTTAACCTGCCATATGCCTTAGAAATCCTGTTACGCAAATCAACTACTTCAAAACAAGGCGTTTCACTGAGTTACTTCAACTCACCGGAGCGGTGCTCTCGAAAGTAATCGGGACAAGTTATGCCTCGTTTCAGTAATGCCTTGTTTTAATGTACCTGCAATGCTCATGACGAACCTCCAATACATAATCCGGGTTAAATGCTCATTACGTATCTCTAATAACCCGGGTTTAAATGATATTGCCAATAAGCTGAAACTAATCAAAAATATTAGCAATCAGTATTTGGAACTGTTCTCCGTTGACTATTGTCCAATGATAAATACAGTAATTGAATTCACTCGTACTCCTGAACAATACTACCTACCATCCGTAACAGTGCGGTATGAGTATCAATGTAATTATATATAGCCTCTAATTGGAGTTGAGAAGCATTGAGATATATATTCTGAACATCTCTATAATTAAAGGAGTTAATGGCTCCTGTATTAAATTTATCCTGGGATATTTGAAGATTAAGTTTGGCTGCCTCTAAATTTTCTTTGGCTACATGCAACAGTTCTTTACGCACCAGGAACATCTCATATAAATTAGCCAGGCTGTTGTTTAAATCATGCTGCATATCTTCCAATTCAATTGCACCGACTTCCTCGTCAATCCTTGCTATTTGTAGCGCCCTTTTTTTGCTGCCGCCACTAAACAAGTTAAAGCTAAGTGTAAAGTTGCCATAAAAATTGGTGGCGCTATAGTCTGTGTTATCGCTCGTGTCATAATCGGTCATCGTAGATGTATAAGTGGCTCCACCCTGGAACCCGAGCTTAGGGGAATAGTTGCTTTTTGCGACAGCTACCGCATTCTCCAGCAAACGTTGATTGATGTACTGGTTTTGCAACGTCTTGTTATTATTGGTCATTTGGGCCTGTAAATCAGTTAGGTTATAATGGACTGAAATGGCCTTGAAATCTTCGGTTAATATATACGAAGGGTTGTTTTTTTCTGCCATAAGATAGTTTAAATCGCGCATGGAATTTTTATACCTTACTTCCTGCAACAAGTAGTTAGAACGATCTGATAAATACGAGTTTTGCGCTTGCAACAAATCGTAGGTTACCGCGGTGCCCAACTCTTTCTGGACCTCCACCTTTTTGTATCTGTCTTCCGATAACGACATTACCTCCTCGAAGGTCTTTAGCTTTTCTTTTTGCAAAAGCGCATCGTAATAAGACAAAACCACCGATTGAATGGTGCTTTCAACCATAATAGCCGTATTTTGTAGCGACAGTTTCTCCAATTCCTCAAAGCGTTGTTTGTTAATCTTAACGGCAAAACCATCGAATATAGTCCAACTCAAGTTGGCATTACCAATGAATTGTGTTTTTACATAATCCTCGGTGTCATTTATATCTTTCGAATTGTTACTGTAGGCATTTAGATCAACGTAAGGGTATCGGCCTGCCGATCCCCAGGAGTTATTAATTTTAGCCGCCTGTTGGCTGGTTTTGCTAATTTTAATGCCATAATTATTTTCCAGTGCTTTACTTATGGCATCAGCCAAAGCCAGATTCTCCTGCGCCATGGTAAATAAGCTAAAGCATAAAATTATAATAGTTAATTGTATCTTTTTCATTCTAAAATATCGTAATCAGTCGTTAAAATCTTCTTCCCCGGTATTGCTTTTACGCTGTTCGTTCTGCCATGCAATTTCTACATGTTCGGGCTGAATTTTTTTATCGTACCACCATTCTCTTATCACTCTTCTAATATCGTTTAAAATCATGATTAAGGCAGGGAAAAACAACAAGATAAACATGGTTCCGAAGGCTACGCCATAAACGAGTGAAATAGCCATTGGGATTAGGAACTGAGCCTGAAAGCTTTTCTCCAATATCAACGGATATAAGCCGAAGGATGTTGTTAAGGTCGTCAGAATGATTGGTCGTAACCTCGATTTGCCAGCCTCAACAATGGCTTGTTTTATTTTTTTACCTTCCACAATCAGCGAATTGTATTTGGCCAATAATACCACAGCATCATTCACAATCACCCCGGTTAAGGCCACTATTCCCCACAAACTTAAAATGGAAAGCGGTTTGCCATGTATACCGTGTCCCCAAATTGCTCCCAATATCGAAATTGGAATCATCATTAATATGATGAGTGGTTGTTCAAAAGATTTAAAACTAATCATGAGGATGATGATAATGGCTAAGAAAGCCATTGGAAATAGAAACATCAAATCCTTCATGTTGCGTTGGCTTTCCTTTTGCTGACCCTGAAATTCAACAGAAATACCCGGATAAAGTATCTTAAGCTCAGGAATTACTTCCGTATTTATCTGTTCCAACACTTCTGTCACTGAAGCATCCGGGTCAACCAAATCGGCATTTACCCTTATTTCGCGCTTGCCGTTAAAGCGGTTAATGTTAACAGGGCCACGCTTAATTTCGTACTCCACCAATTCGGTCAGAGGATATTCACCCTGCGTGGTTACAATCTTCATGGTTTCCAATTGACCTATGTTTTCCCTTCCCTCGGAAGGATATCTGACCCAAACCCTGAGTTCGTCGCGGCCGACCTGTAAACGCTGTGCCTGCCCCCCATAAAAGGCCTGTCGGACCTGGTTGGCTATATACGCTTCGTTCAACCCCATCATATAGGCTTGCGGTTTTAGGTTGAGAAGTATTTCCTGTTTACCCATTGCATTGGTAGTCACCACATCTTTTAGTTGTGCGTATTCCTCAAGCTTGGACATTAAAAAGTCTCTTCCCAGTTCAAGTTCATCTATGTTTCGGGATAACAGCCCGATGGAAACGGGATCGCCAAAGCGGCTTCGCGCTCCCATGGAATATTTGTCGGCTTCCGGAATGGGCCCAACTTTTTCCCTAATTCTATTGATAATTTCGTACGAACTGATTCCTGTGTCCTCCGAGTTTCGGGGCGAAACATCCACGCTGCCTGTATGAGAGCCGCTCTCTGAACCGTCAAAAGCCGATCCCAAAATAATAATGCTATTTTCAATGATGGGAACGGTATCGTTATATTCGTCCATTAATTCCTCGTTAACCACCCACACCACACTATCGAATCGCTCGAGGTATTGCATGGTTTTATCCTCGCCCGATCCTGGCGTAAAAGCAATGTTGATGTTGAATGAATCAAACTCCATGCGTGGGAAAAAAGTGGTTTTGATGATATGCCCGCCAATCAACCCCCCTGTAATAATCATCATGGCCACGGGAATGCCCAGGGTAATATAACGCCATTCCACAGATAGCTTAATCACTCTGTCGTAGGCATAATCGCGCAGCCAGGTAAAAAAACCTTCGGTGTATTTTCTAAATCCTTTATTTCTGTCAGAAAGCACTTTGCGGTTTAATACATGCTTGTTTCCCAGGTGAGCCGGAAGTACCAAAAATGCCTCAAAAAGTGAAACGAACAGACTGAATATGACAATGACGGCCATTTCGAACATCATCTCCATACGGCCAGTGATAAAAATCAAAGGCGAAAAAGCGACCATGGTAGTGGCAACCGAAGCTACTACCGCCGGAACTACTTCAACGGTACCGTCAACAGCAGCCTGAATGGGGGTTTTACCCTTTTCGAAGTGTTGGAATATATTTTCGCCAATCACGATTCCATCATCTACCAAAATACCGATCACCAAAATCATCCCGAAAAGGGAAATCATGTTAATGGTAACGCCCATTAAATTTACGATGATAAACATGCCCAAAAATGATGCGGGGATACCCCATGCAACCCACAGCGAAAGACGGACACTGAGCATGATGCCCAAAATAAGCAGCACCAAAATAAGTCCTTGACCACCATTGAAGTACAGGAGGTCGAGCCTCATTTTTAAGATGTCCAAAAAGGAACGCGACAGTTGCAGGCTTACACCAAGATCCTTGTCATTGAACTCTTTCACATATTTTTTGATATAGGTATCTATCTCGTCCAGATCCTCTGTGATCAGTTTGTTGATTTGAAGGCTGATAACGGGATTATTGTTTTCCAATGCTTTATCCGATACATCGGCAAACTTTAGCTTTACCGATGCTATATCTCTCATTCGGATAACGCTGCCATCCGGATTTGCCCGCAGGATGATGTTGCCTATTTTATTGGGGTCCGCGCTTCTGGAACGCAGACGGATAAGAAGTTCCTCTTTTTTTGAGCGAAGCTGACCTCCAGATACATCTTTGTTGTTTTGTGAGATGGCATCCTGTAAGTCGTTAAACGTAAGTCCGTAGCGTAGGAGGGTTTCCTCCTTGGCTTCAACCGATATTTCAAGAGCGGGAAATCCCTCGATACCCACCTGGCTGATAAATCCTGAAGCCAAAAAATCCTCCTCAACCTGTTGGGCATAACTTTTTAATGTTAGCAAATCCACGTCGCCAGTCACCAATAAGCGGGCGGCAGGAGAGGTGGTGCGCGTCTTGGAAACGATGGGGCGTTCGGCCGCCGTGGGTAAGGAGGATATACCGTCCACCGCGTTTTTTACCTCAATCAGGGCTTCGTCGATATCGTAATTGGGTTCAATCTCAATGGTGACACTTGAGCTATTTTCGGACGACACGGAATTTATTTCGTAAATACCGGGAATAGCCCTGACAGCTTCTTCGATACGCGACGTGACTCCTTCTTCCATTTCTACTGGTGATGCACCCGGATAATAAACGCTTACCCTCAAAATGTGAGATTGTCTTTCAGGGAAGAAGGACTTTTTCATGGAAGCCAAACTGATTCCGCCCACAATCACCAGAACCAATATAATAAGGTTGGCGTAAAATGGAAATCTAACAAACAATTCTACTATTCTTCTCATGATTTGGCTCCTTTGTTTTGTCCATTTTCCATGGTTCCTTTCTCTTGTGTTTTTCCCGATTTCGACCCTTTTTCCAATGACGGTTTATCAATTCCCATTATACCAACGGGACTGTTTTCTTTAACGTTGATGAGCGGTTCAGTAACGATCATTTGCCCAGGTTCGATACCGTTAAAAATTAGGGTGGTTTCATCCCATTTTAAGATGTTGATTTGGCGTTTCTTCAACTTTCCATCTGCTACAATAAATACTTCGTTGGAGTTAAATATTGCATTACGAGGAAGTTGCATCGCTTTGTTAATTTGCTGACCGGGGAATTGCACAATTTTGTATTCGCCTGCCAGTAATTCATCATTATTAGTGTTAGGTACTTTTACAAAAATGCTCCTCGATTGCGTGTCAGCGTCAATAAAGTCTGATTTACGAACCACAATACCCGATTTAACCGATTTTTTGTTAGTGGTAAATACCTGTACCCGGTCACCAATGTTTATCCATTTACTATGTTCGTTTTTTACGGGTACTTCCACTTCCAACTGGTCTGTGCGTATCATTCGTGCAATTTGACCGCCCGTGTTCACATATCCACCCACCTCGAAATTTACCTGGAGATAAGTCCCGTTAAATGGGGCGTATAGCTCATGGCGACTCAGCTTTTTTTCGTCCTGCAAAATTCCATAGTATTCACTCATGAAATTTCTGCTGGCTAAAAAAATCTTTAGTTTGGCATTGGAAATTTGGGGTAGGGGGGGTAGTTCTTTTTCAATTTCGATGGTATTAAAAAAGTTCAGGTAAGCGTTATACTGTTCAGGGTAGTCCACTTTAATATCAGGCAAAATAGTGGTTATGGTGGTAAGGAATTGGCTCTTTCTGGCTTGTAGTGCCAGCTCAACTTCATCTTTATATATTTCGGCCAGAAGTTGTCCTTTTTTAAATGAGGTACCTTTGCGAAGCGATACTGCACCAGGTAGGATTTTTCCGGCAGCTTCCGATACCAGCATTACTTCGCTGCTGGATACTACACGTCCTTCTGCCGAAAGAGGCGAGGTAATTTGAGAATAGCTAACGGGTTCCGCCTTTACGAAACGTTTAATGTTAAAATCAGGTTTGCGCTTACTATCCGGTTTCATAGAAAGAAACAAATTGGAAAGAAGGTAGGAACCTCCTAATAATACGGTCAGGGCAACTACAACAAAAATGATTTTTCTTCGACTCATGACGAATATATTATGCTTTATAATGTAAATACAAAAAAAAGGAAATTAAAGTATAAAAATCCTCAATTATCCAGAATAAAAAAATGTTTTGCCTGATAATTGAGGTTTTTTATGATAATTTTATATTTATGATAATTTCATTCTTATGTCAATGAAATCATTATGTAAACAAAGTCGGCAATACTTATGGTGTTTTCTTGCGGGTTACAACAGGTGTCTTGTCATTCTTAGTGGTTGATATGATTTACATTATATAAACAAAATTTGTAATAAATTTTAGCTTAAATATAATTATTGCCTAAACAAGTTTATTGTCGATCAGTTGCTGGAACATGTCGTTAATTGTTTCCGATAATGGACGGTAGGTAGCTCCTAATTCCCTTTTGCTCTTCGAATTATCGGCTTTCCAAGCGAAACCCATATTTCGAGATACAAACTTTCGGGTAATCGCTTTGTTAATCATGGGGCCCATAAGCCAGATGAGCCATTTAGGCATTTCTTTTTTGGGGATTGGGTATTGGTCGCCATATTTTGGTTGAAGTACTTTGGCCAATTCAGCAAACCAGGTATTATGGCCCGATGCAATATGGCGTCCTTTAGCTTCGGGCACAAACCCGGCCTGGAAGTGAATAAATGCTAAATCTCTTACGTCAACAATGCCCCAACCCATTTTAGGGACACCTGCTTTTAAGGTCCCATCGCCTAATTGCTTCATCAGGTTAAAACTTTCCGAGGTTACCGAGTGTGGATTAACCGCCGGACCCATCACCAAACTGGGATTGACAACCACTAAATCCCAACGGTCTTGTTTTTTATTGATTTCCCAGGCTTCTTTTTCGGCCAGTGTTTTGGAGTAAGAATAAGCGCCATGTTCAATATTGGAGCTGGTATTCCATATCTCCTCAGTAAAAATTCCGTTTGGAGTGGCTTTAAGGTCGATGTTGTCTCCATATATAGCTGCGCAACTGCTGGTTACCACTATTCTTTTTACTGATGCTGTTCGGTTTGCTGATTCTAAAACGTTACGGGTACCCAGTTTAGCCGGGTCAATCAATTCTTTTTGTGGGTCTTTAATATCCATGGTGAAAGGAGAGGCGGTGTGATAAACCAGCTCACAACCGTTCATGGCTTCGTCGTACGAGCTTTCTGTTAGAAGGTCGCTTTTGAAATATTTGATTTCCCCTTTCGAGTTGGCTGCCAAATCGTCCAGGAACTTGAGTTTTTCCGTGTAGTTAGGATCTCGAACTGCCGCATGAACGGTAATACCTTCATCTAAAAGCTTTTTCACTAACCATCCTGCAACATACCCTGTTGCTCCTGTCACCATTACTGGTTTTGATTTGTCAATTGTGGTCATTGTTTTATGTTTTGTTTATTATTTAAATGTCTTTAATAAACTAATATACAACCTTTACTTAGTTAAAAGCAATGTCTCACTTGCTTCCTTCAACTTTTCCCTGATAGGAATATGCTGAGGACAGTGCTCTTCACATTTTCCGCATTCCACGCAGGCGCTTGCTTTTTCTTTATCGGATAACAACCTGGAGTACATGATCCGGGTGTGCGATTTTGTCTGTTTATCGTCAAAACGATAAAAATCGTTTAAGTACGAGAAGTTCTGGGGAATATGAACACCGACCGGGCAAGGCATGCAATATCCGCATGACGTGCAACCTACCCTTACTTTTTCGTGGAGTATGGATTTTACATTTTCAATGGTTTCCAGTTCTTTTCCCGGCATTTCGTTTGCCTTGGCATCATTTGCCGATTTAATATTTTGCTGAAGATGCGCCATGGTATTCATCCCACTTAAAATAACCGTAACCTCGGGGTGGTTCCACAGCCATCGCAGAGACCATTCCGCCGGTGTTCTTTCGGGTTTGACCTCTTGAAAAGTTTGTACCGCAGCATCGGGCAGTTTGGTTGCCAAGCTTCCACCTCTTAGCGGTTCCATGACAACGACACCCATTCCCTTGTTGGCGGCATATTGCATACCTTCTTTGCCCGCCTGATAATGTTCATCCAAATAATTATATTGAATCTGGCATAAAGTCCAGTCGTAGGCATCTACAATTTCTTTAAATAAGGTTTTACTGTTGTCGTGAAAAGAAAAACCGGCGTGTTTTATTTTACCGTCCTTAATGGCTTGATCCAGAAAATCGGTAACTCCAAGCTTCTTTAAATTGGCCCAAAAATCAACACTCAAAGTGTGGAGCAGGTAATAATCGATGCAATCGGTATCCAGACGTTTCAATTGCAGGTTCAGATATTTGTCCATATCCTTGCGGGATTGGATTGACCAGCTTGGTAGCTTGCTGGCCAGCTTAATTTTTTTGCGATAACCCCCTTTCAGTGCTTTGCCCAAAAATGGTTCGCTGTTACCGGGTTCGCCCATGCCGGTGCCATGGTACGGGAAAGCGGTGTCGAGATAGTTTACGCCCTGTTCGATCGCATAATGCAGCATTTCAGTTGCTTTTCTCTCATCTATTTTTGAAGGATCCTGATCTAAAACCGGAAAGCGCATACATCCGAATCCGAGTGCCGATATTTTATCACCCGACTTTGGCATTTTTCTGTACAGCATATGTAATCGTTTAGTTTTTTGTATGTAAGCAAATTTAATAAGAATATGGATAGGTTTCGATTTTATAAAATATCTTCTGAATATTTTACTTTCCTCTTGGTAATTCCGTAAATTAGTACTTTAATTGACTGGGGCCGGGTAGCGTTTTATCGATAAAATTTTAAACAAAATCAATAATTATGAAAGCTGCCAATTTGAATTCTATTCTTTGCCATTTGATGATATTGTCATTGTTTATCGGCTTTATCACGCCAGCGAATGCTCAGTTTTTAAAAAAATTGAAGAAGAAAGTCGAATCCAGGGTTGAGGAGGCCGTCGCAGAAAAGGTGGCCGACAAAGCTGAAGAGAAAACCAATAAAACCCTGGATAAGATGTTTGAGCCTCAAATGCCTGAAGGCATGACCGGAAATATGCCTATGATGACCGGCATGAACACTGTCAGTTTTGATGAAGTGCCGGATTCCTATGATTTCGACTGGAATTACGCATTGCAGATTGAAACAGCACGAACAGGAGAAAAGGTTTCCGTTGATTATTATTTTAAAAAAGGTGCGGAATATTGGGGTGCTCGATTCAATCAGGGAATGAGCATGTTTATGGTCTACGATATAAGCAATAAATTAAACGTGATGTTTATGAAGGATGGCGAACAGTCGTTGGCAAGTGCGATGAGAATGGTGGAAATCCATAGTGGTGAAGAAGTTTCGGAATCAGAAAGCGAAGATGGTGAGGAAGAGGAGGTTGGGAAATTTACTTTTAAGCCAATACCCGGTAAAATTGTTTTGGGACACAAATGTCAAGGTTATTTAATGGAAAACGACGAATATAAGTTAACCATTTTCAGTGCACACGATACCGAGGTGAGTTTTGGCAAGATTTATTCCGAAACGGAACGGTTCCCAAATTGGTTTCAAACAGCATGGTTGAATAGGGAAGAGGCTAATGGTTTAATGATGGAGATGATCATGCTGGATAAAAAAGATGAAAACAACAACATGCAAATGAAGTGTGTAAAGCTTGAGAAACACAATTTGGTGATCAATAAGTCTGATTATCAATCCTTCTGATTTTAATTGGACTATGGGATAGGAACCATGGGAGGTGCAGGCCCTGGTGGTGGGGGTAATTTTATCTTATAAACAGAACATGTTCTGTTGTGATAGAAAGAATTGCCATTACACACATATGACATTCCAGCCGAATCTCCCAGTGAATTACAAACAAACGCATCCCGAATTGTTTTAACCCGGATTATGTATTGGGGGTTCGTCATGAGCATTGCAAGTACAATAAAACAAGGCATTACAGAAACGAGGCATCACTTGCCCCGATTACTTTAGGGAGCATCGTTCTGGTGAGTTGAAGTGATGCAACGAAGTGTCTTGTTTTAAAGTAATTTCAATGTGTAATAGAATCTCTAATGCATATTGCGGGTTTAAGTCACCCATGAAACCACATTGGCCTTGTTGGTAAAAGAAATTCGGACACGAATCAGAGCTTTGGTTACAAGCTGGGATACATAGTGCCACTGCACGAATTACCATCCAATTAGTATTACATTTCATGATTCTTGACCAGTAAGCATACTAATCAAGGCCAGATTATTTAATGAAAAAAGCTTAATGGGCTAATTTTCGGTTTTGTTCAAATAGTAAAGGTTAACGTTACCTGATATATCTCATGTAACTAGGTTCACCCTGTTTTAAGATTTGGTTGTCTTGATTACAGAAAGCGGTAAATGATTACCAAAATAATCATCTGCTGAATAAATAATCTAAAAACTAATTGTATGTCCCCTTGTCAACAAAATCAAATCAGTAATTTATCATGCTTAATTGGAAATAGCCCTTTATTAGCTATAGAATTTGAATTTAAAGGTACTACTCGAAAAATTTATGCCAAAGCAGAATACTTCAATATGACCGGAAGCATTAAGGACCGCATGGCTTTTCATATATTAAACAAGGCATATGAGCACGGTTATCTGAAAGCTGGAGTTCCAATTATTGAGGCAACCAGCGGTAACACAGGAATTGCTTTTGCGGGTGTGGGCAGAGCTTTAGGTCATCCGGTGACCATTTTTATGCCGGATTGGATGAGCGATGAAAGAAAAAACCTGATCAGAAGTTATGGAGCGGAAATTAAGCTGGTAAGTGCGCAACAAGGTGGGTTTTTAGGAAGTATTGAAATGGCCGATAATTTGGCGGCTTCTTTAGATGGAGCCTTTCGCCCTCAACAGTTTTCCAATGGCGATAATTGTGAAGCGCATTATCTGACCACCGGAAAAGAATTATACTGGCAGTTGGCATTTCGAAACTTAACTCCCGATGCTTTTGTTGCCGGAGTTGGCACAGGAGGCACCGTAATGGGAGTTGGAAAATATTTAAGAGAAAAAGTTCCGGGCATAAGTATCCACCCGTTGGAACCTGGCAATTCACCAACACTTTCAACCGGTTACAAAGTGGGAAAGCACCGTATTCAGGGTATTTCCGATGAGTTTATTCCGTCTATTGTTAAGCTTGATGAATTGGATTCCATTGTTGAGGTAGATGATAGCGATGCAATAATTATGGCACAAAAACTATCCAGGGAATTGGGTATTGGCGTGGGGATTTCTTCGGGAGCTAATTTTATTGGAGCCCTAATGCTTCAGGAAAAGATTGGGCCGGAAGCTGTTGTAGCCACTATCTTTTCCGATGATAATAAAAAATATCTGAGTACTGACTTGATGAAAGAAGAGCCTGTAAAAGCATGTTTGTTGGCACCTGATGTGAAGTTAAAAAGGTATAGTGCATTCAAGCGAGTGTGCCATACCTGCTGCGATCCGGACAGTTGCTTAGAGGCCCGTTTTAGGGACGGTAACAACATGACCGATTGGCCTGAATGCCCACACAAAGGCCAAGAAAGAAATGCACAGGTTTTCGTAAATAATTAGTAATGAAACAGAGGGTGCCGCCACATCAAGGACACCCTCGTTTTTCGTAAAGTAGTTAGTTGATGGTGATAAGGTTTACAGATTTAAGCTGATGTTAATACCTGCTTTGATCCACCTGCCAGGCTGATACAACTGACCAATATCGGTGTATTTCTTATCGAACAAATTGGTAGCTTCGGCAAAAACGGTATAAGTTGGTTTGCGCCAGCTTAGCTTTACATCGACAACAGTGAATGGGTTGTAATCTTTGGGCGATTCGGTGTTGCTTGCCCTATCATACTCGCTATAACCTCCTAGCCTGTCCTGGTAAAGTAGAGACCAGGATGCACTTAGATGAGAAATAATACTATGCTGCAGGCTACCCGAGAATTTATGCTTCAAATAATCGAAAATATAACTGGAATCATAGCCAATAGGTAATGATTTATCCTGGTTTAACCAGGAATAAGTCAGGTTTATATTTTGCAGAAAACGTTGTGCCTGAATGAACTGTTGAAGATTTATATTCAAAACGGATTCAATTCCAACCGTATTGATATCACTTATATTTGAGGTAGTCCACCGGGTTCCATCAGGAGAATCCGAAGGTCTTCCCCAATCGATCATGTTTTTTCCATTACGATAAAAAGAGGAAACATTAATACTGATGCCTTTATTATTCTTGTATTTGAGGCCTCCCTCGTATGTGGTTGCTTCTTCTGGTTTCAGATTAGGATTACCATAATTAGTTGGGCCAGAATAAAACAAGTCGGTGTAGGTAGGCATGCGCAATGATTTATTAATACTACCATAAATTTTTAAACCATTGTTTATCCAGTAGCTGACATCAAATCCAGGGAAGATATCAAATTCCCAACCTAAATCGCTGTTTAGGTTAGCCATTATACCTGCCGAGACTGATATACGGTTGTAGGTATAACTATGCTCAACAAAAAAAGAAGTGTTGGTTCTGTTGTAATTTTTAGTAAAAAAACCGACTTCTTCCCCGGGAATATTCCACAAAGTATCTGTGAGTGCGGTTCCCAAAACGTTACTCCAAATACTTTCGGAACGAAGGTCGGCTCCAATTGCCGTTTTACCTATTGACGAGTTAATAACAGTGTTGATGTTTGCACCGACCACATCGGTTAAATGGTAGTTGTGGTTGGTGTACCACGAAGCTGCATCTTCATTATTACGGTATAGTTCAAAGCGGTCTTGGTGCCGGCGCCAATATACAGAAGATTTTAAAGGATTTTTGCTTTTCGATGAAAAGCTCAGACTTGCAAAGGTGGTTTTGGTCTGTTCATATTGGTTGGGGTATCGTGCCGTATAAAAGGAGTTGGCCCCGAATCCTTTATTGGTATACCCAATCTGTAATTCCAGCTTTTCTTTTTCGAGATTTAGTTGCCCCTGGTAAAACAGGTTGTAAATCTCAAAATCAGTATTGTCGATGTAACCATCACTGGCACTTTTATTGGCGGAAACAAAGCTCTTAAAATTTCCTTTAACAATATTTCCACTGGCTCCGGCGTTATATAAGCAATGATCACCCGCCATTACATTGGCTTTGATATTTGAGTTGTCTGTGGAGCCCGTAATGAAGTTAATGGCACCGCTAAAGGCATTGGACCCATGGACACGGGCTCCGGGACCCTCCAGGATTTCTACCCGCTCTATACTCAAAAAATCTACGGGTAAGTTTAAACTATGGTGACCCGTCTGCGGATCGGTAATATTAATGCCGTTGAGCAAAATCATTACCTGGTCAAAAGAACCACCCCGCACACTCACGTCAGACTGAACTCCCAGGGGACCACGCTGCCGTACATCAACATGAGCCACATACTCCAGCAACTGATCCACCGATTGAACAGGCAAGGCCTCAATTTCTTTTTTGCTGATGACCGTGACCACTCGTCCTATCTCGGAGTAAATGGCCGGTGTTCGGCGTGCCGAGACTTCGATCTCTTCCAGGTTGATTTTTTTATTGGTTATGGTCGTATCGGTCTGGGCTAGCGCCTGCCCATAATCAAACAAAGTTAGGTACATGGCCGATAGCATACCTATTCGGATACATTTTTTAAGGGAACAGAAAGCAGCATAATTAGTTCCTTGCCATTTTTTAAACATAATCTCAAATCCCTTTTTTGTAAAATTAATTCTTTTCATCTTTTATAATAATTTGTTCTGGATACACCAGTTTTTAAATAAGGCGCAAAACTAATAAAATATGGGTTAGTACATGATTGCAGGGGGAATAAAAAGACATTGGAGTCTTAATAATTTATTGTATTGCAGTTGGAGATACATGTATGGAATTATAATTACGGTTTTGAACTTCACCCCGTTGGTGCCCATTTGCATCTAGTAAAATTCCAGCTTCCTCGATTCGAAATTTTTGGAACTGCCGAATGATGGCTGATTTTTAATGCTCCACATTTACCTCGCTAAACACTCTGTTGTACAGTTTTTTGTATTCCGATGGGTTTAAGCCAACCGTCTTTTTAAACGTTTTTCGGAACGAAGCAAAATCATTATAGCCCACTTGAATACTAATTTCCTCTATGCTTTTGGCACCTCCCTCTAATAATTTCTTGGCCTTTTCAACCCTTACTTTTTGTATATAGGCATTGGGAGTATCTCCAGTTGCTTTTTTAAAATTACGCATAAAGGTGCGTAATGACATATGGGCTTTTGCTGCGATTTCTTCAACCGGAAATTGTTCTTCAATATGCTCTTCTATATAGTTTTGTATTTCTTGAATCGCTTTGTTTTTGTGGTTTTTTTGAAGTCCAAGTATCTTATAGCCGCTTTGTTTGGAATCGTGAATATGTACCAGAAATACCTTTGACATCAGAATGGCCACTTCGTTGCCAAAGTATTTATCCATTAAATAAATTATCAGCGAGGTAAACGAAAAAGCGCCACCACTGGTGTAAATCCGTTGAAAATCGGTAATAAATTTATCGTCCACCAGTTTAACCTGTGGATACTTCTCTTTAAAAATTCCTGCACCCAGCCAATGCGTGGTTGCGCTGGAATTATTTAACAAACCTGATTCCGCCAAAAGGAACGCACCCATGCACACCGAAGCAATTTCGCAGCCTTGTTGGTATTGTTGATGTAACCAAGGAATAAGGTGTTGGTTGCTGGCAATTACCGATTCTATTTCAGCAAACTGCATGGCCGGAATAATGACCAGATCAAACTTGTCGGTTTCCATAACTTGATTTGATAGTAATATGGATACATCCAGGGTTGGGATTTTAATGTCAGGCCTAAATGCAGAAACCATCCCATTTACCTGGCTGAACATATCGTAAGGGCCGTGAACACTGCTCAATATGGCGTGTGGATAGTTTAATACCGCTATCTTCATACTGTAAAATTTATAAATGTTTTATACATCGTGTTTTCTGATGATTTCAATAGCACAGAGTTGTGCCAGTTTGCTATAGTTGTTCCGATGGCAAATATACCCATATTAAATGTCGTTATTGCCATTTTTTTTTAATGAATATCGCCATAAATTTGTTTTAGAATTAATCACTAAATATTTTAAAACGATGGAAAGAAACGTAGTCGGCTGGTTTGAAATACCGGTAAAAGATTTTAACAGAGCCAAGGATTTTTATTCGTTATTGTTTGACTTGTCTATGGAAGACCTGCCCATGCCAGATAGCCAGATGGCCGCGTTCCCAATGAAAGAAGCCGAGGGGGCTGCCGGCGCTATTGTTAGGGCGGAAGGTTACGAGCCTGCTAAAACGGGCACTATAGTTTATTTTTCTTGCGTGGATGTAGAAGTTAGCCTGGCCAAGGCTGTTGAATTAGGAGCCGAGGTGGTAATTCCTAAAACATCCATTGGCGAACACGGTTTTATTGGTCATTTTTTCGATTTGGAAGGAAACAGGGTAGCGCTTCATTCCTTGAAGTGATAGTTATGCAACCAGGCTATTTGAAGCGCTAAGGTGCGCTAAGTCTTTTTTAAAAGGCTCGGAACTTTGACGTTCAGTGTTAACAGCGTCATGAACAACGAAAATTGTTTACATCCTGGTTTTTTGCTCGTCACAATAACCATGTGATTGGTAAACAGTAAATTATAGACATAAAAAATAAAATAATGAACTACTTATTATTGGGAGCTGGCATTATATCGTTGTCGGCAGTTGCTGGCCATTTTGCCATGGGAGGCAAAGAATATTTAAAACCTATTATGAATTCTAATGCAGGTCCTATTCCTCGTTATGTGATGAAAAGTTTGTTTCATTATCTATCCGTATTTCAGGTACTGGCAACCTTACTTTTGTTCTTGGCAGCTATTGACTTTAATTGTCGGCTATTTGAGCTGAATTCAGTTGCCAGGTTATTGGGGGTGATGTATGTTGGCTTTGGAATTTCTCAAATTGTTGTTGCAGCCAATTCTTCCGTCAAAGGTGGAGTATTCAAGATGTTTCAGTGGATCTTTTGGTTGCTGATTGGCGTATTGGCTATATTGGGAAGCTAATATATCAGAGGGTAATTCTTATCAGTTGATAAAATACTAATGCAATTAATGGAAAATACAGAAATATATTAGAATGTTATTTTTTATTGAAGGCAAAAGAACAAGAAATATTAAAGTTGTTTTTAAGAATGCTGTCTGATTTTAACCAGGCTACATCAACTGAAATTCCTCTGAAATGCACCCCTCCCCCAAATGTAAACCCATTCACTCCTATGGCATCGTCAAAATGGCCATAGCCTGAACGGAGCGCCAATAAGTTGTTGTATTGATACTGGAGCCCTATGCCGGAATAAAGGCCAGAATGTTCGTGATTGGTTAAATAAGACAAATCAAGGCTGGTAGATAACAAGTGCTTAGGAGATAATTCTATGGGATATGTTATACCACCTCCAATGTTAAGAGGTAAAATACTGGATTCCTGATCGAATTCCAGTTTTGGCCCCAGGTTACGGATCATCAATCCATAGTCTATTTTTTTGTAGGAGCTTTTAAAACCGAGATCCAAATAAAAAGTATTCGAAGAATAATCGACTCCCAAATTTGACTCCAGATAATTGAATGAAACAGAAATTGCCGATTTCTGTGACACATTTATAACATATCCCAAACCCAAAGAAAATTCAGATGGTTCATATGTTCCTTTATAATTTCCGTTCTCATCAGTGATGTTATAATTAGGCATGTTATATTTTTTAAATCCAATAGCAACGCCGTTATTGTTGTTGATGGAATAAAAACCGGAAAAACCGTATAGAAGGTAATCAAGGGAAGCTTCGTTTTGCCAGGGGCGATAATTGAAGTCTACTTCAAACTTTTTGTCGCCGAAATTAGCAGCCGCAAGATTGGAATAAATAGATGCGTTGCTTTCACCGGCAATAAAGGTATTGCCCTTCGCAGTTGTTTTGGCATCCAATGGTATGGTGCTAAAAGAACCTGCTTGCGAAAAGCACTTAAGGGGTAAAAGGATAAGTGCTGATATTATCGATATCTTTCTAATCATAGCTTTACGATGTTTCTTTCGAATTCCAGGTTGTTGTATTTAATTTTTAACAGATACTGACCAGTCGTCATATCGGAAATACTGCCTTGGGCAGGAGAGAAGGTGGAGATAGGAATAGATAATTCTTTCACCATAACTGCATTATCATTATAAAACGCTATTTCAATATACCCATCGACATCTTCTCCCATCCTGAAATTGATTACATCGGTTACCGGATTTGGATATATATCTATCTCATTTGAATTATCGCGAACCATGACCTCAAAGGATGAAGTGGCATTTTCGCCTCTGGCATCCGACGATGTGACCTCAAATGTTGAAAGGCCGTTTGATTGCGGGGCTATGGTTAGTATATCCCCAGAAACGGAACCTGTTACAAAAGAGGAGGAATAACTGATGTCATATTCCAATTCTTCACCGTCTTCATCAAAAAATACTTCTGTAAGATCAATGGTGATAGAATTATTCGGATCGCCAATGTATGTGTTTTCAATGGCGGTATTTACAAAAGGAGCATGGTTTTCCAGTATTGTATAATCAAAAACAAATTCGGAAGAAGCCCCAAATTCATCTTCAACCAACAAGGAGGCTTGATAAGTTCCTGCATCGGCATATAAACCATTTATTGTGATTTTTACTTCAGAGTCGTTTTCATTAGTTGTTATATTACCGGAGGTATCAATTAAACTCCAGGAATAGGAATCTTGATCCGGATCATTTATTGAACAGGTAAACGTTATGTTTTCATGAGCTTTTACCTCAAAACTGTTTCCACTGGTTGAGGTAATTTCAGGTGGATGGTTTTCATTGGTGGTTGCCAAAACGGATTCGGAATAATCAGAGAACGTGCCCAATACATCATAACCTGCAATGCTGAAATAGTAGTTGGATGAATATTCCAGGTTGTAAATTGTATGGCTCATCTGGTCGCCCACATTTTTAAGTCTCACCAATTCAACTGCCGAGGACAAGGATGAGTTGGTGGAGCTAATATCAGAGTTAGGAAATGGGTTTTTTGAATAATATATTTTGTAACCGGTAGGCTTAACATCTTCGGCATCGCCTGTTACGGTCCATGATAAGGTTACATCGTTACCGGAAACGGAAGCAGCAAGGTCCGTAACCACATCAGGTGGAGTGCTGTTTAGTTCCGAAAGTGTACCGGCAGCGTTAATCAATCCTTCGCCTAACATGCTCTGATAGCTGCTGTTAAAACCATCTACATTAATGGCGCCATAATAAAGCCTTTCTTTTAACATATCTGGAGTAAACCCTTGGTCCCCATATTCAGATACAATTAGAGCGGCTACACCCGAAACATGGGGGCAGGCCATTGAGGTTCCTATCAGGTAAGCATATTTGTTGTCGGTGATGGTACTGGCTATCCAGTTGTCGTAATAATCTTCGGAGCTATCAACTCCGCCGGGTGCTGTAATATCAACCCAGCTTCCATAATTGGAATAGTAGGGCATGGTATAATCTGCGGATAAGGCTGCCACAGAAACTACCTGGTCGTACATGGCAGGGTATGAATGGATGGAGGTGCTTTCATTGCCTGAAGCAAAAATAACTACACCGCCGTTCATGGGACCTGTTTGTATCCCGTTTTCATCCATACCGGCATACTCAATAAAGTAATCTATGGCATCCTTCATGGATTCAGGAAGGTAAGTGGCGTCATCGTACCCCCAGCTGTTCTGACAGATTACTGCCCCATTATCCGCGGCATATTTAATGGCTTCTGCAAAGTTCTCGGCACTTGTTTCATTGCCCATTGCATCGGTCTCAAAAACCTGGCACGACATCAGCCTAACCCCCGGAATACCAGCATCACCTCCTGCAATGCCACAGACACCAATGCTGTTTCCGTTAACCGCTCCAATAGTGCCAGCAACGTGTGTGCCATGATCACCAGGCTCAATGGTACCATTGTTGTTCACAAAATTATATCCGTAAATATCATCCGTATAACCGTTATTGTCATCATCAGAAACTAAGCCTCCATTGTTTTCATCTTCATTAATCCAAATGTTATCCGCTAAGTCTTCATGTGTAATATCAATCCCTCCATCAACCACCGCAACTATTACGTCCTGACTTCCCTTTTGCTTGAGCCATGCGTTAAAAAGGTTTATATCGCAACCTTCAATCGCATCGGTTACTGTTCCATCGTTGTAATAATGCCATTGATAACTTAAAAAGTATCATTAAAAGGATAATCGTTGGTTGATAAAGTGGTGCTTTTCAATGTTTGGGTAATGGGAACAGGATCAAATTTCTTGATGCTATATGCCGGGCTGATAATCTTTCTGATAGGTTCTGTAATTTCAACTTCGGTTAAGTTTACAAAATTGTTAAGTACATTAACCAAAGATACCTGACATGTATCGTAATTGATATCGTACCATAGATGCATTCCATTCTCAATGGTTCGATCTTCATATTTTCCGGAATAAGGAAAAGTCCTTTTAAAACTTATGGCCCCAATGGCATTTAAAATACTGTCTATATTACTAATCTTTGAGCTTAAGGTCCCTGACTTTAACGAAATGGATAGATCATCTATTCTTTCTTTATTGAATTTTATGCGTACCATTCCTTCCACAGAGTTCGAAACTTCCGTTTCAGTGTACGCTTCTGTAATTATATTATCTTCCAATATAGATTCATCCTGACAAGAAAAGAGAGTCATGATGAAAAGGATAAAGAATATAAAAGGTAATGGATACTTATGTTTAGTCATCGAAAAAGTCTTATTGGAATGTTTTACTCGGCGTAAACTTAATTTTTTTTAGTGGATAGCTATAATAAAGTATGCAAACACCAAGTTTTTATCGGCGAACGCGCACTGAATGCACAATACTTCTTGCCACTTTCACAACTTTCCCTGGTTATTGTACTATGGTTTGATGTGGGCATGTGGGAACCTATGACCACCGGTGAAATATTAAGAATTATGGTTGACCATGTTATTTTTTTTATTTTTTCTTCGCATAAAGTATTGACAAGTGTGGATTTAAGCCTTATCTTGTAAGTTCGTGCGAAAAAAGATTAGATATAAGTTTGGTAAATCCGAATAAAGAGTCTTTCTTTGCAGCCGCTTTGAAAAACACGGATGGGTTAACGGGCCCGTTTTTCAAGCCTTCCCTTGCGGGTCGCCCTTTAGAAAAGGCGAGGAGTGGGGGCGGGGCAGGAAGAGGCAAGGTATACTGACATGATGAGTGACGCCAATGGCCGGCGACCGGAAATAGGACCGGTTTTGAAGGGCCG
>NZ_JBNGOS010000005.1:0-230460 GCF_050589685.1 Saccharicrinis sp. 156
CAAAGTAAAACAAAATAAACGAAAGCGGAGAAATAGAGCTATAATTGAAACGTTTGAAAATAAGTCTCAAGTTTTTTAATGGAGTGAGTTCTTCTTAAGGCGCAGGTAACGAGTTGGATATATGTGTTTGTTGTTTTTGTTTCATTTTTTTTACCAACTCACGCAGCATTTAAGTTAATAACTACGTCTTGGGGGGTACAATCAATTTAACATGAGTTGATAATTCAGCATATTAGTGTTTGTTTTTCTAGGGGACAGCAAGGATATGGCGAGTTTCATTTTCTTCTAACAACAAAATATGAACACATCAAACCGCTGTAATTGGACATGGAATAGTAGTTTGTTCTGATTTTTAAGGTTTACTAATTTTTAGACTTATGAAAAATAATATATCATACGTAGGCTTAATTTTGTTATTTGGACTTTTGGCATGTAACAATAATGACGATAATAATAATCCGGAGCCTGAAATAGATTCGCAGTTAAAGTTTGCCACTACCCCACCAACTGCAGCAAATGTAAATGCTGTAGATTTTACTTTAACCAATGTAGGAGTATATGACAACTATCTTTTTTCCAACATTGAATATGTTGGAGGTAATAAATCGCATGAATTTTCTGTTACATGGAATGGTGAGGTTGGAACCGAAGAAGAAAATAAGATGATTAGATTGGATATTTACCATTTAACTAGTGATGATGATGGTACGAGAAATGTTGAAGACTCATTATATATAAGTCTGGACGATTTAAATATACCAGAGGATTTATTGACTGATGAAAACTTATACTTTGATGTAGTAAATACTACCAATACGGATAATCACTTTGTAGTAAAAGGATATGAGGAAGAAGTGGTTGTGCCTTTTGAGGAACCACAAACTTACATTCACTATTATAACTACGAACTTAAAGTTGTAGATGCAGAATGTAGTGAGATTGGTAAATGGAATAACAAATGGTTAAAGAGTGCTTCAAGCGATTCGATACAGTATTTTATACCTGTAGAAATTGATGAAGAAATAACCTATGAAGCCAAAGTTGATGACTTGGTAAAAGTGAAGTTGCAATATTTGTCTATTGATGACATTGGAGGAGGCCATACTTGTGATTTTATTACCGATGAAAATGTAATAGCCATTAAGATAAAGGAAATAGAACAAATAAAAGAGTAAACAAATCCATTTACTATAAGGTGCCTTTATACGAAAGCTCAGATATAAAAAAGTTAAAAAAACTACTTAAAAGATGCTCCAAGGGTAATAAAAACGCCCAGGAGCATCTTTATCGTATCTATTATGGGTATGCGATGAGCATTGCTTTGCGCTATTCTAAATCACGCATTGAGGCAGAAGAGATATGTAATGACGCATTTTTTAAATGGTTCACAAAAAAGGGACAATGCTCCAATGTCGAAAGCTTCAAACCATGGTTTCGTAGGATTATTATTAACACTGCTATTGATAGTTATCGTTCCAAAGTAAATCAAAACCATCTTGTATTGCTCGAACAAATTGAAGTTGTTGATCAAGCTAAATTTGATTTTAAGGCCATTGAAGCCGAAGAAATTATTGCGTTAATGCAAAGTTTAACTCCTATGTACAGAATGTTTTTTAACTTATATGTTATTGAGGGATTTAATCATGAAGAAATTGCCGAAAAGTTAAATATTACAGCGAGTACATCACGCTCTAACCTTACCCGTGCTAAGCAAAAATTACGTGAACTTATAAATGATTATTATTATGAGCAGGCCAGGTGAAGATCGTTTAACAGATATGATCAAGCATAATCTTGATGGTTATGAGCCGGCCTATAATCCTGAGGCCTGGAACAAACTGAATGCAAGACTGAATAGTCATGTAACACCGGTTCCTTTAATCTATAAACCCTGGTTTTTAGGTTTTGCTTCGGGAATAATATTTATGGTGGTAGTTTATTATTTTTGGAGGGATTACGGTGGTATAAGACATACAAACGATAACAATTATGTAACAGAAGAGCTAGAGCGTTTAAAGCATGAAATTCATCAATTAAAAGAAAATGATTCCATTCATTATCATCAGAGTGTCCGGAGAGCAATGGAATCAAGAATGTCTGAGGTTTATGCAAAAAAAGAAAGTGGCTTTTATGAACCAATGATTACAAAGAGGTATGTTTTTATAGACACTCAAAATAAGGAAAGTGGAAATAAAAGTATGTATGAAAAGGAAGGTGATTTATTGCAAAAATTGCCATCTATTCCATCGTATTCAAATATTCTATATATACTGTTACAAGATAGTCTGCCACTTCATCAAGATGATTTTTTAAGTGAGAGAAAGAAAACTAAACACAAGAAAACCTTTCATATCAATTGGCCTACTATCAGTTTTAAACAGGATGCCTACGAAAAATTTACCGGACCAGACCGGATTTATATGTCATCATCATTGGAAACGGAAAGTAACATAAATGGAATTAAAGGTCTCTCTAAATCAGTAGGAATAGGTTTGTCAGGGAAGATTAGCCAGCAAATGAGTATTCACGGAGGTATTAATTTCGGTCTTAATTCAGGAAGTAAGAAAGAAGCATTGTGGTACAGTCAAATCATAGAAAAACCTGATACATCCTATTTACAACTTGTTTCTGATACAACGGTTGTAGATAGCCATAAATGGAATTATTTGGATATACCAATAGGGATTAACTATCAAGTACTATCAAATGATAATCATAGTTTAGATGTCTCATTATCTGCACTGTCGCGTATTTTTCTGAGCGAGAAATACACTCATATTCTTGATATAACCAATAAACCCAATGTGGAGACAGAAAAGAAGATTGATGCAGGTGAAAATAGTCATTTGTTTGCAAAACTTCGCTTAGGATTTAAATATACTTATCACATGAACGATAGGTGGAGTATTGCTGCTCATCCTTATTATTCAATGCCACTGCAAAAGTACAGTTACCTCAAAGTCAAAAATTCCGGATGGGGAGCAAACGTTAATCTGGTGTACAAACTGAATAAAAATAAGGATTAACCGATCGGCTTTATACCAGGTGCTATTTTTTGGTTCAGACGGCATAGGAATGAATTGTTGTAAATAATTCTATTTGTTTTGTCGGGTTATCGAAGAAGTTACTATATTCTAAATGGTTATTTACCGCAAAAAATTGAGGGAACTTTAATTTTATTCGTATTATTTTAAGGTTATCATGTATTTGCACGCCAATTTTTGATATTTTGTACTCAGTATAAAATATTATAGTTAAATGAATTTCATATTATATCTTAACCTGTTAATAATTAATATTGTGGCATGGCTAGCGATTAGCTATTTCTGGAGTTTCTGGAATTTTAAACTTTTTAAACCTTACCAGTGGTTAGAGTTGGTAAAAAAGAAAAAAGTACCTAAAGTCATCGTACAAACGGAGCGTAAGTTTAAGGACCGAAACCGTTTTTATAGTTTTTGGTTTGTTTTGGAGGGATTAAAAAACAAGAAAATTGATGGAGACATAGCTGAAGTAGGTGTTTTTAAAGGAGAAACGGCAAAAATTATTCACCATTTAATGCCGGATAGAAGGTTGTATTTGTTTGATAGTTTTTCCGGTTTGCCTACCCAGGTAATCAGAGAAGATTGCGATGGAACAGTGCGGCCACAGACGGTAAATTTTGAACAAACCAGTAAAGATGAAGTCGAGAAATATATCAAGGGAAATCATCAGATAGATATAAGGGAGGGGATTTTTCCTGACACGGCCAAGGGTTTGGAAAACAATGTGTTTTCCTTTGTGCACTTGGATGCTGATTTATATCAATCGACACTGGACGGATTGCAGTTTTTTTATCCAAGGTTATCTCCAGGGGGTTCTATTTTGATACACGATTATAACCATAACTGGGAGGGAGTTAGAAAGGCTGTTGACGATTTTGAACTAACGGTGCCCGAACAATTTGTGGAGCTATATGATATGTATGGATCTGTTTTGCTGACCAAAAACAAATCATAAAACGATAACCATGCTTAAATCAGTTAGCCTCATTACCATTATCGTTTTTACAGCTGTTGCCGCATTTGCCCAGGAGGTTTTTACGGAGGATGATAGGCCGAAGATAGGCCTTGTCCTGAGTGGTGGCGGAGCAAAAGGGATGGCGCATATTGGTGTGTTAAAGGTTTTGGAGGAACTGAATATCAGACCAGACTATATTGCGGGAACCAGCATGGGAAGTATCATGGGGGGGTTATATGCGATAGGTTATTCCGCGCACGAACTGGATTCAATCATTCGTTTGATGGACTGGAACACCATGCTGAGCGATAGGATCCCCTTATCGGAAGTCGTACCCGAGGAAAAGCATGATTACAATCGATTTCTATTTCAGTTTGACCTTACCCCCAAAGGGCCGAAATTACCTAGTGCCGTTGTTGAGGGGCAAGGTATTTCCGAGCAAATGAACTATCTGACCTGGCATGTAGCCGGAGTCGAAGATTTTGACGATTTCGAAATTCCTTTCCGCTGCGTGGCATCCGATTTAATATCAGGAGAACCATATGTTTTCGAGTCGGGCAACCTGGTGACAGCAATGCGCGCCAGTATGGCCATACCATCAGTTTTTTCGCCGGTGCGATTAGATACCATGTTATTGGTTGATGGAGGTGTTTTGGATAATATCCCGGTGGTTACCTGTCGCGAAATGGGAGCCGATATTATTATCACGGTCAACGTTGGTTTCCGGGAAAAACCGAGTTTCGATGATTTTAAGTCGATAGGAGATATCCTGATGGGCTCTGCCATGATTAGAAGCAATTATGAAGCAATAAATTCATTGAAAGAAACTGATATTCTTATTGCACCCGATTTGACGGGTTACAGTTCGGCCAGTTTTTTTGATGGTGAAGCCATTATTGAGTTGGGGGAAATTGCTGCCAGAGAGCGGTATGACGAACTGGCTTCGCTTGCAGACTTTCTGAGTCTGTACCCGAAGAAACCGGTGTCGAAGCCAGAATTGCTGGATAAGATTTATATTGAGGACATTAAGGTAGGAGAGCTTAAATATTTGGATAAGACCTTTGTTCTGGGGAAATCCGGACTTGAAAAAGGCAAGTGGTATACAAAGGATGAAATTAACAGTGGCCTGCATCAACTTATGGGAACCCGATATGTGCAAAACATTAACTATACCCTCGCGCAAGGAAAAACCGGCTATGTGCTTACCCTCCTGCCTAAAGAAGCCTATAGAAGCAAATATAATTTCTCGGTCCAATATGATAATATTTATAAGGCCGGTGCCATTTTTAATGTGGCGTTCCGAAATAAGTTAATAAAGGGATCTAAATTTGCCATGAGCCTTAACTTTTCGGAGTATCCCATATTTAATGCCGAGTTTTTGGATTACAGAGGCCAGAGACAGAAGATGGGTAATTATCTTAAAACCAGGTGGGAATTTAATTCTGTGCCTTTCTTTGCCGATGATGGTGATGAAGTTGGCAGAATAAAACAAAATTACCTGAATGTGGAAGGCGGTTTTTTTTATGCACCCAATACCAAGAGTATTGTCAGGGGAGGTGTTTATTTCAGAAGGCAGTTGAGTAATTCCGGGAAAGGTCTTTTAGACCTGTTCACGGATGATGTGGATAAGTTAGGTAATAATTGGTGGGGGTTGACCTTGAATTACAACAGGAATTCTTTTAACGACCAGTTTTTTGCCACTAAAGGGAGTAAGCTGGATATCCGGTTGGCACATCCACTGGGGTTTGGTACCATATACAAGGGCTCCGATAGTTCATATGTTACTTTCGATGATCTTTTGGATATTCCGAAAGAAAGCTATCTGAAAGCTAAGGTAACCTTTGAACATATTATACCTGTAAATTCCAGGTTTAACATTGCATATTCATTGGCTGCAGGTGGGGCTACAGAGCGATTAGGCAGCGCTCAAAGTTTTTATTTAGGGGGATTAGAATCGACTTCGCGCAGTGGAGATATCCCTTTTCCGGGAATGATTTCGAAAGAAGTTTCGGCCCGGCAATTTGTAATGGGATACATCAATCTTCAATACCAGGCTTTTAATAATTTTTACGCCAAGCTATCAGGCGGAGCCATGGATTACAGAAACGAATTTGAAAACCTGAGTTTTATCCCTGTTCAAAGCCTTGTTTCGGAAGGCGTGGTTTTTGGGGTAAATTTAATTTTTGCTTATAATTCCATCATTGGGCCCATTGAGTTTGGCTATGGCAGGTCGAGTTTGCACAACAAAAGCCGATATCATTTTACCGTAGGGTTCCCGTTCTGATAAACTTTTAAGGGGATATCTTGTTTAACGCTTATCTAACAAATAGTCATGAAAAGAGATCTATCACATATAAGGAGTGATTATACCAGGAAAAAATTATTAGCCAATCAGTTAGACGTTGACCCAATTAACCAGATTAAAGCATGGCTAAGTGAAGCTATCGGTAAACGAGAGCTCGAGCCTACGGCTATGACTTTATCAACTGTTTCGGGAAGTGGTATGCCTTCTTCGCGTATGGTGCTTCTTAAAAATATAGATACAAATGGAGGTCTGTGGTTTTTTACCAATTACAACAGTAAAAAAGGAAGCGATTTAAAAGAAAACAACAATGCCGCGGTCAACTTTTTTTGGCCGGGGCTCGAACGTCAAATTAGAGTAACTGGCGTGGTTGAAAAAATATCTGAAGTTGAAAGTGAAGCTTACTTCAACTCACGCCCTTTTGATAGCCAGGTGAGTGCAATCGCCTCTCCTCAGAGCCGGGTGGTGGAAAGTAGAGAACAGTTGGAGCATTGGTTTAAGGAAGCCAAAGCCCAGGAAATAAAAAGGCCTGTGAATTGGGGCGGATATGCTTTGTTACCTGCCGAAATTGAATTTTGGCAGGGACGGCCGGGGCGCTTGCACGATAGAATCAGGTATCGATTGATAAAGGACGAGTGGGTCAGAGAAAGGTTGGCACCCTAATTAACGGGTTAGGGGTGCGACTGTTTGTAAGCTGTAAATGCCTCGCTCCCATTTGTAATGGCAAAGCAATGTTGACCAATGTGCGATGTTACTTTACCTTCGTCAACTCCCTAAACACATCTTCCATACTTTTTTGGTCTTGTGTGAGTGTGATAATTTTTTGGTTATTGGCTACTGCGCAGTCAAAAATTTCCGGCCTGATATCTGAGGATGCGGAGATATGATATTTATTGACGGTCAGGTTTTTAATCTCAATTAAACCTTCGATGTTATCGAAAATGCTTTTTTCAACAGGGTTTAAGAATTCACAGGTAAACTCAAAGTTGTTTTTTAATGAAGTATTGGTCAGGTCGCTGGCTTTTTCGTTGGCAACAATATTTCCTTTGTTAATGATGATTACCCTTTCGCATATGGCCTGAACCTCTTGCATGATATGGGTGGACAACATGACTGTTTTTTGTTGGCCCACTTTCTTTATCAGATCCCTAACTTCTATAATTTGATTGGGATCTAGTCCAGTAGTCGGTTCGTCCAGGATAAGAACTTCAGGATCAGGTAAAAGTGCCTGGGCCAATCCTACCCTTTGGCGATAACCTTTCGATAAAGCTGAAATTCTTTTGGTTCTTTCAGGGGAGAGACCCGTCATATCTATAATTTCTTCTACCCGTTTTTTGGTGTTCTTGCCAAGCTTATAAATACCTGCAATGTGCGTCAAATACTCCTTCACATACATATCTAAGTAAAGCGGGTTGTGTTCGGGTAGGTATCCAATCTTGGTCCTATACTCCAATGTGTTATCAGTAACATCCAGTCCGCAAACCATTACCTTGCCTGTTGTTTGTGGAAGGTATCCAGTAATAATCTTCATCATGGTAGATTTGCCGGCTCCATTAGGTCCTAAAAATCCTACCACCTCACCCGAGGCAATTTCAAACGATACGTTATTTAGGGCTTTTTGAGTTCCAAACTCCCTTGTTACTTGCGATACTGATATAGACATGCTTGTATTTTAATTGGACGGGTAAAGTTAATGGAATACCGATTACAATTCAAAATATCCTTATTCTTTAATGACTTTAATTACAACTGTATCACCGTTAGAAGCTTGTATTCGAACAAAGTAGATTCCTTTGGGTCCAACCATATTAATACTCAAATGATTTTGGTTATTAAATGTATAATTGCTTAGCGTTTTACCCGCTATATTTATAATCTCCACTTTTAGCAAAGCATAATTTCGTTCTAACTCTATGTTAAAACATCCTTCTGTAGGATTTGGGTAAGCACTAAAATCAATCGATGCTTCATCACCTACTGAACTATCATCATCCTTTTCATCAGTATTCCTTACTGCTCTCACGTAATTATTTACATAGCGAATGTCACCCTGAGGTCCAAAGTAGTCTGGATAAGTGTCACTTCCCATTTCTTTGGGATCGTTTCTTGAGGCTCCTGCTCCATGGGTATCGTATATAGCCGCTACATTGGTGGGGGGGAACGACATTTGACCTTGCGCTTCTCCAAAACACATATAAACAGCATCTGTATATGGCGTAGGGCCATCCATCAAGGGTGAGCTGGTCCAATAGTACCCATAGTTGGCATCTCCATCCGGATTATTAAATGATGAACAAGAAAACAGAGGATCTATAGCTGGCGAATTGGTCACATCAGGACAACGTGTGTAATCCAAAATACTATGCAGTTCTTTGGCATTGGGTAATCGCCAATCCGAATGTCCACCATGTGTTAAGTCTTCGCAATATTGTAGGGCATCTTCCCAGTTTCGAGCAGTTCCATCATCTCCTTGCTGCCACATTAAGCCTGTTGCTAAATCCGTTATGGTGCCATCTCCATTATCCACAAAATTATTAATACCATAATCCTCATTACCCCTTACCATTCTAAAATACATGGTATTTGCCTCTCCTGTAGACTTCACATATTTTGGATAACCTTTTAAACGTCCATCCACAAAATTATAACCAAATACAGCCGTGTCACCTCTCATAATTAAACCAGTATACTGCGTACTCGACCATGTTTGGGCATCAATTTCACGTTCGCCAATAGACGTATCCCCAATGGGATGATTGAAATAATCGGTATCAATAAATAAATCTACTGCATTATCACCAAAACATCGACCCGTAAACTGAGCCAATGAATACAATTCTTTGATGGTAGGTACCCGCCAGTCACTATAACCGCCCAGGGTTGAATTTTTTGCTTTCACAAATGCATCCGCATAGGATATCTTTTCTCCCATGTCCTGTTCCCACATCAATCCGGTTACATTATCCGTAATCGTACCATCTCCATTGTTGGTGTAAGAGGGTTGATTGCCACTATAATGTGCATCCTGACGGCAAAATGGCTCACCACTAACCGGGGTTGAAATAATAGAATTATTATCGTAAAAATCGCTTACTCCCGTATCTACTATGTTATATTTATTTGTTGGAATACTCGTGCCATCATCCGAATCTTCATCCTCAAATGATATCCCATTTATGGCTAACATTTGTTGCTCTAAATCCAATTTCGCACTCAGTTGATCCGTAGTTAATTCACTTAATAATAAGTTGTTCGTTTCATACGGGTCAGCGCTTAAATCGAAAAATTCTTTATTTCCTTTTACATCATAAATAATTTTGTATTGCGCATTCCTTATTGTATATACATCCGTTGAAACGGTTTGGTTAGCACCCAGTTCCATGTAATTATAAGTTCGTTTTGGTTCTGAACTATTGCTTAAAAGGTGCTTAAAACTATAACTGTCGTTTACTTGATTTGTAGGATATGCATCGGGTTCTGCTATTTGCGCAATGGTTGCATAAAAGTCGCTTACGTTAATCATCGCATCCTCTGTTTCGTTTTGTCGACTTACGCCATTCCCCGAAACAATCAATGGCACATGAATACCTCCTTGATAAACGGTATTTTTCCCTTTGGGAGATGGGTAGCCTTGCAAGATATTGCCAGCTGTGCCATTATCACCTACAAACATAATGACGGTGTTGTCTAGTTCTGTTTGAGGGATAGAATCTAATAGACGTCCAATTTCGTGATCCATAGCTTCTATCATGGCTATAAATTTCTGCAGGTTTGAATTCACATCTTCGGAAGTATACAAGTCACTTGGCGGCACATGAAAAGGCGTATGGGGAGCAACATGTGCAAACCACATAAACCAGGGTTTTGTCTGTTCTTTAATCCATTGCGCAGCATAATCCGTAAAATATGATGTGGCGTAATCCGTACAAGCTGATGTATCTTTATTTTCAACTTTTGTCCAATTAAAATAATCATCAACACCTGCACCATTTACCCCCATAAAATCATCAGCGCCATGCAAATAGGGATGATCAATGTCTTTAGGACGAGCATTGTGCCATTTTCCGATGACACATGTTTCGTAGGCTTTATCCGTAAGCTCGTTAATTTCCTTAAAAATAGATTTTTGATCCGTTCCTAAAATTCCGGGTACTGTATTAATCCCACTATTTGCACCATATTTACCTGTTAGCATGGAGGCTCTGGTTGGTGCACATGCTGGACAAGCCCATGCATTGGTGAAGGTTACTCCTGCATTGCGTAATTCATCTATATGAGGCGTATTGGGCAAAATTGTGCCAATATCATAACCATTGAGGGCATCAACACCCATGTCATCAGCAATGATTAAAAGTATATTAGGCCGCTCATTTGCCTGGCATATTTTACTAACCAATAGCGTGAACAAAATAATTATGGTGATGAATAATTTATGCATAGTTTTAGATTAAAATAAATGAGATATACTACCATAAACTACAATAGTTTAATGGGTTATTCTTACTATGACTTATCTTTTATTGTTGAACTTTTGAGATGCATTTGTAAGTTCACTCGAAGAAATAAAACCATTGTTATCTGAATCCATTTTATCAAAATTCTGTTTGGCTCTTTCTTTGGTGAGCCTATCACCTTGTCGTTTCTTCATTTGAGTATACAATTCTTCGAAGGAAACTAAACCATCCTGATTGGTATCCAAACGTTTCATACGGTCATTTCCTCCTTGTGGTTTCCTTTTATTATTCCTGTTACCTTTATTCATTCCATAGGTTCTGGAACCACGGTTCTCATCTTCCATTCGTATGGTGTACTCGTGAGTTAAAGGCAAACACATTTCTGATGTACATCCAAAATAATCTAACTCTAACTTAATCTCCTCAAATGGTTTTTCGGAAGTAATATCCACCCAAAACTGGCGTGGTTTCGTATCACTATCTCCTTTGCCTTTTTTGGCTGAAGCTTCTGCAGGAGTAGCAGTCACCCCTTCTGTCAACGTAAGTTTATATTTCATTGGTGGAGTGAGGTTGTTCCAGTGCGCATCGTGAATGGGATCGGGGTAAAATCCCAGAAAAAGCCTTCCTGTTCCGGTAGTCAGGAGGGCATCGTCTGCTTCGGCACGCAACTTTACATAGTAGGTTTCTTCAGGGGAGGCGGGAACTATGCTTAGTATTGATAAACCCTCAGGACGAGCTACGCCCCATTCTGAGTCTTCATTGACTAACTTTCCAGGTCTGGAGATTACTGGTAGATTAAGGTCGATTGTCTTGGTTGGTGTCGCGACGGGCCCTACAGCTTTCGACAAAGCGTCACGCAGGGCCTGTCCGTCAATTCTGCCTGAAGCGTACACAACCGCTCCTTCGGGCGAAATAAGGTAAACAGACCAGGAGCCTGAGCGTAATCCAATACGGATATCGTCTTCCATAGTGTCAGCAATCCATGGCGCTTTGGTTCCCAATTTCTTCCGTGCTTCTGCCAACTGAAGTAAACGCTCTGATATATTTTGGGCTTGCACATAACCATCAAGTTCGGGATGCCTTAAGGATTTGTAGAAGTAAAAAAACTGAACGCCTTTATCCTTGTAATCGGCAAAGGCTGCTTCTATTTGAGGGTAGTTTTGGTGAAAAAGTGGACAAGATAAACATCCCGCAGCAAGAACGGTATATTTCCCCTTACACAATTCTCTAACTTTAATGGGTGCTCCTTCTGCTGTAAAGGCATTCATATCGGGGATTAGTCCGCTGCTCAGAACGCCTTCGGCAGGGACATTTAAATAAGAATTAGTAGTAACTGCTTTTGTATGTTGCTTTTGAGCTAGAGTACATACTGCTATCGAACTGAAAATTATAAGAAATATTAGATTCTTCATGATATATTTTTTATTGATTAATAAAAGAAAGCACTGGAATGGTTGTAAATATGTATCTCATATTTAAATTATTAATCGATTAAAAAGGTTAACTTGAATATAAAGGTTGTTTATGCCAGTATCATTTTTAGTTTTTCAAAATGATACAGCTAGAGCACAAAATTATCATCAATATACCCTTGCAATTTTTCTTTATATTGCTCACTTACAGGTATACGAACATCTTCAAAAATAATTTGAGAACGTTCAAGCATCGTTATTTTTTCGAGATTTACAATGTAGGAGCGATGAACTCTGATAAACCTGGAAGGGGGCAATTTCTCTTCGATTTTTTTCATGCTTAATAAAGTCATTACGGGTTTTCCATGCTCCATAAAAAAGCGCAAGTATCCTCTGTTTCCTTCTATATAAATAATATTATCTAACTCTATTCGAACTACTTTGTATTCTGATTTAATAAAAATATGATTTGGTCCTGAACTTAGATGCTCCTCTTTATTCTCAAGTAATTTGAAATGAGTCAATGCTTTATTAGCTGCTTTTAAAAACGAAGGATAGTCTAATGGTTTTAACAAATAATCTAAAGCATCTAATTTAAAACCATCAATAGCATATTGACTATAGGCTGTTATGAAAATTATCTGAGGTTGATGTGTCAACGATTTAACAAGATCTAATCCGTTTAACTTAGGCATTTGAATATCAACAAACATTAAATCAACGGGATGACTGTTTAAAAAATTTAAAGCATCCATGGCATTTCTAAAAGTCCCCACCAAATCCAGGAATAACGTTTCTTTGATATATGCTTCGATTTGCCTCATGGCTAAGGGTTCGTCATCAATTGCTATGCATTTAATCATTGTTCAAAGGTATTTTCAGGTTAACACAGTATGTCTTTTCAGTTTCAATAATGTCTAAATTGTAATGATCACCATAGAGCAATGCTAACTGTTTTTCTAAATTAATAAGCCCTAATCCAGTTGTTTCTTCTTCATGCTGCACCTCCGCTTTGCTATTGGATATCTCAAAAAATAGTTCGTCGTTTTTGATATTAGCCGTTACAGTTACAAAGGATTCTTTGGTGTCGTCGATGCCATATTTAAAGGCATTTTCTACCAATGAAGTAAAAAGCAGAGAAGGAATAGTCCTGTTATTTTGTTCTACATCAAGATGAAGGGTGATTTTTACATTGTCGTAAAAACGAATTCGCATCAAGTTGATGTATGACTTAATAAATTCAAACTCCTCTTTAATGGTTGATGTCCCCGTTTGAGAGTCATTGAGCAGGTGCCTCATCAAGGTGGATAATTGGATCACTGATTTCTGAGCCTGACCTGTATCGAAACTTATTAAAGCATGAATATTATTCAAGGTATTCATAAAGAAATGAGGACTAATTTGATTCCTCAAAAAGGATAGTTCTGTTTGCAAATGAATTTTGTCCTTTTGCTCTCGAAGCTTTTCTTCTTCTTCCCTTTGGATTAAAAGTTTAATGGCATTATTAAACCCAATGACCAGAAAGGAAATTAATATATTGGTGGCCATTTTGTATTCAGAAGACCTGGCCAATGCCCTGCGGGGAGCAGTTCTCTGCACTTGTTCAAACGAATCAAACACTACGTTTTGTAGAAACTTTAACAAGGGACTTGCTAAAGTGACACACGTAACAAGCAAGGTAACTAAAATCAAATAGTATAGTGTCCGTTTTTTATGCAATAATTGAGGAACAAGAATGCTATTGTTGATCACAAAAATCAAGAGAAAAGGGATTAGACGAATCCATTCCATATAAACTCTCATCTGGCTAAATTCCCGTCCTCCTTGCAAGGTATATACGGGAAGCGCAATTACAATGGACCAGATAATTAAATAGGCTATATTTTCTCTCTTGTTCTTAAGCATATCTTATTTAAAATCACGCACCATTCGTACATAATTATTAATTCGTATCACATCGCCCTGAGGACCGTGCCCTTGTGGATAGTCATTGGGATCTCCAACTTTTGGGTCACTTCGTTGGGCACCTGCACCGTGCACATCCATTAAAGTAGTTTCATTTGTACGACGGTTTTTCATGAAACCCAAAGCTTCACCAAAACACATGTAAATAGCCTGTTGTCCTCCTCGTTGTCCAACGAGTGTTGTCGATGACCAGAAAAATGGATAATTACTTGAATTGGCTTCATCCTTTATTTCACTGATTGCAAATATAGAATTAATAGCAGCTTGATGATTGAACTGAGGCGCATTTGTATAATCTAACAAACTATGCAACTCCTTGGCATTTGGTAATCGCCAATCGTCGTGCCCCAGATAATTTTCCGCGTTCTTTTGTTCTACCCAAGCCAATGCTTCTTCCCAATTCATACCCTTTTCACTATCATTTTTCTGCCACATCAAGCTGGTAGCCAAATCGGATACTGTACCATCGTTATTATCCTTGAAATTATTGAGTCCATAATTAACATTACCCCTTACAAAACGAACGGTATGTTTCTTATCTCCGCGAGGAGTGGAAATAGGATAACCTTTTATTCTTCCATCAGCCAGGTTAACGCCAAAAACCGTTGAATTACCTCCCATGGTTTTTCCTTTATATACGGTTGATGACATCATTTGTGTATCGATAATCCGGTCGCCGTTTGCCCCATATTCAAAATCGAAATAATGGGTATCCACAAATGGTTTTGCACTTTTAGGCACTTCATACATTTGACGACTACTGGCATCAACGCCGCTAAAAAGCATTAACGAATAAGCTTCTTTAATACTCGGAATACGCCAATCGGTGTGATTTGCCAGGTTAAACGCTTTCACTTTCTCTATGGCTTCGTCATAACTCATGGCCTCGAAACCTTTTTGCCACATTAAACCGGTGACGTTGTCAGTAATTGTTCCATCACCATTATCGGTATAAGAGGCTTGATTACCATCAAACTGTGCATCCTGTCCGTAAAATGCATTTCCTTTTGCCGGGGAACTAATCTCCGCCTCGTTGTTATAGCACTTTTGTTGTTGAGTATCGACTATTTTATATTGGCCAACTGCCGATGTAGTTTGTGCATTTATCTGCAAAAAACCGGAAGTAAGCACCATGATTAGTGTGAATATTTTTCTTCTCATTTTTTATCCCCCTTTATATAATTTACGGTTTTCATTGTTTACTGTTGAAGCGTAAAAACTTCTCCATCGCTTGAAACGGTTAAAAAGTCTTCTGCAATAATTATTTTACCTTTAAATTGTTCGGCAATCTTTGCTTTGGTAGCTTCTTCGTCAATGGCCGCACCCGAAAGATGTGTAATCACAAGGGTCTTTACTCCGGCCTCCGCTGCCATCTTGGCGCCTTCTTCTATGCTGGCATGGGCGCTATTTCCTTTTTTATTTCTTGCTCGCCTGTTTTGGCTTGCTCCTTCCCGAATAATTTGACAGTCGAGCACCAGTATATCGGCATCCAAGGCCAACTTTGCCAGGTTTGGGGTGTATGAAAGATCTCCTGAAATGACAATTGATTTTCCGTTGGCATCAAAACGATAAGCGAGTGTATAAATAGAATGTGGAACCTGGATGGTAGAGATTGTTACATCCTTAAAGCTGAATGTATTTTCGCCTGCCAGCTCTTTTACTGTTGCCTTGGTGTTGTTTGTATCAAAAGTCTGTCCTTTATTGCTTCTTCGATATTCAAGGTCTTCTTTGTAAAACTTCGTCACATAATCTGTCATCTCTTTTATGGGAGCAGGGCCGGCTACTAAAAATTCTCCGGGAGACATGTATTTCTGATGAACCATTGGTATAAACTCCTCGTTATGATCTAAATGATGATGGGTTATCAAAAGCGCATCCGGACTGTTTCTTCTGGTGAATCCCAGCTGCTCCAATTGTGCTCTGGTCCCATTTCCCATGTCCACAAGAAATTTCACTCCGTTATGCTGCACTAAGGCCGATGGTCCGGAACGATCGATATTATATTGAGGATTACCTGAGCCAATAATCGTAACGCTCAATTCGATATTATCTATTGCTCCCTTTGGATAAATCGAATGGGGTGCGGTATTCGCTGCTTTCGTTTTGGAGTTTGTTGTATTTTGGGCATTCAAATGAAATATCATTAAAATGGCCAACATGAAAGTTATAAAGTACTTCATCGTTTTATTTTTAAGTTTCCTGTTTCTTAAACAAACAACGTACTTTTGTGAACAAATAAAAAGTGTAATTGACGTTTGAGGGGATTTTATCAACAAACAGGGATTTGCAATGGATTTTAATAATTAAAACTTCGTGGGATTATTATTCTCGTGAGGTAAACATTTCCTGTTGTTTAGGGGCATATAACGAAGATCTCTTGCTGAAGAATTGTTAACGAGTATCAAAATGGTATTCTTTCACTTTCATCAATTCAATTTTTATAACAATACATACCTGCCAGTGGTTTATATAAGTACGGGTATTTTGAGACAGCTTGTAATTTGGCGTGAAGCTAGAATGGTACTTATAAAACGGCTGGATTTTTTGCCGGATTGTACAGACTCTCTTTCTTACTATTTGTCGGCCTATCATTTTTGAAGGATGTTTTAACCCGCAATATGCATTAGAAAATCTATTACACATTGAAATTGTTTCAAAACAAGACACTCCGCTGCTTCACTTCAACTCACCATAACGATGCGATGCCTCGTTTCAGTAAAGCCTTGTTTTATTGCACTTTCAAAGTTCACGACGAAGTTCCAATGCATAATCCGGGTTTAAAAAAGTTTGTGGGGTTTCGCCCAAGGGGTATTTTAATGAAAATTAGCACCCCCTTAAAAAAGTGGTAGTAGCACTGTATTTGCGTGAGTAGCACACCTTCATTTGCTTGTAGCAAGGGCATATTTATCCGTAGCACAGATATATCATTCAGTAGCAAAGTCCCATACCTAGGTAGCAACATCATATTGACGAGTAGCGACCTTGCAATGTGGAGTAGGGTGGTATCATAGTTGGTTGCAGGAGTACATTTAAATTTATCAATCGAAAACCTTACTTTTGTGAAGTTCTAAAATTGCATAATAATGAGCAGTTCCGATTATTGCATCGACATATTTAATTACTCGAGATATAAAACTTCTGAAGTACAGATAGGTAATTTACGTTTGGGAGGAGACAACCCTATTGTAGTTCAATCCATGACTACAACCAATACCAACGATACCGAAGCCACGGTTAAGCAGATAAAAAAAATATTTGATGCCGGGGGGCAGATGGTTCGCATGACAACACAAGGACAGCGCGAAGCGAATAATCTTGAGTTTATCAATAAGGAATTAAAGCAGCAAGGTTATAATGGCCCCTTGGTGGCTGATATTCATTTTAACCCAAATGCCGCCAATATTGCGGCACAGCATATCGAAAAGGTGAGGATCAATCCGGGAAACTTTGTGGATGGTGCCAAAAAGTTTGAATCCATTGATTACACCAACGAAACGTATTACGAAGAATTGGAACTGGTGAAAAAGAAGCTCATCCCACTGTTGAATATCTGCAAGCAAAAAAATACAGCTATTCGAATTGGAACAAACCATGGTTCTTTGTCCGATAGGATTATGAGCAGGTATGGCGATACGCCCATGGGAATGGTGGAATCATGTTTGGAGTTCTTGCGGATCTGTCAAAGTGAGGATTTTCATCATATTGTTTTAAGTATTAAGGCTAGTAATGCCCGAATCATGGTTCACACGGTTAGGCTATTGGTTCAGAAAATGCATGAAGAAGGGATGAATTATCCATTGCATTTGGGTGTTACCGAAGCGGGTGAAGGTGAGGATGGAAGAATTCGTTCCGCGGTAGGAATAGGCACTTTGCTGGCTGATGGGATTGGGGATACCATCCGGGTCTCGCTTACCGAAGACCCTGAAAATGAAATTCCGGTGGCCAATGACCTGATTGCCTATACTCATGAAAAATCAAATCACGATTTGATAACGCCTGTATTGGATGCGCAGTATTTTCCTTTTAAATATGTAAAAAGGGAATCAAATGCGGTTAAAAATATTGGAGGTAACCATGTTCCCGTTGTTGTTGGTAAAGAAAAAACATTGACAGACTGCCCGGATTATATTTTTTCGGCAAATGGTAGTAATTCAAAAGCCAATATTGTTGAATTAGAAAGGTGGAAAAAATTAAACGATAAGATAAGTTGTTTTCCTCTTTTAGATGTTCATCAAATAAGTAGTTTAAAAGAGATAAAAACAGAGCTGGTATTTGTAACTGTTGTTTATTCGGATTTTAACCCTGAATTATTAAGTGAGTTAAAATCTTACCAAAACGTTGTGCTTGTTTTAAAAACGAACAATAATAATAGTATCGCTGAGCAAAGAGCTGCATTTTTGATGTTAACGGCGCATGAAATAAAGTGTCCCGTTGTTATCTATAAAAAATACCGGGAGTTGTTTAATAATCATAGCCAGCTTATGGCCTCCTGCGATTTTGGTCCCTTGTTGTTGGACGGCTTTGGAGATGGTATTTGGATTGATTACAACGAAGAAGCAGAACCCGGAATGGTGAATAAAACAGCATATTCTATATTGCAGGCGGCGAGGGTACGCTTTGAAAAACCTGATTATATTTCATGTCCGGGATGCGGAAGAACTTTGTTTGGCTTGCAGGAGACTACTGCCAAGGTGAAATCCCAAACGGCACATTTAAAAGGGTTGAAAATAGCCGTTATGGGGTGCATTGTCAATGGTCCGGGCGAAATGGCAGATGCGGATTACGGCTATGTGGGATCGGGTCCCGGTAAAATTACTTTATACCATCAGCGTGAGGTGGTTAAAAAAAATGTAGAAGAAACAGAAGCAGTCGACGAACTAATACAACTTATTAAACAAAATGGAGACTGGACGGAGCCCGTTTAGAGCTACTGAGTTAAGCGTTTTATGTTTGTTGATAGTAAAAAGTGTATAATTCATCATGTGTTAAACGAAAATAGTGTATTTTAACAAATAGTGTTGTATCTTTTTTTGCACGGTTGATTATGTTTTTCTAAATTGCAAAACTCAAGATAAACCCCATTATTGAAATCAATGAAACGACTGTTATACACTATTGTGCTCTTTACCCTTGTGTTTTCTTCGGCAAAGTCGGAGGAAATTGTATTATCTGGTACTTTTCAAGGAGATAACTTATTTGTGAAAAATCCTTTTGCGCCAAGTGGTGTTGGTTTCTGTGTTTATGAGGTTACTGTAAATGGTCTTACCTCAACCGATGAAATCAACTCGAGTGCATTCGAAGTGGATTTATCGGTTTATGGTTTTAAACAGGGACAGCCCCTTACAGTGGGTATCAAGTTTAAAGAAGGATGCCAGCCCATTGTTTTAAACCCGGAAGTTTTAAATGCCCGTGCTACCTTTGAAGTCACTAAACTTGCTGTGGATGGAGATAAGGTAAAGTGGTCGGCTGTTAAGGAAGCAGGCAGTATACCTTTTGTGGTAGAGCAGTTCAGATGGAACAAATGGATTGAAGTCGGTAAAGTAAATGGCAATGGGGCAGCGGAGGAGAGTTCGTACGAAGCGAAGGTACGTTTCCATTCAGGGGAAAATAAATTCAGGATTAAGCAGACCGATTATAGGGGTAAGCCAAAATATTCAAAGGAAGTTACATATAATTCAAACAAACCAGAGGTGAGTTTTTCGCCGAACAAAGTGGATGACGTACTTCATTTTTCTGCACCAACTTTGTACGAAATCTATGATGAGTACGGAGGAATCATATTTAAAGGGTACGGACAAACCGTTAAGGTTTCCGGATTGAAAAAAGGAAAGTATTATTTAAATATGGATAATAAATTAGCCATGTTTAGTAAAAAATAAATATCACTCTAAAGTGATATCAGGGCCGGATTTTTATCCGGCTTTTTTTGTTAAAAATATCCAATAATTGGGAACGTAACCCCAACTTTAGCAAACAATTCATTAATTTTACGGCCTTTAAAAAATAAGTAATTACAAATGGAACAAATACGCAGAACAAAAATAGCCGATGTCCTAAAAGAAACGGAATTCGGAAAAGAAGTAAATGTAAAAGGATGGGTAAGAACCCGAAGGGGTAATAAATTCGTAAATTTTATTGCACTTAACGACGGGTCGTCTATTCATAATTTGCAAATTGTTGCCGATGTTCCAAAGTTTGACGAAGAGCTGGTAAAAAGGATTACGACAGGTTCTGCTATTTCGGTGAACGGAATCTTGAGTGAATCTTCGGGTAGTGGGCAAAAGGTGGAAATACAGGCCACATCGATTGAGGTAGTGGGCGATTGTAATGCCGACGAGTATCCATTACAACCTAAAAAACATTCATTGGAGTTTTTAAGGGAGATTGCGCATCTGCGTTTCAGAACGAATACTTTTGGTGCTATTACGCGCGTGCGTCATGCCATGATTTTTGCCGTGCACAATTTTTTCTCGCAAAAAGGATTCTATAATATCCATACTCCCATTATCACCGCCTCGGATGCCGAGGGAGCGGGCGAAATGTTTAGGGTGACTACACTTGATGTGAACAATATTCCCAAAACGGAAGAGGGAGACATTGATTTTAGCCAGGATTTCTTTGGGAAATCGACCAACCTTACTGTTTCAGGTCAGCTGGAAGGAGAATTGGCGGCTTTGGCGATGAGCGAGATCTATACTTTTGGGCCTACATTTAGGGCCGAGAACTCCAATACGACGCGACACCTAGCAGAGTTTTGGATGATTGAGCCGGAGATGGCGTTTTATGATTTGAACGATAATATGGACCTGGCGGAAGAATTCACCAAGTACCTAATCAATTATGCACTTGAAAACTGCATGGAAGATTTGGAGTTCTTGAGCAAGCGTCTTCAGGAAGAAGAAAAAGGAAAGAAAGTGGAAGAGCGTTCGATGGAATTGATTGAAAAATTACGCTTTGTGGTTGAGAACGATTATATCCGACTGACATATTCCGAGGCGATTGAGATTTTAATGAACTCTAAACCGCAGAAAAAAGGTAAATTCCAGTATCCGGTTAACGGATTCGGAAGCGACCTGCAAGCAGAACACGAACGTTTTTTGGTGGAGAAACATTTTAAAAAACCGGTTATCTTAACGGATTATCCAATGTCGATCAAAGCTTTTTATATGAAGCAAAGCGAGGATGGTAAAACGGTAAGAGCCATGGATGTTCTTTTCCCGCAAATAGGCGAAATCATTGGAGGATCGCAACGGGAGGAAAGCTACGAAAAGTTAGTGGAGCGCATGAGAGTGCTTGATTTGCCTGAAAAGGAAATGTACTGGTACCTGGATACCCGACGTTTTGGATCGGTTCCCCATAGTGGATTCGGATTGGGATTTGAGCGATTGATGTTGTTTGTTACCGGGATGACCAATATTAGGGACGTAATACCATTTCCACGTACACCAAAAAACGCTGAGTTTTAGGAAATAATAAACGTAAAAAATTAGAGGAAAGCAGCTTGCGGAAACGTAAGCTGCTTTTTTCTTTCAAAAATTAGGCCAATTTATTTTTATTCTTAATGTAGATACAAAAATAGGCTCAAATTATTACATATGTAAGCGAATTATCTTAATTTTGTTGTGATGCTGTGCGTGTGTCATTTATTTACACGTGCAATTTATTGTTGAATATGTTGCATCTTTCAACTGCTTGAAGAAAGGAAAATATGTTAAAACAGAGTTTACAACAAAAGTTGCTTCAGAAATTATCACCTTTGCAAATTCAGGTGATTAAACTGTTGGAGATTCCTGCGGCACAACTTGAGCAACGCATCAAGAAAGAAATTGAAGAAAATCCGGTTTTAGAACTTGATGGCGAGGGTAAAGATAACGATTCTGACGAGCCCGAGGTAAAAGAGCAGGAAGTTGAAAAGGATGAGCTTTCTATTGACGATTATATTCAAAATGAGGATATTCCAGCTTACAAGCTTCAATCCCGAAATTTTTCCAAGGACGATAAGCATGAAGATATTCCATTTTCGGATGGCACTACTTTTCATGAATTTTTGACAGATCAATTGGGGCTGCGTATTTTAGATGAGCGGCAGCGCCTGATGGCCGAGCACATAGTCGGTAATATTGATGAAGACGGATACCTCCGCAGGGAGATAGATGAAATTATCGACGATATAGCCTTTAGCCAAAATGTGGAATTGGAAGAGCGTGAGGCGTTGGATGTGCTCGAAATAGTTCAGGACTTCGAACCTGTAGGTGTTGGTGCCCGGGATTTGCAGGAGTGTTTGTTACTTCAATTAGAAAAAAAAGACAGAAGTTTTCCTGCTGTTGAGGATGCTTACAATATCATTAAGTACCATTTTGAGGAGTTCACCAAAAAGCATTACGATAAAATAACCAAACGCCTGCATCTGGAAGAAGCAGATGTGAAAGACGCGATAGAGGAAATACTCAAGCTCAACCCTAAGCCGGGAAGCTCATATAGTAACCCCATGCACAAAATGGTTCAGCATATCATCCCCGATTTTATTTTAGAGATTAAAGATGGTAAGCCGGAGATTTCGTTAAATATCCGTAATATTCCAGAACTTAGGATCAGCCAAACGTATTCAGATATGTTGCAAGATTATTCCGGTAACAAAAAAAACCGATCCAAGGATAAAAAAGAGGCTGTTATGTTTGTGAAACAGAAGCTCGATTCCGCCAAATGGTTTATCGATGCCATCAAACAACGGCAGAATACCTTGTTGGTAACTATGAATGCTATTCTTCAATACCAGAAAGAATATTTTTTAGAAGGGGACGAAACAAAGTTGAGGCCTATGATATTAAAGGATATAGCCGAAATAACAGAGTTGGATATTTCCACAATTTCAAGGGTTTCCAACAGTAAATATATCCAAACACACTTTGGGATTTTCCCATTAAAGTTTTTCTTTTCCGAAGGTATGCAAACGGATTCGGGTGAGGAAGTATCTACACGCGAGATCAAAAAAATACTCTCGGAATGTATCGAAGCTGAGGATAAGAGAAAACCTTTAACCGACGATAAACTATCGCAGATATTAAAGGAAAAGTCGTATAACATTGCCAGAAGAACGGTTGCCAAATATCGCGAGCAGTTGAACATTCCAGTTGCCAGGTTGCGCAAAGAGTTATAATGGGTAAAGAATTATTTTAAATGGTCAAAAAAATTGCTTCCATTCTTTCTTTGTTGCTACATCCACTTTTAATGCCCACCATTGGTTTGTTGGTCATTTTTAGTACGCAAAGCCATGTTACATTTATTCCTTTTGAATATCGAAGGATGGTTTCAATTATAGTGTTAGTAAGTACCTGCATTTTACCGTTGAGCATAATGCCCTTGTATTTGCAAACCGGTATGGTTAAGTCTATACAAATGGAAACGGCCAAAGAACGCATTGTTCCTTTGTTGACCACTTCAGGTTTTTTTCTTTTGGGGTATTTCTTCCTTAAAAAATTTCAGTTGCCCGCCTTTATTCCTTTGTTCTTTTTAGGTACGCTGGTAGCTGTACTGCTTTCCATGAGCATTTCATTTTTTTGGAAGATAAGTATTCACATGGTGGGCATAGGCGGTTTATTGGGTGCCTTGGTTTCCATGTCCTTAAAATATGGGGTAAACACCCATCTTTGGATGTTAGCTGTTATTTTGGTAGCAGGGATGCTAGGTAGTAGCAGGTTAATTTTGGGCGCACATAGTCCAAGCCAGGTATATTCAGGTTTTGTGTTGGGGTTAATGGTTATTTGTACAATTGTACTTATATAAAAGGAGACCTCCGGTTGCAGTAAAAGGATTTTTGTATTGAAAGTAGTGGCCTTACTATACCGATTTTACCTGCTTTTTCGCATCCAGCGCGGCGCAATTCCGTTCGGGGTACGTTGTCCAAATGCATAACTATTCGCGTTAACCGTCCTAACATCCTCGATCGAATAGAATGCTCTAGGATTAAACTTTTGTATTAGCCCAATCACTTGTTTTATTTTATTGCGCGAAACAATGGAATAGATCACATGCACAGCGCCATCTTTGCCTTTTGCATCTATAGAGGTAACCCCAAAACCACCTCCGCGTAGCGTTTCAATTAACGTGCTGGCATCGCGCGACGTCACAATGCGAATCATTTGAATACCAATAGCCATCCGCTCCTCAATTCTCAAACCCACATAGTTGCCTGTCGCAAATCCTGCTGCATAAGCCACATAACAGGTCCAGTTGTCCAGGTTTTCAAAGATACGCGTGATGGCAATCAACCAAATAAGTATTTCAAAAAATCCCAAAATCGGTGCGACCACTTTATTCCCTCTCGAAACAAAAATGATACGTATGGTATCCATACTTACATCCAGAATTCTAGCAAAAAAAATCATCAAAGGAACGAGGATGTATATAAATAAAAACGAATCGTAAAATGCTGCATCCATATTTGCCGGTTGTTGTGGAATTGATTTGTGGCCGCTTGCAAACTTGCGGAACGATAAAGGCCACCAAAAATGGCAGCCTAAATCAGTTTATTTTTTACTCCAATACCAATTATTGGATTACTACATAAGAGCGTCAAGCTTTGAAGCCAAAATGGTTTTTGGAACAGCACCTACTTGCTTGTCAACAACCTCTCCGCCCTTAAAGAAAAGGATGGTTGGAATGTTTCTGATACCAAATTTAACCGATGTGCCAGGGTTACTGTCTACGTCCATTTTAGTGATCACTGCTTTGTCACCATACTCGTCGGCCAACTCTTTTACTACAGGAGCTACCATTCTACAAGGGCCGCACCATTCTGCCCAAAAGTCAACCAATACAGGTTTGTCCGAGTTTAAAACTACTTCTTCAAAATTTGCGTCTGTTACTTCAATAGCCATAACTTGATATTATAAAAATTTATACTTTAATTTTCCAATTGTTCTAATACAAAAATAGTAAATAAGTTTGTCCTTTGGCAAAATAATACCGATATGTTAATGATATTAGCTTTAAAATCACTTCATATTTAACGCTTTCATTCATCATCGGCATAAGGTCAAGGGCTTAATATTTAGTCAAAACGGTATAATGTCCAAACATAAACATATATAATTCCCTGTATGTATATATTATTTATTTTGGGTTTATCTATTGCAGTATGAATATACTAATTAAATATGAATCACCAATCACCCGGATAAAATAGTTGACCATACCTTTTTACTATGCTATTTGGGGTTTAGCTCAAGCAGCGTCGAGATGGGATAATGGTCGCTGTGGTAAACCTTTTTTCTTTTGTAATTATATCCTTTGAACGCCGGGTCGTGAAAAATAAAATCTATCCTGAAGGATGGCAGGTTACCATTATATGTCCCTCCGAGACCATTTCCCGATTCAATAAAAGCATCCTTTAATTCTCCCCGTACCTTTCGATAAACATAAGATACTGGAGTGTCATTAAAATCGCCGCACACAATAGCAGGGTATGGCGAATTTTGAATATGGCGGCCTATAGTTTCTGCTTGAGTAGCGCGGTGTGCAAATGCGGTGTTTATTTTCGTAAAAATTTCGTAGGCCCCTTTCCTTCTTTCTTTGTCGCTCTTAAATTCCAGGCTGTCGATAAAATTATAATTTTCTCGCTTCAGGCGAATAGATTCTAAATGATTGTTGAATATCCTAATTTTTTGCCCGTTTATGTTGATGTCGGTTTGCGAACTGAAATTGGTCGTGTTTTCGAACATCAATGGTTTTTTATCTATGATAGGGTATTTGGAAAACGTGGCCAGGCCATACTTTTTGCCGGATTCTGTTTCGATATTGTATTCCAGGTGTTTGTATTTGAATTGCTTAAACTTTGACAGTATATAGTTTTCGGAATATTGCTGGTTATCGTTATTGATATAGAATTCCTGAATGCAAAGCACATCAGGATTCTGATCTTTTATAAACTGATAAATTTTCTGTGGTGTAGCCAGGTCACCCGTCCAAACATATTTATCAAACATCCGCACATTGTACGACATTATGCTAACCGGCTTTTGCAGCTCCGTTTTATCCACCTTTTTACCTGTGTTAATGGTAAAGACGGCATGCCATTGTGTCCATGTTATGATGAGGGCCAGCAATGAGAACACCAAGCGTTTTCTTTTCTTTAAAGCCCAGTAAACCACAAAAAACAAGTTGGTTAACCAAAGCAAAGGAAAGGCAAACCCTACAAACGACAGAAAACTGATATGTGCTGGGCTAACATAAGCTCCCAGATAGGCGAGTCCAATCAGAACAAGTGCTATCGTGTTGATAAGCGTAATAAAGGAACGGGTTATTTTGTGAAAGATCTTAGGCATTAATTATTGCTTGCGTTAAACAAATCATCTTTTTCTTGTTTGGTCAAGCTATCGTAACCGCTGGTTTTTATTTTGTCCAATATCCTATCAATATCACCTTGTTTCTTTTTTTTGTTGGCGTTGTAATCCAAATCGCTCACGGGGCGTTTTGAGCGTGAGTGTGTGACCGTCATTTTGGGTTTGCGCGAAAACATGGAAGCCAGATTATCCATGAAATGATTAAAACGTCTCGTGATATCTTTGTTTTTAACAGCCCTTGATGCGAAATACATGCCTAACAAAGCCCCTCCGATATGCGCCAGATGTCCTCCTGTATTTGAGAAGGATGGAATGGCAATTAAATCCAAAACCAACAATCCAATGGCCAAATACATCAGTTTAACAGGGCCAATTAATATTAAGTGAACTTTATAGTTTGGCGCATAACTGGCAGCGCCAAAAATAATGGCCATCACCGAAGCCGAAGCCCCCATCATAATGGGTGATTCGGTAAAACTGTTTAGTGCGGGAAAAATGTTGTACGAAAGAATATACAATAAGGCTCCAGCCAACCCACCCATAAAATACACCCCTAAAAGTTGTCGAGAATTAAAGTATTGTAAAAAGATTCTGCCAAACCAAAACAAATAAAGCATATTGAAAAGGATATGCATAAAATCGAAATGCAGGAACATGTAGGTGAAAATACTCCAGGGCTTAAACAGCAATGCTCCCGGATCGGCTGGTACAGAAAACCAACTTTTTATCATATCGACCAGATGGCCTTGTTGGGCCAACGAAAAGAAAACATCTAAAATTAAAAATGCCAAAAATACACCTATATTAACATAGATAAGTCTGGTCACAACGCCGCCTCGTCTAAAAGATTCCCTAATTTCGTCTGCAATTGCCATATTTTTAAAAATAGCTATTTTGTTGATGTAAATAAATAAAAAACGATTAAAATTGTTTCTTTCGCCAAAATCTTATCAAAATAAATCCGAAGAGCATTCCGCCCAGGTGAGCCAGGTGAGCCACGTTATCGCCCGGATTGTTCTGCATTAAAAGAAATATCTCAAGTCCGCCATATCCCATTACAAAATATTTTGCCTTCATTGGAATAATCATATAAAGGTATATCTGCTCGTTAGGAAACATCATACCAAATGCCAATAACAAACCAAATACCGCTCCCGAAGCCCCAACCATGGGCACGTTAACCAGGTGGTTGAGGGAAGCCGCTGTTTCGTTCACATAGTTCTTTCCACTTGATAATATCGAATGGCCTTGTGCATATATTTCAGAAACTATTTCTGGGGGTAAGCTGGCGGCCATCATTTTTGCCCTGATAAAAGCAACCAATACATATAATACTCCTGCACCTAGACCCGTGACTAAATAATAAAACAAGAATTTTTGGGGTCCCCAGGTGCGCTCCAGTATTCGTCCGAACATGAATACGGCAAACATATTAAAGAATACGTGCGTAAAATCCCTGCTGCTATGCATAAACATATACGACAAATACTGGTAAAAGCTGAACTGCTGGCTTCCCGGAGTGTATAAGCCAAATATTTCGTTGAAATCAATTCTTGTATAACCGATCCCCGGAATATTAACACCTTGTACAAAAATATATGTAGCAAAGAATATTAACACATTAATGATCAGTAGGTTTTTGACGACCGGTGGTATGTTACTAAAAAAGCCTTGTTGTTGATACATAAAAGTAGTTTCAAAATTGTTATAGATATCTAATAGCGATTCGTTAATGAAATAAGCGTTAAATTTACTTCGTATTTAACGCTATCATTAATCGTCGGCATTATACTCTATGTGCTAATCTTATTCAATAAATGGTATAACAAGCATTAAGCCAAATTGATTTGTGGTTCATCAAATTAGTGATTAGTGCCACTTTGTCATACCGGTGTGATTCTAAAATGCCGCAATACCTTATTCCGTTTGTAATCCGTCCTGAAAAATCTATCAGCATTATACATATGGTGTTAGTTTATTAAAATAATATCATTTAAATCGCATTTCTATTTCATCATTCGACAGGATGGAAATCACAGGTTTGCCATCGGGAGAATAGTTGGGTACCTGACAGGCAAAAAGTTGGCCAATCAATTCGTCCATTTCCTGATTACTGAGAAACTGGCCCGATTTAATGGCTGATTGTTTGGCCATGGAACGCGCAATCCTTTCTTTTAAATCAGCCTCCAGGTTAACCTCGCCCAACTTGTAATCGTGTATAATTTCATCGAGCAGCAATTTAGGATTCATTTTTTCCATGTTAACAGGCATTCCCCTTACTTCAAAGGTATGGTCACTGTGTTCGGCCATATCAAGACCAAACAACTGAAGGTCTGGCAGTAATTCTTTCACTACCAAGGCATCCTCGGCATTAAACTCCAGTTGTTCCGGGAACAGGCTTTGTTGAGTCATACTCTGCTTATTGGTGATGGATAACATCAAGCGTTCAAACAAAATCCTTTCGTGGGCTCGTTTTTGATCCACCATCATTAAACCTGATTTACCGGAGGTAAGAATGTACTTGCTCTTAAACTGGAAACACGAAGCACCAGAAGCAGCTTCTATATCGGTATTGCCCGAAAGAAAGGTTTGTTGTTGAGGTTCGGGTGCCGTTTCCCAATTTGATGTAGTTACGGTTTGGCTCGGTTGTGGTATGTCAAATGGCATGTTGCCTTTTTCCGCTTCAAAGTCATTGTACAACTGTTCCCATCCTTTGGGTGATGGTGAAGAAGTGCGTGTTCCGCCTCCACTGTTTGTTGCAGAAGAACTGCCTGCCCCAAAACCGGAAGGATCAGGGATGGGTGTGTCAAAAGGATTGAAAAAAGGGTTGACTTCTATCTCCGGGTTTTCTTTTTCAGCGTCTTTGTCACTAACCGGAATATCCACCATATCAGCGGTGTCAAAATCGATCGTTGGAATCATATTGTGCTTTCCCAGACTCTCTTTGATTGTGGCATTTAATATGTGCCAGATGGCCCGCTCATCCTCAAACTTGATTTCTGTTTTGGTGGGATGAATGTTGATGTCGATAATTTTAGGATCCACTTCAAAATATAAAAAGTAGGCAGGAATTGTATTAGGCGATATCAGGTTGGCATAGGCCTCGGTAATGGCCTTGTGCAAATATGGATGGCGCATATAACGTTGGTTCACAAAAAAGAACTGGTCGCCCGATGATTTGCGCGCTGCCTCGGGCTTGCCAACATAACCGTGAATCTTGACTAATGTAGTGTCGGTTTCTACAGGAACCAACTGGCTGTTCATTCCCTTGCCCACCATATTGATAATCCGCTGTCGTAAATTTGATACTGGGAGCTGAAACAGGGGCATTTTGTTATGCTCCAAGCTAAAACTGATGTCGGGATTGGCCAATACGATTCGCTGGAATTCGTTGATGAGATGTCGGAGTTCGGTACTGTCTTTCTTTAAGAACTTGCGTCGGGCTGGAACGTTGTAAAACAGGTTGCGGACGATAAAGTTACTCCCTGTAGGGCAATTGATAACTTCCTGATTTTCGACCTGTGAGCCTGAAATAACCAAATGGGTTCCCAGCTCGTCGCCATGTTTTTTTGTTTTTAGCTCTGTTTGTGCCACGGCTGCGATAGAAGCCAAGGCCTCACCTCTAAATCCCATGGTACGAATGGCAAACAAATCGTTTACGTCTTTTATTTTTGAAGTGGCATGCCGTTCAAAAGCAAGGCGTGCATCGGTGGCGGACATGCCGCAACCGTTGTCAATCACTTGTACCAGTGTGCGCCCCGCATCTTTAATAATGACTTTGATATCGGTGCTGCCTGCATCAATGGCGTTCTCAACCAGTTCCTTTAACATGGAACCTGGACGTTGAATAACTTCGCCCGCTGCAATTTGGTTGGCCACAGAGTCGGGCAATAACTGAATAATATCTGACATAAACTAACCTTGTATATAAAAGAAAACACCTGCTAAACAGATGTTTTCATGATCAAATAGGTATTGAAAAATCGTATTTTGAGTGAAACCGAAGAATTACATATATTTAAGAATCCACTCCGAGCTCGACATGAGTAAATAGTAAAATACGATCATTAATCCAATGAGTATGATCGCTAACCTTACATTTGATTTTCTCTTTTCCTTACGGGCAATATCAAAGCTGCCCTTTATTTTCCGGCGCATTTTACCCCGTATCCTGTCTTCAGCGCTTCTATCGTCATCTTCAACCTCAACGCCAAGTTCTGATTTAATTCTTCTGGCTCTTTCTTCACGTTCCTCCTTGGCTTCATCATAATAAATTGGTGTATGATGAAACGTACGGTGCCTAGCTGTTTTGATAAAGGAAAATTTCATTGTTAAATCTCGTTGAATGAATGTAAATCAACTGAATGTCAACCGTGTAATGCAATTGTTCAGCTTATATTTACATTCAAATATTATTCCATTACGAATTTTTTATTATCGATATACAAAGATACAAGTATTATTTTTATTTGCAGCCAATGTTGACAACTACTCTACTAAATCGTAACCCATATTCTTCCCTTTTTCAACAGCGGGAATTCCATATTGCATCCAAACGGGAGCAGGTTTCCCTTTGAGGTAATGGTCGAAAAATTGCATCATACGAATGCTTAGGTCAATGGAGTTAGCCCTACGGGTCAAGTTGTGTTGCTCGTTGTTGTATGTAAGCATCCAGGCAGGTTTATCCAATCTTCGCATGGCCACAAACATTTCTATGCCCTGATACCAGGGTACAGCGCCATCATTGTCGTTATGCATCATTAATAGCGGGGTTTCAATTTGTGGGGCGTAAAAAACGGGTGAGTTTTCCACGTATTTCGAGAATTTATCCCAAAGTGTTCCCCCAATCCTGGACTGGGTATGCTCATATTGGAACATTCGGCTCATACCGCTTCCCCAGCGTATTCCGCCATAGGCACTGGTCATATTGCTTACTGGTGCGCCTGCCATGGCAGCTTTAAACATATTGGTTCGGGTAATCATATAAGCGGTTTGGTATCCTCCCCAACTTTGCCCTTGTAACCCCATATTTTTTTCATCTATGAAATCAAATTTCTGAGTCATGGCCATTACGCCTCCCATAATTGCCTCGTATGCGCACAAGCCTGGATCTCCTGTTCTGTATGCTATGTCCGGGATGAAGATAACATAACCGTTACTTGCATACATTGTCCAGTTAACTGTCGATCGACTCGGGCGAGGTGAATGGTGGTAGTTCAGCCTATCAGAACTCCGCTCGTAATAATAGACAATCATGGGATATTTTTTACTTGTATCCAGATCTTCGGGCGTAACCAATAAGCCTTGATATTTTTTGCCATCCAGCGCAGTGTAATCAACCAGTTGAATATTACCCCAATTGTAGTCCTTTTGTTGAGGATTGGTATTTGAAAGTACTTTTTCATTGGCGAAATCCAGGGCACTAAGGTATAATTCGGGATATACATTAAACGTGCCTTTCCGCCATATTAACTGATCCGATTTTTTCGCCTTGACAGGAGTTTCAAGATATGAGGCTTCATCTAAACCTTTATTCCAGATGCCATTCTTTAGCCAGCCGTAACCCTGGTTTTTGCTTGATTCGTTAAAGGTGTTCAACAAAATACCTTGGGTTTCATCAATATATTTGATATCCTTATCCAGATTTTTATATCGGTACCTGGTGGTGTGTTTACGCCCCATGCCTCTGGTCAGGTTCAGAGGTTCGGTTTTCATTTTAGTATCGAACTTCCAGATATCATAACGGTCGTAGATGTATACATGAGCGCTTTCGGGACTCCATCCGGCTACACCATATGCTTGTGGCGAATTAGGGACGTCGTTCAGCTCGTCGTAAAAGGCAACGTCCAACTTTTTATTTAAAGCGATTTGAGTTTTTTTACGAATATTATTCAGGTGCCATAGACTGTCTTTTGGATTGAACCAGCATAAATATTTCCCGTCTGGCGAAAAGCTGTATTTATTGGTCACCTTCTCCTGGACCAATGTTTTTTTTCCCGACTTTAAATCAATTGTATAAATATCCCGGGCAAAAACACCGTTCCATGAAGATGCTTTTTCATAAGGTGATCGGTCGTAACCAATAGCAAAATCCCAATTTCCCTTATCGGGTATGTCAACCGATTTTAATTGTTCCGTTTCAAGTTGCCGGATGATGCCTTCCTTGCAAAGGTATGCAGCAACATATGCCCTGTCCTTCTCTTTTGAAATATTTTTTTTCTGCATGGGTTGCAAGCGGGTATCTTTCCAGTTCCATACATCGACAAATACTTTTTCATCTTTTAACAAGGTATCTTTTGATTCTTCCTTTGGCCTTTTGCCTGTGCCAAAAAACAGCTTATCCCCATTTTCAGAGAACCACAATCTTCCTTTGGTGTGGGCACACCATCCAACAGGAAGATCATTATGTGCCGTGTCGACCACAGTGGTAAGCTCATTCTTCTTTTGGCGCCAGTAATACAATCGGTATGTCTTGGTTTTTACAGTATCTGGACTAAATAAAAAACCAATCTGCTCAGCTTTGTTATTTGCGGTTAATGCATGTAATTTTCCTTGTTTGTGAAATAGGCTATCGATAATTAAATTGTTCGTATTTAACCTTTTTATCTTGGTTTCTTCCAGGCTATCGCCTACCGATTGTGATATAAACAGGGCATCACCAAACTCGGGCACAAAGTATTTGCTTACATTTTCAAAAGAAATACTGTCGCCCATTGTTGGGTTTAAATAAACCAATTGGGTACCTTCCGTTTTGAATTTCTTTGCTGGTTTCTTCCTATGTCTTGCAGAATCGGGCTTGTTTTCGGTGGATTTGCTTAATTTTTTTTTCAAGGTGGCAGCAGTTGTGTCCTGCGCTGTGGTGTCGGATTTCTCTCTTTTTTTTGGGGCCATACTTTTATGAAAATGGGCTGCAAGCCAGTTCCCCTGTTTTTGCGGTATGGTAAAAGCTTTTATCCTTGGATAGGTTTTCTTTTCTCCATTTAGTAAGTTCCACACGCACAAGGTGTCTTTGGGCATTTTGTCGCTTTTTGTTTTTTTCAGCTGAAGTGCCCTGATGGTATCGGCTTGGGGGATAACTTTAAAGGCAATAAAGTCGTTCTCAGGGGAAAAAGTAGCCTGCTTGCCGCGAGGTACAGAGTCAAGTCGTTGCGAGTCAACATTGTACAGATAAAGGTAACCGTCCCCTTTTTGCGGATTTATTTCATAAGAGATCCATTTGCCATTGTTCGATATTTTTTGATTAGACAGTGATTTCCAATGGTCATAGTCCTTGAAGGAGAGGGTTTTTTTATGCTGGGAATTACCAAGACTTGTTATTAGAACAAGTGATAGAAAAAGGGATAGCCTTGTCATAGTCACGATGAATAAGTTTTTAATAGAAGAGCCGAATATAATCAATTCATATATTAACCCATGTGATTTTTAACAAGAATGCCTAATTTATAACAGAAACATAATATCAGTATTTTAAAAGTATTTCTCGTAAGCAGCAAAGATTAATTTGTCCAATAAGAGATGTCGATGTAGGCTCCATATAACACTATTTCGTTATTGCGGATGTCCGAACGCAAATGTCCTTTAATTTGAATCAACCTAATGTTGCCGCTATCGTCAATAATCCTAACCTGAATAATTTTAGTGGTGTCGCCGTTAATCCATTCGTTAAACCCTTGCACAAAGCGCTGTAAATCGGCTACTACTATTAGCGATTTAAAACTACTGAAAGCACAACTGGTACATTTATCCAAACCTAAAACATGCTTAATCCCATCGGAAAGTTGTAGGATATCCTCTTGCACGTTATACATCCAATAGCCAATAGCTCCCTGTATATTGGGAGATTCATTGTATTTTTCCGATTCTGACACTTTGGGCATTATTCTGTTTTCTAACGTCAATTAACTATGGCATTGGTTTATTATACGGCATCAATTTCGAAAAGGTTACGGGGCGTATATGTATTATGAATTAACTGAGAGTCAATAATCTCGACGGGGATAATACATTCTTTGGCCGATAGTATTCCACATTTGCAATCATCTTTAGGGAATTTGATGCGTAAGGTAGTTCAAGTAACCGTGGAGGGATAATTAAAAATAAATATTGGGGTGCTTAATTTAAGGAAACAAAAGGACGGGTTTATCGTACATATAATATGTTGATGATTTAGATTCTAACTTTGCTATGATATTGAATTGATAGACAGTTCATCGATAATTTAACGTAACGAAAAGAAAAACAGTACGTTCTGGTAGTTGAGGTTTCTGATTGAAGCTATCGTAAAACTTGTTGAATCGAAAACTTTTTATCAAGAGAATGGATAAAAGCTTATATGCCAATTGGCACGATCAAATGTTAATGCTTAAGAAACTAACCGATGCTTCGGTGGTCTTTTTAGCTGAAATAATAGATAACGCTGTAAAAGTTGTTGCTTCATCAAAAGAAACTGCAAGCGCATATAATGTGGGTGCGATAATTAAACTACAAACTTTCCAGATTGACATAGCTATTCAAAAAAAGCGTTGTATTGATTCCATCCAGACTCATTCTTATTTTACTTCACCCATAATACTTTCCAGCAATGATGTTTGGGGCGCAATTGTTGTATTGCTAAATAATTCTCCAACAAAAACAAATCAACTTAGTCTGCCTGTTTCTACGTTTAATAAAACCATTAGTGACCAGGTTGAGCTATCCTATCTCAAAAGTCAAAGCGATTTCAAACTAAAATGTAATTTCGATATTTCTACGGTTAATTATCTTTTAGGGGTTATGGGCGGTGTTCCTTGGTGTTTGGATTATAACTCGGGACAATTTAAATATATTGGAAGCCAGGCGGAACAATTGCTTGGATATACGCTGGACGATTGGAATAGCTTAAAGGATTGGAAGGAGGCCATCCATCCTGATGACCGAAGCAGAGCGATTGAATATTACTCCCGGATAAAAGATGGCGGTAAAGATCATATTCTTGAGTATAGGTTTATAAAAAAAGATGGCTCGGTGATCTGGATTCAAGATGTGGTTAAGGTAAATGTTGACCAAGATGATCAGGTGAATGAACTTGTTGGATGTATGGTGAACATCAGCCAGGCCAAAGAAAGAGAACAAGGTTTGGAATTTTTAAACAATCAACTGCGCAATGTATTAACCGCCACCAATGCGGTACTTACTATTAGCAGTGAAGAAGGAGATATTATTTTTCATAGTCACGAGGATATAGCAAAGATTGACAAAAGGTGTTACCAGCAATTTCGCGGAGCAGATGAAAGGTGCAATCAATGTCCGACCAGAAAGGATATAAAATCAAAAACAACTTTTCAATACTGGGATAAAGGGAAAAACTTTCAGGTAATAGCTTGCCCTTACGAGGTTGAGCCTGATGTTTGGCACATAGCCGAGGTTCGTGTAGATATTTCTAATCGTGTTTCAGACGATAACGGAATTGCAGAATTGAAGGACAGGTTAGAGTTTGGCATGAAATCGGGCAATATTGCCTATCTGGAGTATGACCTTCAAGAAAAGGTACTTAGGACTAACTCTATTTTTGAAAATGTTACCGGGCTTAACCTGAACAACGAAGTAGTGGATTTAGTGTGGATGAAATCCAGGATTCACGAAAAGGATTACGATTATATACTTGAAGTATTTGACCTTGCCTTAAATTCGGACGATAAGAAATTAACCGTTGAATTCCGTTTTTTAAGGGTAGATAATAAATATATATGGGTACGGTTTACAGGTCAGTTGTTGATGGACGAACAGGGAGCCAGCGAAATTTCGGGAATATTAATTGATATCTCCGACACCAAAGAATTGATGAATGCCCTAATGCTTGAACGTAACAAAAGTTTACAGGCTAGTGAAGCAAAATCAATGTTTTTGGCTAACATGTCGCACGAAATCCGCACTCCCATGAACGCTATCATCGGTTTTTCGGAGTTGTTAAGCAAACACATTGTTAAAGCTCCGTTAAACGGGTATCTGAATTCAATAAAAGCCAGCGGTAAAGTTCTGCTGGCCTTAATAAACGACTTGCTTGATTTGGAAAAGATTGAGGCAGGCAAGATGGTCATCAGAAAGGAGAATACCGATTTTGTAAGCTTGCTAAGAGAGATTGAGCAAACATTCTCCATGAATTTCGCCGAGAAACAGATTGATCTTCTGATCAAGCCTCAGGTCAAGTTTCCAAAGTTAATATATGTCGATTCACTTAAAATAAAGCAGATATTGCTTAACCTGGTAAACAACGCCCTTAAGTTTACGAGCAAGGGAGAAGTGGAGGTGCAAAGCTTCTTTAAATTTAACGAGGATGAAAAAAAAGGAACCCTGTCCATAAAGGTGTGTGATACCGGGATTGGTATAGCACAGAATAAGCAGAATAGCATTTTTGAACCATTTATCCAAGATAAAAACCCTAACGAAAAAGAACATCAGGGTACCGGACTGGGTTTGTCCATCGTACAAAAATTAGTTAGAATGATGGGCGGCCTTATTTCACTGGAAAGCGAGGTGGGCTTAGGCAGCACCTTCTCCATTGTCATTCCCGATATTGAGGCAACCGATGATCCCTTTTCTGAAATTGAAGGGGAATTAGAAGGAAACATCAAATTCAATCAGGAAAAGGTTCTGATAGTTGATAATGTTGAAACTAACCTTGAGGTGTTGAGCGCTATGTGTTCTAACCTTAACCTAAAAAGTATAGTCTGTGCGCATGGTAAAAGAGCCTTGGAGCTTGCTTTAACTGAAAAACCTGAGGTTATTATTATGGATCTCCGCGTGCCAAAACATAATAAATTTAAAAGCCTAAAAGATATTAAGGGGTCTGAAGATATCAAACATATTCCTGTCATTGCAGTTTCTTCATCGAGTAATATACACGAAGCCGAATTGGCCGGAAAAGCTGGTTTTGACGGTTTTATTTCAAAACCAATACCTGAGCACAAACTCATTCAGGAGATATGTAAATTTGTTTTGCCCAATGAGGAAGAAGGTGCTGATGAGAGCGTGGAAAACAATGAAGCAGCGGCTAATTTAAGCATGGAAGACATAGAATTTATTAAGGCAACGGTTAATGATACTGTGCTCCCCCTATGGCAAAGTTTAAAAGAGATCTTGTCGTCTGAAAAATTGAGTGCGATGTTGTATGAACTAAATGGGCTGAAAAAGAATATAACATGGCCTGCACTGGAAAGGTACACCGTAAAGTTGGATACTGCAATAAAGTCATATGATTTTGAGACAATTCAGAAACTGATTTATCAATTTGAACCCCTATTAGAAGATTTAAACTGATTTAATAAAAAAATATAATTAGCTAACTATAACTTTTTATGAACGATCGAGTACTTGTTGTTGACGACAATCCTAAAAACTTGCAAATTATTGCTGCATTGCTTTCGGAGAACAACTATACAGTTGAAGTTGCCCTGAATGGGGCAAGTGCGATTAAATGGTTGAATGGAGCAACATTTGATGCTATATTGCTGGATATTATGATGCCCGAGATGAACGGGTTTGAAACCTGCGACATCATCAAACAAAATCCGGATAATGTTAATATCCCTATTATTTTTCTTACCGCAAGACAAGATATAGAGAGTATAACGGAGGGCTTTGAGAAAGGAGGGGTTGACTTTATTACCAAACCGTTTAATCAAAAGGAATTATTAGTACGGTTGAGTACACACATCGAACTGAAGAAGTCGCGGGAGAAACTGATAGATGTTAACGGTTGGTTGAGCACTGAGGTGGAAAAGAAAACGCTGGAGCTGAAAAAATCAAACGATAAACTTACAGAAGCCAACGAAAATCTGAAAATATTGGATGTGGCTAAAAATGATTTCCTGAATTCGATAAGTCATGAGCTTCGCACCCCATTAAATGGGATTGTAGGTTCTATTAACCTTCTGAAATCCCTGACACATGATGAGTATATTCAAGAAATTGTTTCATTGCTTGACTCGTCCGTTAATAATTTGGAGAAATATTCTTATGCGGCCCTTCAAATATCAAACCTTCAGTTAAAAGGGGAGTCTCAACTCAACTTGAAACCAATTGATTTACTGCCTGTAATTAGAACCGTACTAATCGGGTTTTCCGAAAAGGCAAAGTGCAAAGAAATAGAAACAAAGTTTATAACCGAATGCCCAGAAGCTGTGGTTGAAGCTGACCAGGAATTTATTCAAAACGCTATAACCGCTTTGCTTGAGTGTTCGTTGATTTTCACGAAAAAAGGATTTGTTAACGTACTTGTGTCAAACGAAGATGAACATATTAAAATTAAGATTGTAGACTCAGGTAGTTCGTATGAAGGACAGGAGCTAAATCATTTTTTCAAATCGGTTAGCAGTCAGAATTACCGGTTTGAAAGAAATAACGCAATGGAACTATTTTTAGCCAAGATGATTATTTTGTTGCATAAAGGAAGGATTGAGTTTGAAAATATGGAGGATAACAGCGGTGCCGCTACCATATTTTATATGCCGCGAAAAACTTTTTAGGATTTTATGTGCATAAAGAAAGTATATATTTTACTGCTTTTGTGGTTAGTGAGTGTAGTTCAGGCATTACTAGCTGAGGTGCCTCAAAGGGTGCTGTATATCAGCTCCTACAACTCTAGTTTTCCGACTTACTTTGATCAGGTGGAGGGGATAAGATCTGTTTTGGACACGGTTCATGTTGAAATTGATATCGAAAACATGGATAGCAAACGATTTAGTACGGAATGCAGTTTGCGATTATTTCATCAGTGGCTAAAAAATAAAATAGACAAAGGGTTAAAGTATGACGCCATATTGGTTTCCGACGACAATGCGTTTAACTATGCTTTAAATCAAAAAGATAGCCTTTTTAAAGATATTCCGATCGTATTCTTTGGGGTTAACAGTGTTGTTAAGGCCAGGCTTCAAAACTTTGAATCGAATATAACTGGTATAGTGGAAGCTATTTCTATTAAAGAGACTGTCGATTTAATGCTGGAATTGTTTCCCGATAATCAACAAATCTGTGTTTTGGCGGATGCTTCCTATACCGGAATGGCAGATTTGATGCACTTTAGAAAAATAGCCTTCTCAAAAAACAATATTAAAATAATTGAATTATCACTGGCGGATTATTCATTTGAGGAAATTAAAAGGGAACTTCAAAAAATTGGTAACAAAACACCCGTTCTTCTGCTATCTTTCTTAAGGGATAAAAACAATGAGATAAAGAGCTTTGATGAATCATTGATGTTTATTAAAAAAAACCTGAAAGGTCCTTTGTTTCATTTGTGGCATCACGGTATTAACAATGGAATATTTGGAGGCAGGGTCATCTCTCAAAAACATCAAGGTGAAATGGCTGCATCATACGTGTATGAAATATTGAAAGGTAAAAATACAGACAGCATCAGGGTTGCCACCGAAAGCCCCAACAAGTATATATTCGACTATAACGAGCTGGATAGGTTTGGCATAGATGCGTCATTATTGCCAGCCAATAGTTTGATTATAAACAACCCCCAGAAAGATTTTATAGAATCATATAAGGGTGAACTTTTTGTGGGGCTTATCTTTGTTTTAATTCAATCAGTACTTATTTTTTATTTGCTAGTTTCCATTAAAAGGAGAAATAAAGTAGAAGGTGACCTGAGAAGTCAGGTAGATGAATATCATACTTTGAACGGTGAATATGTAAGCCTTGCTCAAGAATACCAAAAAAACATTGAAGAGCTATGCGATTCCAATATAGATTTAATTAATGCGGAGAAAAAACTGAAAGCTAACATGGCAGAGTTGGCAAGCAAACGTGAAGAACTCAGACTTAGCGAAGAACGTTTTAGATTAGCCATAAACGGCACCAATGAGGGAGTCTGGGACTGGAATGTAGATACCGATGAATTGTTTTTGTCGGCACGATGGAAAGAAATGTTAGGGTATTCCGATGAAGAGTTGGACAATAAATTAGGCATCTGGGAGAACTTGTTGTTTGAAGAGGACAGAGATAAAGCTTTATCAAAGATAAAAGACCTTGTAAGTGATAAATCAGAGGTGTATGAAGCACAATTTAGGATGAAGCATAAATCGGGCAAGCTGGTGCATGTTTTGTCCCGGGGCTTGGCCATGAAAAACAGCCAAGGTAAGGTGTATAGGATAATAGGAACACATCAGGACTTAACAGATCGTTATCTGTACGAACAGCGCTTAAGAGATCAGGTAGAAGAAAACCTTTCGTTGTACGAGGAATACAGGACCATTAGTGAGGAATTGAATGGGAAAAACAGGCACCTGTTAGAGGTTGAAGAGGAGCTTAGAATTTATATTGCCAAACTAAATCAGAAAAACGTACAACTGGCAGAGAGTGAAAAGAAATACAAGCAATTATTTAACCATTTGTCGGAAGCCTTCGGGTTCTATGAGATTCTTTTAGACGAAAAGAACAAGCCAACAGATTATATTATCCACGATGTAAATCCTAAATTTCTGGAATTGCACCAGCTATTATATGATGAAGTGGTGAATAGAAAGGCTAGTGAGGTGTTCCCATACAAGATTGATCATTGGCTCGAAGGTTTTGGCGGCGTAGCAGTAAATGGTGGAACTAACAGGTTTGTCGATTATCTGCCTGAGCTCGATAAGTATTTTGAGTTCCATGTTTTTTCGCCACAGCTTAACTTTTTTGCGGTTATATTTGATGATATTACAGAAAGCGTTCAAGCAAAGAATGCTTTAATGATGGAAAAAAGCAGAAATGAGGATATACTAAAAGGAACCAATGCGGGCACCTGGGATTGGAACCTTAAAACATCCGAATTAATTATAAATGATAGATGGGCCGAAATAGCAGGTTATGCAAAAGACGAACTGGATCCAATCAACGGTGATTTGGCCCTGCTTCTGATGAACCCGGAAGATGTGTCACATGTTAATGAAACCCTCAATAAGGTATTTAAAAAAGAACTTGATTATTACGATGCAGAATTTAGGTTTAAACACAAAAACGGGCATTGGGTCTGGATTCATTCAAGGGGAAGTATTGTTGAGTGGGCCAGTGACGGATCACCCATTCGAATGACAGGAACCCATATCGACATTACCGATAAAAAGGAAGTTGAGCTCGCGCTGGTGGAAAGTGAACATAGGTTTAAAACTATTTTTGATAAGAGTAAAACAGTAATGCTTATTATCGATCCTGAAAACAGTTTAATAGTGGATGCCAATGATACCGCTGTCGATTTTTACGGATATGGGAAAACCGAATTAATTGGCCTCCCAATGAGTAAAATAAATTTACTCAGCACGAGAGAAATTGAAGTTGAAATGAATAATGCGCTGGGCGAGAAAAGAAACCACTTTAAATTTCAGCATATCCTTAAGTCAGGTGACATACGAGACGTTGATGTTTTCTCAAGTCCGGTCTCCGTTAACGATCATCAGTTATTGCACTCCATAATTCTGGATACGACAAAATCGGCTGAGGCTGAACTGCAGATTCAGCAGGTGAATAAACGTTTTATGGGGCTGGAAAATATTATTCATTATAAGGCCAACTCTATAAACGACCTGCTCGATTTTACACTAAAACAAAGTATGGATTTTACAGGTAGTGATGTAGGTGCTGTATACCATTACGATCAAGAAAAGGGTATATTTTACTTAAACAATTGGTCCGAAGAGGTAAATTTAACGCATCCATATACCAATGGAGATGAGAGTATTGAAAACATGGATTGCTTAAATAAAGCAGTGAAGTTAAAGGAAGCTGTCATCATCAATAATCCTGAAGTCAACTATCCGTTTCAAAAAACATCAATGCTTGACGGAGGTATGCTGAAGTCAATCACTATTCCGGTTTTATTTGACGATAAGGTAGTTTCATTATTTTGGTTGGCAACAAAAAACAGCTTGTACTCAAAGTTTCACGCTGAGCAATTAATGTTGTTGCTCGATACGGCCTGGATATTGGTGGAGAAACAAAGGTTGCAGGATCACAAAGGGTAAAATTAGATACAGTTGCAGCGCATTATCGCCCTACAGGGCGATAATGGATGGTGTATTATGTATTAAGAATATTTTTTGTATACTGTAATGTACATAATCATAGTGGTATAGGGGTGCACTAGTTGGCGCTTCTAAATTGTGGCTTAGCATTTGATAATTATCAAATATTGCTGAATGATTCGGTGATCATAACTCTAAACTAATCAATATGAAAACATTTCGGTTCCTCATTTTATTACTTTTCGTACTTGCATTTTCTTTTCAAGAAAATTTTGCACAACAAAATGGAGAAACATTTAAAGGTTACTGGTATTCCTCTAGCATTAACAAAAATGATAAAGTATTAAACTTTACAAGGCAAAATAATGATAGCGTCTATCTTCAATGGAATTTTCTGGGGAAAGATTCTTTGAGGATATCTAAATGCGAGATTAAAGATTACTATAAGAAAGAGCAAACACATTTAGTTATTGCATCAGGTGGAGGTATTGACAAATGGAGTGTTGATGAATCAAACAGTATATTATCTGTTAAATTGTTAAAAGGTATTCAGACTTATGGAATTTTGACAGCTAACGCTAATAATTTGCGATTAGAAAAGAAGGAATTTACTTCAACTAAAAAAAGAGATGTGTTCTATTTTTTAGATAATGATGTAGATAAAGCTGTTTCAAAAAAGGATACCTTGGTTTTTTCATCAACAAGGGTTAATCGTTCATTTCCCAGAATTGAATTAAGGAAAACCAACCAGTTTATCATTCATCATGACATTAAGTTAGATACAATTACTAAGAAAATGCCTGATGGAGTTTATATGGAACAGATGGTTGAAAATTCAAAAAAGATCCATGGTATATGGAAATCGAGATATGCAGTGAAACGTATTCAACTTGAATTTGGTAAAGATGTTTGCAATGATTATGATATTAAGGAAGTAGGTGAGCGAATATATTTTATAAAGCGATAAACCCTAGTCCGGTAATACAAACTAAAAGCCATCCCGAATTAACGAGATGGCTTTTTTATATCTGAATTTTAGACTGCTCCGAAAAATTACTCGGCAGCTTGAAGCAATAAGTTCAAGATGTCGGTAGCAGCTTTTGAAACGGATGTTCCGGGACCAAAGATAGCTACGGCACCAGCTTCATATAAGTATTCGTAGTCTTGCGCCGGGATTACCCCACCGCAGATAACCATGATATCCTCACGACCTAGTTTCTTTAATTCAGCAATAATCTGCGGAACCAATGTCTTGTGGCCAGCAGCCAATGAAGAAACACCCACTACGTGAACGTCGTTTTCAACTGCTTGCTTAGCCGACTCGGCAGGTGTCTGGAACAATGGCCCCATATCCACGTCGAAACCAATATCGGCATATCCCGTTGCAACTACTTTGGCACCACGGTCGTGACCGTCCTGTCCCATTTTCGCAATCATAATACGAGGTTGACGGCCTTCTTTCTCAGCAAATTGTTTCGCTAAGCTACAAGCTTTCTCAAAATCATCATCTTTTCCAGCTTCGCTAGAATACACACCACTAATTGAACGAATCACAGCTTTATATCTTCCTACAATTTTTTCACATGCGTCAGAAATCTCACCAAGAGAAGCCCCTTTTTGAGCCGCATCAACAGCTAGTTCAAGCAGGTTGCCATTTTCTGTTTCAACAGCCTTGGTGATAGCAGCAAGAGCAGCCTGACAATCGTCTTCGTTACGCTCGTCTCTAAGCTTTTTTAAGCGCTCGATCTGCGAAAGACGTACAGCTGAGTTGTCGATATCTAAAATGTCGATTGGATCTTCTTTCTCCAAACGATATTTGTTGGTTCCAACGATAGTTTGCGTTCCGGCATCAATTTTAGCCTGCGTACGCGCCGCAGCTTCTTCGATACGCATTTTAGGTACACCACTCTCGATAGCCTTGGCCATACCGCCCAATTCTTCAACTTCTTCGATTAATGCCCAGGCCTTTTCAACCAACTCGTTAGTCAAAGATTCCACATAGTATGAGCCAGCCCAAGGGTCAACGGCTTTACAAATTTGAGTTTCGTCCTGGATATAAATCTGCGTGTTACGTGCGATACGAGCAGAGAAATCAGTTGGTAAGGCAATGGCCTCATCCAATGCGTTGGTGTGTAACGACTGCGTGTGGCCAAGTGCGGAAGCCATCGCCTCAATACAAGTACGACCAACGTTGTTAAATGGATCTTGCTCAGTTAACGACCAACCTGAAGTTTGCGAGTGGGTACGCAATGCCAACGATTTCGGGTTCTTAGGATTGAATTTCTTTACAATCTTAGCCCAAAGCATACGACCGGCGCGCATTTTTGCAATCTCCATAAAGTGGTTCATTCCGATAGCCCAGAAGAACGACAAACGCGGAGCAAACGAATCGATGTCCATACCGGCATTAACACCGGCACGTAGGTATTCCAAACCATCTGCTAAAGTATAAGCCAACTCAATATCCGCGGTTGCACCAGCTTCTTGCATGTGGTAACCAGAGATAGAAATAGAGTTAAACTTAGGCATGTTTTTAGAAGTGTACTCGAAGATATCAGCGATCACTTTCATCGAGAATTTAGGTGGGTAGATGTAAGTGTTACGCACCATAAACTCTTTCAATATATCGTTCTGAATAGTACCGGAAAGCTCTTCTAATTTAGCACCTTGCTCTAAACCTGCAACAATGTAAAAGGCCAATACCGGGAGTACGGCACCGTTCATAGTCATCGATACCGACATCTTATCCAATGGAATACCATCAAAAAGAATACGCATATCTTTGATAGAGTCGATAGCCACACCTGCTTTACCTACATCACCCTCTACGCGCTCATGGTCAGAATCGTAGCCACGGTGCGTCGCCAGGTCAAACGCTACAGAAAGACCTTTCTGACCAGCAGCAAGGTTCCTTTTGTAAAATGCATTTGATTCCTCTGCCGTAGAGAAACCGGCATACTGACGAACAGTCCAGGGACGCATGGCATACATACCAGAGTATGGTCCACGTAGGTATGGAGGTAAACCTGCCGCATAGTTCAGGTGCTCCATCCCTTCTAAATCGTCTTTTGAGTAAACACTCTTAACAGGGATGCGTTCCGGGGTTATCCAGTCCTTCTTAATCCCATGTTTCTTCTCCCACTCTTTGGCGTTAACACCGCCACAAGGAGAACTTTTTTTGAAATCTATATTTTTAAAATCTGGTCTTGCCATTTTATTTTAGATTATTAGATGAACACTGAGGCACAGGGACACAGAGAATTATATTTCTCCATTAACCCGACGTCTGATACCTCGTTTTAAAATGGGTTCATTAAAATTAATTAATAGTCCTAGCTTCTTATTGGCTAATTTAAGTAAGTAACCAACTGTACTTCATGTACAGGAAGTATATCTTCTGCACACTTCAATTCGATGGCAACTAAATCTTCAACCAATAAATTCAGAAAGAAATGTTTATTTAATTCTGTGCCTTTATATACAAGAGCTTGCTTTACTTGAGATTCTACTTTTAAGTTTCTGCTTTCTAATTCAAATATTAAGCATTGTTCATATGCATACTCCAGCATACCTGGCCCCATTTGTTTGTGGACCTCAATTGCAGCAGCTATAATTTCGCCAGATATTTTATTGTAAAGCGCTAAACTCATAATCTCTCAAAAGAAAACTCTGTGTCTTTGTGTCTCTGTGTTCGTATTATAAACCAAGTTCTTTGCTAAAGCCTTGCAATGTCTCTAATACGTTAGAACGAACGTTGACAAAGTTAGTGATGCCTTGTGCTTTTAGGTCATCAGCGCATTTCGGTGCACCGGCAACCACAAAGATGGCTTCGCCGTTAATGGCTTTAAAAGCAGCTGGGGCAGCATCAACATACTCGTCATCGGATGAACAAAGAACGATAATGTCGGCTTTAGCTGCTTTGGCCGCTTCAACACCGGCTTCAACAGTGTCGAACCCGTTGTTGTCAATTGTTTCGTAACCCGCACATGCAAAGAAGTTAGAAGAGAATTGAGATCGAGCAAGACGCATATTCAGGTTACCATAGGTAAGCATAAACACTTTAGGCGTCTTTCCGGATTTTTCGGTTGCTAATCGAAGGGTTTCGAATTCTTCAGCACCGCGGAATTTCTCGATTGGTTCAATAACGGTGTCTCCTTCGCAACATTTTGTACCACATTTTTTTCCGTTGGTTAAAGCATCAGCAACTTTCTCTGTAAAGTTAGGGAACTGGTTGGTACCTAACAGGTTTTCGCGACGGGTAGCGATGGCTTTCTTACGCTTGTCAGCAGTTTCCTTAACTTTAGCCTGAACAAAACCTTCTTTTAATGCAGTTAAGTACCCACCTTTTTCTTCAACTTCGACAAATAAAGCCCAGGCTTGTTGTGCGATGCTGTTGGTAAGGTTTTCGATATAGTAAGAACCGGCTGAAGGGTCAGTGATTTTATCGAAGTGAGATTCTTCTTTTAGCAATAATTGTTGGTTGCGGGCAATTCTTTCAGAGAAAACATCCGACTCTTTATATACAGTATCAAAAGGTTGAACAGTTAACGAGTCAGCTCCACCTAAAGTAGCGGACATGGCTTCTGTTTGCGTACGCAGCATGTTAACATAAGGGTCGTAAACCGTTTTGTTCCACTGAGAAGTTTCACAGTGAACAGCCATTTTAGTAGGCTCTAATCCAGCAGGACCATATGATTTAACGATGGTAGCCCATAGCATTCGTGCAGCGCGTAACTTAGCAATCTCCATAAAGTAGTTGCCACCCACCCCAAAGTTAAACTTCATAGCTGAAGCAGCGTCGTTTACGGTTACTCCTCTTTCAGTTAGTTGAGCTAGATACTCGTTACCCATTGAAAGGGCAAAGGCTAATTCCTGAACGATAGATGAACCTGCGTTGTTGAAAAGACGACCGTTTACACAGATAGTTCTGAAGTTAGGAACGTTGGCTCCAGCTTCAACCATTTCTTTAGCATGGTCGAACATCTCGTCGAAACCTTTGCAAGTTTTGCCCGAGGTAGTTAAGCAACCTAAGGTGTCAAAGTTTACCGAACCTTTAACTTTCGTTAAGTCACGGTTGGTCTTTTTAAGATAAGCAACAACAGCATCCATTAGTTTTTTGCTGCCGTGGCTGGTTGAAAAGTTGATTTCAACATCATCAGAAATAATGTTTTTCAATACGGTTGCAATTTCAGTATTAAAATCCTCTACCTCATTGCAATAGCAAAATCCTAACGAAGTAATGCCTTTGGTTAAAACTTCCAAAGCCTTTTTGTTTGAAGCAACAGCATTAACCACCTTAATGTCTTGGCGAACGTACCAGTTGTTGTCTTTTTTTGTTCCGCGTACATATGGGAACTCACCAGGAAGACTGTCAAGGTATTTTACCTCGTTTAAATCTTCCGAACGATAAAAAGGACGAACGTTAAAGCCTTCATTGGTTCTCCAAACCAGCTTTTTCTCGAAGTCAGCGCCTTTTAAATCCGCCGTAATTTTGTCCATCCACTGCTCTGTGGTAATGGCCGGAAAATCACTTAATAACGGTTTTTTAGTTTTATCTGCCATAATATAACTGTATAACTGTTTGTTTTTTGAGACCGCAAAATTAAGCCTTTTCAATAAATTAAAGAACAAAATCACTTGTTTTATACCTGTTATGTAGCATGATTATCAGTATGGTAAGTTTTTTTGAAGAATTATTTCTTTAATATAGGGGTGTAATTGTATGATTGATAGAAAGATATCGGAGTTTTTGGTCTTAAATTATTTCGGATGATAAAATTAGCTGAAGTCAATCTTTCAGTTTTATCGACATAAATCCACGATCCGTCGATTTTATTTCGGGTTCAGTTCTTTATTAATTATGTTAGCATCTTCAAACAAAATAAAACTGAAAAATGAAACCGAAGAGGAGAAGCGTTAGCACAGCTATTTCCCTTTGGTGGGAGATATAGAATCGTGTTTTATAAATTAAGAGTAGAAACAGGATGTGCCAACGGGTGCATCCTGTTTTTTTATATAAAAAAAGCTCTAATATCTTAAGAGTATATTGATATAAAACGTGTTAGGTTCAATTCCGCAGATAAAAAAGGACGTTCCGTCGATTACAATTTCCATGCTTGTTTTTTGTTTCTTTCTTTGAAATACAAACAGGAACAATTCGGTTGTTTTCAATTAAAATCAATCAAGTAAGAAAAAAAATTTTTTAATGTAAAAGTTAACAAAACTATTATTTAAAGTTTAATATTAATTTAAAAATGATGAAAATGAAAAATTCAGTAGGCAAAAGTTTAAAAGCACTCATGGTGATGGTGGTGGTTTTATCATGCGGTATGGTTTCGGGACAGCCACAAGGTGGTGAGCGAGGCGGACAGCAAGGTCCTCCTCCAATCCCATCAACAAAAGAAATTAAAGCTATGGTAAGCGATTTGGCTGATGAGTTGGATATAACGGATGATCAGGAAACCAAAGTGTTGGCAGTATACCAAAGTCACTTTAAAGAGGTGAAAAGTAAAATGTCATCGAGCTCAAGACCAAGCAGAACGGAGATGGAGAAAATGAAGGCTACATTTGAAACAAAAGTAAAGGAGCTACTGACCAAAGAGCAACAATCTAAATTTGCAGCCTACTTAAAAAAGCAGGCTTCTCAGAGACCTTCCCGAGGATAATGTATTTGAAACAAAAGAACTTAGTTTAGCATAATTATATATTTACAGAACAGCCTGGTTTTTTGGAAAGCCAGGCTGTTCCTGTGTATATACAATAACAACATAAGCAGTATTTGGCATATAAGGCCTGGAACTCGTATGTAAATATATCGAAATCTTGATGTAAGAGACTGTTTCGTAGATGAAAAAATGCTAATTGTCGATTGTTTTATTATTTCCCAATTAATATCATTTCCTTGTTAAGTGTAAAGTCGGAGCGTTGAAGACCAAAGAGTATCAATTGCAAATGACTTATTAAAGCGTGTGGCCAAAGCTAATAACCATACCATTCGAATTTGAGCACTGAGTCCTGGGTTCACGGAGGATTCTCAAATTAGGCAAATTCCTACCACCGAAAATTGATTCGGAGACGCTGTGACAATAGCAACAAGTCACAATATAATATTACGTAATTACTAAGATGGGTTAATCAAAATCAAAACAAAATGAAGGATAGGTATAAAACATACAACAGGTATATTGAGATTTGTTTGGTACTGACAGGAATTTTAGTTGTGATTTTATGGATGCAGCTATTGTTATTCTTTTAATTTGTTGAAAAAAGAATAAGGTTGGTCGATTACTTTTTTTATTGCGTAAATATATCATTCCCTTAGATTATCTATTCAGTTTAATCCAACATAAACAATACAACCATGGAAATACGAAGAGTAAATATGTTATTTGACGCCCTATCTTCATTTTATATTAGCAACTATTATAAATATACGAACGATATTTTTAGAGGGAGGAGTCTATTGCCGAGTTCAGAGGAAATCAAACAAATGGTACTAATGACCACAAAAACCACTGGGTTAGATGTACAACAGGAGCAGGAAATAACTGAGTTGTTCCTTAAATATTTTAATCAAGTGATCCAGAGAGTTGAGTTTGGAATGGCTGATGAAAATGAAATTATAAGGATCAGGCATGGTTTTGAAAAAGAAATGGCCTACTTTTTTGGGGAAGGGCAGCATATCAATATTAAACCAGCTCAAAATTTAAAAGATATGGACAATAGATGATTCTTTTAAAATTGGGTTAAATGAACATAAATTATGAATATCAGAAAAAGGAAGGTTCGGCTGAACATTCATGGATAAAATAATAAGGTTGGTCGATTACTTTTAGTATTGCATAATTATATCATTTGCTTAGTGTAATATTTATAGTTTAATCAATTAAAAACAACACGAACATGAAATTACAAAGAGTAAGTATGTTGTTCGATGCGTTAACAACATTTTTCACAACAAATTATTGCGTACGGGAGAACCAAGAGTTTCAGGATGAGGCTTTGTTGCCAAATTCTGAGGAGATTAGAGAAATGGTAATTCTTACGACTAAAAAAACAGGATTAGACACTCTACAGAAAGTTCAAATCACGGAGTTATTCCTTACCCATTTTAATAGAATAAGAGAGGTATTAAAGTCTGGTTGTCCTGACATGGGAGAAATAAAAAAACAAAAGAGTCAATTCAATATAGAAGTTGCCTACTTTTTTGGAGATTATCAGCCTGCCAATATCAGAACATCTTGAAATACTAAAAATAATAAGCTTAGGTTTAAGTTAATATTTGTGTAATACCACCTATGGAGCAACGGCTTATAGGTGGTTTTTTATTTTGTGGTATTTTAAACCGCAATATGCATTAGAAATTCTATTACCCATTGAAATTACTTTAAAACAAGACACTTCGTTGCCTCACTTCAACTCACCAGAACGATGCTCCCGAAAGTAATCGGGAAAAGTGATGCCTCGTTTCAGTAATGCCTTGTTTTATTGTACTTGCCATGCTCATGACGAACCTCCAATACATAATCCGGGTTTAATCATCCCAACTTGGTCGAGCCAATATCAATCGGGTTTTGTCTAGTCCAGATTGTTTGGCAAAATTTTGATATGATTATTGCGCCGTTCTGCATTGTCTAAGCAGGTTTGGCACTGCCCACACTAACTAACACTATCGTGATTTTCAAGGATAAAACATGTGGTGGCCATCTAAAATATAAAATGGTGAAAATCTCTTGTTTAACGAATACTATGAACTGTCTATAAAAACTCATGATTTGTAGATTGCTTTTCATAGAGCCCTTACCGGGCAGTACATTTAACATGAAATTAACAATACGGCAACGAAATCGTAAAATTAAAACTGTCATGAGATCCTTGAAAACTAAAAAATTTGATTCTATTCAATTAAGTGAGATGGAACAGGTTAAGTTGATGAACCGAGTTGATAAAAAGTTCTGGTTCCATACGAATCAACTTCCTGCACTCCTGGATATGATTAGTCAAGACTATTTTTTGCTTCATATTAACGGACAGAACTTGTTGCAGTATTCTACGGTGTATTTCGATACGTTCGAAAGCCGGATGTTTGCTGCCCATCACAATGGTAAACTCAACCGGTATAAAATCAGGCGCCGAAGCTATGTTTCATCTGGCATTAGTTTTTTCGAAGTCAAGTTTAAAAACAACAAAGGCAGAACCATAAAAAAGCGCATCCCGTCTGATTTTGAGGTGTCTGATTTTACAGATCAGGAAGTGGATTTTATAAATGAAGTTACACCTTTCTGTCATGACGAATTAAGGCCGTCGTTAATCAATAATTTCTCAAGGTTAACCCTGGTTAATAAAAACTTTAAGGAGCGTTGTACCATCGATCTCAACCTCCAATTCCATCAGGGGGACAAAACAGTTTCTCTTGACGATTTGGTAATAGTTGAGGTTAAATCTGATGGCCGTTCTTCAGCATCACCATTGCTTACGACCTTAAGAGACCAGCGTATTAAGCCCGCCGGGTTTAGCAAGTATTGTGTAGGCCGGACGGTTACGGACACGGGTTTAAAGCGAAATGCTTTTAAGGGAAAAATAAGGAGTATTGAAAAGCTATTACAGACGGAAAACAAATTATATTATTAAACACAAAATCTATGATTAATTTAGAATTCATTGCCGACAAAATACAAAGCAATGTTATTGCGAATCCTCCAACAAAACTTGAGCTGTGGGAAGACGGTTTCAGGTTTTTGGATATCAAAATAATAAACGTAGTCGATTTTACAGAACTAATTGTTCGTTTTGCTTTTAACACGCTACTCATCTTTATGGTGGTGCATTTTATGTATGCCAAAAACAGCAGACGGAAAGACTTTTATTTTAGTTACCTATCCATTGGTGTTATCGTCTTCTTATTAAGCTTTTTGCTCAATAGCGTAAAACTCGAATTAGGATTTGCACTTGGGCTGTTCGCTATTTTTGGAATTATACGGTATAGAACCGATGCCATCCCCATAAAGGAAATGACCTATCTGTTCATCGTTATCGGAATATCTGTAATTAATGCGTTGGCCAATAAAAAGGTAAGTTATTCTGAATTGATTATTACAAACTTTGTAATTGTATTTGGTCTTTGGGTACTCGAAAAGCGACTGATGCTAAAGCAGGAAGGATCCGTCAGACTTATCTACGAGAAAATAGAAAATATCCATGCTTTAAACAGCGATGTCCTTCTACAAGACTTAAAAGAACGAACAGGAATAAACATCAAACGCTATGAAATTCAAAAAATAGATTTCCTGAAAGACGTCGCCGAAATCATCCTCTATTTCAATGTAAACGGAAAGGAAAAAAAAGCCATTAATTGATAAGGGATGGCATCTTTAGGTGTAAGCTGTAAATAAGATGCTATCCTTTACTATAATTCTGAAAATTAAATTATGAAACCAACGAAGTATATAAAACCAGGATACTTGCTTATTGCCCTGTTGATGGTAAGTAGTATCGCCAAAGCACAAGAAGTCGAAAATGAGTTTCAAACCCGTACGTCGGTTAAAATGAGCTTTAAACCTTTGAAAAAGGTAAAATTCAATATTATACCTGAATTACGTTTCGATGAAAATTTTACGCTGGACAAGAGCCTGATAGAAGCCGAGCTTGAATACAAGGCATTCAAGTTTTTAACCCTTGGGGCAGCTTACCGATATATTGCGAACCAAAGGGAAAACAAGGACACTGAGTATTTAAGTCGTTTTTCGTACAGCGCTACTGCCGAAAAGGATTTTAATCGGTTTGAAGGGTCATTTAGGTTAAGATATAGCAACTATGCAGATGAGGAGGACGATGATGCCTTGGATTTTCTGAGGTATAAAGTTGGACTTAAGTATAATATCCCAAAGTGTAAACTAACCCCCTCCGCGTCTGCCGAACTGTTTCAGGACCTCTCCGGATCATCTTTATATAAAATGAGATATTCCGTTGGGGCAGATTACAAATTGTTTAAAAAGAACTATGTGGGCTTGAGCTACAAGTTCGATTATTATAACAACGAATATCGCAACAAGCATATACTTAGTGTCGGATATAAAATCAAGTTTTAAGTTAGTCCACAAATTACACAGATTTAGTTTTATTAATTAATAAAATCAGTCCCATGAAAAAACATATTTTAATTCTATTTGCCTTTACGGTTATAACCTTTTCTGCCTGTCGGGATGATGATATGGTAACAGAAACAGAAACAGAAACAGAAACCGAAGAAGAAGAAGAAGAAGAAGATGAAGAAGACGTTGATAGAACGGATTATTCCGATTGGACAGATATAACTCACGGTAACGATGTTGAACCAGATTACTCTATCGTTTTTAATCAGACCGAGGTACTCCGTTTCGACATCGAAATAAGCAGCTCAGATTGGTCATCCATGCAATCCAACTTGTCATCTATATTGAGTTCTGGAGGTAGTCGTCCGGGTATGAGTACTTCGTTTGACGACCCAGATTGGTATAAGTGTTCTTTTAAATTTAATGACATTGAATGGTATAATGTGGGAATACGCTACAAGGGTAATTCCAGTCTTCAGTCTGCCTATCAATCGGGAAACAAAAAATTATCCTTCAAGCTCGATTTTGATGAGTTCGAAGATGATTATCCGGCACTGAAAAACCAACGGTTTTACGGTTTTAAACAACTTAATCTGAATAACAATTACGACGATGCATCGCTCATGCGAGAGAAAGTAGGAGCCGACTTGTTTCGTCAGTTTGGATTGGCAGCTTCTCAAACAGCCTTTTGTGCAGTGTATATCAACAAAGGCTCTGGTTCGCAATATTATGGGGTGTATGCGTTGGTGGAAGAGGTGGACGACACGGTGATCGATACACAATTTGCCGATGGTTCCGGGAACCTGTATAAGCCCGATGGTGATGCAGCTTCATTTGCCAGCGGAACTTATGATACCGACGAAATGGAACTGAAGACCAATGAGGAAACAGCAGATTATTCTGATGTGAGGGCTTTATATGATGTGATCAATAGCGCCACCCGAACAAGTGATGTGGAAACCTGGAAAACTAATCTGGAAAGTGTTTTAGATGTAGATAACTTTCTAAAATGGTTGGCTGCCAACACAGTTATTCAAAACTGGGATACCTACGGTAACATGACTCATAATTACTACCTGTATAATAATCCTGAAAACAATCTTTTGACTTGGATTCCATGGGATAACAACGAAGCGTTTCAAAACGGAAAGCGAAGTGGGACACTGAGCTTTTCTATGTCGGAGGTGAGCAGTAGTTGGCCGTTAATCCGTTATTTAATCAATCAGGACGATTACAAACAAACGTATGAGGGTTACCTACAGCAATTTATCGATGAGGTATTTGTTCCAGCTGATATGATTAATACCTATTCAACCTATTATGATCTGATAAAAGATTATGCATACGCCGAGGAATCTGGGTACACTTATATTTATAGTGATGCATATTTCGACAGTGCCGTATCCACATTAAAATCACACGTTCAAACCAGAAACGATGCGGTGAATAGTTATCTGGATTAAAACATAATATAAAGAAATCAACCAACAGTAAAAATGAAAAAAATACAATTTATTTGGATAAGCTTATTGATGATCGGCCTAACCGTAGCATGCGAGAGAGATATCGACAGCGATTTGGATACCGATACGGAAATTGAATCGGATAACGACGATGACGACGACAGCGATGATGATGATGATGACAGCAGTGATGTAATTGATGATTCCGGGAATGTGGTTGACCATGAGGCAGATTCCGATTATGTTTGGGATAGTTCTGATATTTCAACGATAACATTGAACGGCAGTTCTATTGTGGTTTCCGGTGAAGGTGCGGTGGCAGATGCCAGTATTGTAACTATTAGTTCGGCAGGGAACTACGAAATATCAGGAACCTTATCGGATGGACAAATTATTGTTGATACCGAAGACGAATCTATTGTGAGATTGATTTTAAAGGGAGTAGATATCAATTGTTCATCTAATGCACCCATATATGTGGAGCAGGCAGAGAAAACCATGATTGTATTATCTGAAGGGACCGAAAACAAGGTATCGGACGGAAGTTCTTATGTTTCCAGCGAGGAAGATGCCAATGCTCCCATTTTTAGTAAAGACGACCTGACTATCTATGGAGATGGAAAACTTACGGTGGATGGAAACCACAACGATGGAATCACAGGTAAAGATGGGCTGATTATAGCAAGCGGAAACATAAGTGTGGAAGCAGTCGATGACGGGATCCGAGGAAAAGACTATCTAATTATAAAAGGCGGCAATATTGTGGTTGATGCCGAAGACGACGGATTAAAATCGGATAACGACGAAAACACCGCCAAAGGATACATCGCAGTTGAAGGTGGGGTACTTAATATTACATCAGGAGGCGATGGCATCCAGGCCGAAACGGATGTGATAATATATGATGGGGAGATAGAAATTTACTCGGGGGGAGGTAGCGATGCCTATTTAAGTTCCGATGCGTCTGCCAAAGGAATTAAGTCTATCGTTAGTACAATTATTTATGATGGAGAGATAACGGTGGATGCTGCAGATGATGCTTTGCATTCTGATGGAGAGCTTATAATTTATGATGGACTTTACGAGATTGCCGCAGGGGATGATGCGATTCATGCAGAATACGATCTTCTGATTGCTTCGGGTGATATCAATATAACGGATGCATACGAAGGCTTGGAGAGTGCTTTGGGAGCTATCACCATTGATGGAGGTAATATTTACATAAAGGCAAGCGATGATGGTATTAATGTGGCTGCAGGAGGCGGATCTTCTGGCGGACAACGTAAAAGTGCTACCGTAACATCCAGTGATTATGCCTTAAATATCAACGGAGGTTATATTTATATCGATTGTGATGGAGACGGTCTCGACTCTAACGACGAATTGAATATAAATGGAGGTACCATGTTGGTAAATAGTTCATCTGCTAACTCAAATAGTGCTTTGGATTATGATGGAGCCTGCTATATGAATGGAGGTTTTTTATTGGCAATCGGATCATCCCAAATGGCCGAGGCTCCAGGGGCTTCATCTACTCAATATTCTGTGTTGGTAAATTTTAATTCATCAATGTCAGCAGGTACTTTGGTTCATATTGAAGATGAAGATGGAAAGAGCGTGCTGACCTATAAAACGATTAAAACCTTTCAGTCCGTAGTGTTATGCTCGGCCGAACTTGAAAAGGGAACTACCTATAAGGTTTATACTGGCGGAAGTTCAACAGGTACGGTAGAAGACGGGTTATACACCGATGGTACCTATAGCCCTGGTTCACTATATACTAGCTTTGCTATCTCAAGCACAGTAACCACGATAAATTAGAAGTGAACATTAAGTGGTGAATTCGATAAAATTAGTGCTTCCCCCTTGAAAAAGGGGCGGTACATATAGATGTTGCGATAAATATAGATTCAGGGGGATTGAATTAATAGGCCGTAATCTTCCAAAATCTCACCTAAAAGATAGGTTCAAAAATCACCTGTTTAACCCGTTTTAGTCATGAGGAATCATGAATAAATCGGGTTAATACATCTTTCTTTATGAGTGATATTTTAACCTTCGCCAGTAGAATTTCCAACACAATCTGTTTGAACAACCATCAAAACAAACAAAGAACCGTTCAGGAGTTAATGATACTTTGGAATGGTTCTTTTTTGTTCGGTCGACAAAATACCAGCTTCTGTCGATTGCCTTTTAAGTAGTTAACAGGTTATTATTAAGTTTGTTTGTAGAAATAGATATAAACAGCAATTAAAGTGAGAAGAACGCAGCGTCTTTGTGTCCCCGTGTTCAACTAATAATCTAATATCTAATATCATGTCAATAAAAACAATAAAGGGCTGTATCGGCTGCGAAACATGTGTAAAAACATGTCCTACCGATGTAATTCGAATGGATAAGCGTTCGGGTAAAGCCGTGATCATGTATCCGGCCGACTGTCAGATTTGTCATTTGTGTCGTATGTATTGTCCGGTAGATGCGATAACGATATCGCCGGAAAAATCTATACCAGTAATCGTTTCATGGGGTTGATGATGGAAAAGCTATTAAAAAGATATAACGTAGTTGTTGCAATCGTAATATTCGCAGCATTGCCCATTTTAATCTGGGCATTAGGAGGTTCTTCTCAACGAGGGGTTTTAAAGGAAACTATCTCGGTGGTAACTATTGTTTCGTTTTCAATGATGCTGATGCAGTTTTATTTGGCGCGAACCAATAAAAATATGCTGAAAATCCATAAGATGAGTAAGGTGCTTAATATACACAAGATTATTGGATACGTGTTTGTTCCGATACTCCTGGTTCACCCATTTTTGATCGTAGTCCCAAGGTATTTCGAAGCAGGGATTGATCCCTCAGATGCTTTTTTAACTTTGATCACGTCTTTCAACAACACCGGGGTTGTGCTTGGAATGATTGCCTGGGTTCTGATGTTCATTATCGGTCTTACTTCTGTATTTAGAAATAGTTTACCAATGACTTACAGTAGTTGGAGGGTGTTGCATGGGGTTCTGTCCATCCTTTTTGTGGTTCTGGCTGCCTGGCATGTAATAGAATTAGGGCGTCATTCCAGTGATTGGATGACCGCATTTATTGTGATTATAGCAACAGGAGGAATCCTCCTGTTGGCAAAAACATATTTCTCAAAACCAAACAAAGGAGGACAAAGTAATGTGTAAAAAAGATATATCGCGCCGTAAATTTCTAGGAATTACAGGAGGTGCATTGGGAGCGGCAGCCTTGGGATCAATGATTTTTTCTCAAGAGGGATGGGCCGAGAACAAACCGGAATTTAAGGTGGATGAAATGCTCGAGCAAGAGCTGGACACAGATGTACTGATAGTTGGTGGAGGTATGGCCGGTCTGTTTGCAACGGTTAAAGCGCACGATGCAGGAGCAAAAGTGATAATGGTATCAAAAGGTAGGTTGGGTTCTTCAGGTCAAACTCCTTTTGCCAAGGGTATTTTTGAATATGATGCCCAAACATCAAAATATAGTATCGATGAATTTGTGGAAGCAGTCTCACACTCAGCAATTGGAACTAATAATCCCGTTTATACCCGACAAGTAGCGGAGCATTCCAAAGCCAGGGTGCAAGAGTTGCGTGATTGGGGTTTCTTTGATTCTCCACTGTACCACAAATCATTTAGCAAACCGATACAGGAAAGGAACATTTCGGTGATCGAACGAGTGACGATTACTCATCTGATTAAGCAAAACGGGAAAATAGTTGGAGCGGCCGGTTTTAGTATTGATGAGGCAAAAACATATTTTATCAATGCCAAAAGTGTTATCCTTTGTACAGGAGCCGGCGGTTTTAAACCCAACGGATTTCCGATTTGTGATTTAACCCACGATGGAACCGTGATGGCATATAATATAGGTGCTAAAGTAACCGGGAAAGAATGGAACGATGGTCATCCCGGGAGATCGGATAATGCTGCGGCATGTTATGATGGCTGGGGAAATATGTTCGAACAAAAACCAAGCACCACCAGTATAGGTATTCGTCACGACCTGGGGGTCGATCTGAATTATATGGCCTATGTTAATGGAGGTGGTGCCGTAATGGGCCCTCCGGGGGCTAATAGAAGTTCAAAGGTAGTAGGTGGCCCATACCGTCCCGAAGGAATTTCGCAAGAAGGTCCTGGAGGTGGACATGGCCCTGATGATAAAGAGCGACCGTCTGGTGGAGGTAAAGGTCCTGGTAGGGGTAAAGGACCAGAGGGTGACAAAAGAAGAGGTAAAGAAGGGGATGGCCCGCCTCCCGGGATGGGCGGTAGCCCTGTGGGGGGATCTTCTGCAGGAATGGCCATTCACAAATCAGAAGGGCTTGTACCTATCAACGATAAATGTGAATCGAATATACCGGGATTATATGCCGCGGGCGACGCACTGGGTTCGTATATGGCGGGGGCAATTTATACGCAAATAGGTTCGTCTTTGGCGGGTTCCGCTGTGCAGGGAGCAATTGCAGGAGAGGCAGCAGCCGAATATGTGGGGAAGGTTGCGGCAGAACCTATCTTCGATCAGAAGAAGAAGGAGATTTTGGAAGAAATTCAAGCACCGTTGGAGCGCAAATCGGGTTATAGTCCGGCATGGGTCACACAGACCTTACAGGGTATTATGATACCTAATTTTATTCTCTATATTAAAAAAGAAAATTTAATGCGGGCAGCATTGGCTTATGTCGAAGAATTGCGGGATCATCACTTGCCATTGCTGAAAGCTTCTGATTTGCATGAGCTACGTTTGGCCCATGAAACAAGAAACATGGTTGTTAGTGCCGAGATGAAATTAAAGGCATCGTTAATGCGTACCGAAAGCAGATGCAGTCATTATCGTTTGGATTATCCTGAGCTTGACAATGAAAATTGGCGGGCATGGATAAACATTTATAAGGGAGAAGATGGAATTATGCAGTTTGAAAAACAACCTTTTAAAGGGTGAAATAAAATTTTTTAATACATTTGAATATCAGATAGAGCCTGAAGAAAAACAAATTCCCCAAATGATAAAACTTAGAATAGGAAGATTTCAGCAAATCATAACCATTTTTGTATGGGTATTGATATTTATCATCCCACTTATGTTTGGGGAACATAGAGATGGAATAATTAACTGGGATCACATTATTCGAATTTGGATTGAGTACGGAATTGTATTCTTGATATTCCTGATCAATAGAATGATATTGTTGCCACACCTGTATTTTAAAAACAAACGTATTAAATATTTCATCTCCCTGGCGGCAATTTTTTTGGTGTTTGGATGCATTATGTATGTCCGCGAGGTGTATCTTCAATCCGATGAGCGGGAAAGGATTGAGTACGAAGATCCGCTAACTATGGAAAGATCGCACAGAGGTGTTGAAAGACCAGATATGCCAGGGTCAGCAAGGGCGATGGATGAACAGCGATTAATGAGGCCGCCTAGGGAATTTATTCCCCCATATGCCAATTTATTCATGCTAACAATACTGTTGTTAGGTTTCGATACTGGATTGAAGTTTTCAACCAAGTGGTTGGATTCGGAGCAAACCAAAATTAAATTGGAAAAAGAAAATGTGGAAAACAAGATGGCTTTTTTGCAGAACCAAATCAGTCCGCATTTTTTCATGAATACACTTAATAATATTCATGCATTGGTGGATATTAGCACCGAGGAAGCCAAAGAAGCCATCATCAAATTGTCCCGAATGATGGGCTATATGCTCTATGAATCAAAAACAGACAAGGTGCCATTGAAAAAGGAAATGGAATTTATCACGAGTTATATTGAGCTGATGAAAATTCGTTTTACCGATGAAGTGGAAGTGGAGCTGGTTATCCCTGAAGTCTTACCGCCTGTCTCGATCCCGCCCTTACTGACGATATCATATATCGAAAATGCATTTAAACATGGCATCAGTTATACAGAACCTAGCTTTGTGCGTATTTCTTTTTCCTTTGAAAAGGGTAGGATGACGTTTGATATTATTAATAAAGTGTATGATAGAAAAACGGCCGATGCCAATTCTGGGGTCGGAGTGGAAAATGCCAGGAAAAGGTTAGAACTAATTTATGGTAAGAATTACAAGCTGGAAATCGGCAAACTTCCAGACGATAAGCTGTTTGCCGTAAATTTAAACGTACCGTTATGATAACATGCATAGCCATTGATGACGAGCCTTTGGCGCTAAGGCAAATAGAAGGATATATAAAGATGACTCCATACCTGGAGTTGCAGGGTAGTTTTACGAATGCCATAAAGGCAATGGAGTATATAAATGATAACGCCGTTGACTTGATGTTTGTGGATATAAATATGCCAGACCTGTCGGGGATGGATTTTGTGAAGGCTTTAAGTAATCCGCCAAAAGTGATATTTACAACAGCTTACCGCGAATATGCCGTTGAAGGATTTCAGGTAGATGCCGCAGATTATCTGGTAAAACCAATAGGGTATTCCGATTTTCTGAAATCGGCAGATAAAACCAGACAACGGTTTTTCGCAGATAAAAAAACGGCGGAAACGGTTCAAAATAACGAACAGTTTCTGTTCATCAAGTCGGAGTATAAAATTATCAGGATAAATTATAACGATATATTATATGTAGAGGGCATGCGGGATTACGTCCGTATTCATCTCGACAACCAAAAGCCTGTGATGGCTTTGATGAGCATAAAGAAAATGCAGGAGCATTTGCCCGGGCAGGATTTTATGAGGGTACATCGCTCGTTTATCGTGAATCTGAAAAAAATTTCCACTATCGAGCGTAACCGCATTGTTTTTGATGGCAAAGTCTATATCCCCATCAGCGATCAGTACAAAGAACAATTCCAGGATTTTCTGGACAATAATTTTTTAAAGTAGATCTCTATAATTAACTGGGTGACTATTGCGATAATGAAAATAGTCACCGGGTTACTTAATAATCTGTTTCCGCGCAAGGCCCGCTAATATTTCTGAATTAGAAAAATTCCTCCTAGCAAAAGCACTATCCCAATAATTTTTCCGGCAGTGATCTGTTGCACCGATATGCCAAAGAAACCAAAGTGGTCGATGATAGAGGCAGCTATTAACTGCCCTGCGATGGACGCTGCCAAAACTGTGGTCACCCCAATCTTAGGAATAAAAAAGATGACGGAAGAAACAAAGATGGCACCCAGGCATCCTCCAAGAAACAGGTAGATGGGAGCAGTTTTTATATGTCCCCAGTCCGGTACCTGTGTTTTAAACACTAAGTTAAGCCCCACCAAGGCAATCGTTCCTACCAAAAAGTTGACCAGCGCACCCTGTAACGGATGCTTCAAATAGGTGGTCAATTGCGTATTTATACTTCCTTGAACGGCCAAAAAACATCCTATAAACAAAACGATAAGCGTGTATATGTATTTCACAATATGTAATTTTAGATTGTAAACACGAAGATAGATATTTGAGGTAAGCCTGCCAACACATTTTAGCATGACAAAGTGCGCACCATTCCCTGTTGAATAAATGTATAAAAAGTATCGGTTTTGACCTATTTGTAAGGGGTTACATTAAATTAACACGGAGGTGTTAATTTACAATTTCTTTGCGTTCAGTTTACGGTCGCTTTTTGTACGGCAATTATTTTTGTTGAAATAATTGTTGGATAAAATAATGAGATCAAATCAAAAGAAGAATCCCAGGAAGATTGAGGCTGTTGTGATTTCCGATACACACCTAGGTACGCGTAGCTGCAAATCGAGAGAGTTATTAGGCTATCTGAAATCGGTTCAGCCGAAGACTTTATTGTTAAACGGAGATGTCATCGATATCTGGCAATTTTCAAAATCTTATTTTCCAAAGCCACAGTTAAAAGTTGTCCGTCAAATTATTAAGATGATGGAACAGGGCACTAAAGTGTATTACATTATCGGTAATCACGATGAGTCCTTGCGTCGCTTTGTGGGTGTTGATATTGGAAATTTGTCCATTGTAAATAAGGTGTTGTTAAATATGGACGGCAAGAAAAGCTGGATTTTTCATGGAGATGCTTTTGATGTGGTTATGCATCACTCCAAGTGGTTGGCTAAGTTGGGAGCTACTGGATATGCAATTCTTACTGCTATCAATAAAATGGTAAACGAATTATTAGCTTTGTTTGGTCAACGCCGCATTTCGTTGTCAAGGGATATCAAAAGGATGGTCAAAACCTCCAAAAAAACTGAGGTGACCACTCGTTTCGAGAAGACGGTGAGTGACCTGGCCATCAAAAAAAACTATCAATATGCCATATGTGGCCATATACACTGGCCGGCCAAAAAGGTTATTTCAAATGAGCATGGGTCTGTCATGTATCTGAATTCGGGCGACTGGGTAGAGAACCTGACGGCACTTGAGTACTTCAATAAAGAATGGGAACTGGTGTATTATAATGATGAGGATGCTGCTGTAGCCGAAGAAGAAACGGGAAAGGTGAACGCAGATTATTTGTTGGGTTCAGATAAAATATTATTCAAGTCGATGTTTAGAGACGTTCTTAGCGATTAACACAACCAAAGAACTTTTGATATGAAGATTTTATATGCCATACAAGGAACAGGTAATGGACATGTAGCTCGTGCGCTTGAGGTATTTCCTATCTTAAAAAAATATGGTAAAGTCGATATTGCCTTAAGTGGAAACCAAAGTGATATCCAGCTTCCGTGGGAAATTAAGTATCGATTTCATGGCGCCAGCTTTATTTTTGGAAAAAAAGGAGGGGTCGACTTTTTAAAGACATGCAGGAATATTAGTATCCCTAACCTAATAATGGAGATTTTAAAGGTCCCGGTACACGATTACGACTTGGTGATCAATGATTTTGAACCCGTTGTTGCCTGGGCCTGTAAATTAAAGACTAAACACTGTATCGGGGTTTCGCACCAAGCGGCGGTATTGCACAAGTTAGCTCCAAAACCTATGGTAAGGAGCTTGGTGGGCAGGTCTATACTGAAATATTATGCACCAACCCACCTTAATTACGGATTTCATTTTAAAAGTTTGGGGGATGGTTTTTTTACTCCGGTTATTCGAAAAGATATTAGGGCTGTTGTGCCAAGTGAGAACAATCATTTTACAGTTTATTTGCCCGCCTATTCCGACGAAGCCATAGTCGATTTTCTTTTAAAATACGATGAGGTCAACTGGCAAGTTTATTCCAAGCATAATAAATCTCCGTTCACTCGTATGAATGTAAGTGTACAACCTGTTGATAAAAAGGGGTTTGTAAATAGCATGGTTTCGTCCAAGGGGGTGTTGTGCAATGCAGGTTTCGAAACGCCTGCTGAGGCTTTGTTCCTGAAAAAGAAGCTTTGTGTTTTGCCGATGACAGGACAATACGAGCAACAATGTAACGCCGCTATGTTGAAATCAATGGGAGTACCGGTTTACGGTACATTAAATCAGGTAGATGAACAATCGTTTAGGACTTGGCTAAAGAGCAACGAGATTGTTGATGTAAATTACGCCGATGATACGCATTGGATAATATCGTCTATTGTTAAAGCCCACGTAATTAAACTTGAAGAACCGGTTTTTGCTTAAGTATGATGGGGTCTTTAATTGTCTTCAAATCAGTCATTTGGTTTTTAGGATTGTTATTGTTAGAATCAGATAGTTAAACGAAAAAAAATCCTGAATCTAAGGTGAAGACCGATGCTGGCTCAATTTTGGCAGGTAACAAGGGCGATAAGTAAAAAAGGATAGGTTTATTTGTGGTATAACGTAAATAGCAAAGCTACTGGATTGGAACTGCACTCAATTCAACTATTAAATAAACCAAAGGGTACGACTGAAACCATACCCTTATTATCTTTTAAAGCTAGCCGCAAATCAATTATACGCTACCGTCGCACGGGTTATTCGTTCCCCATCAAATGGGCACAGTTATAATATTTCGTCAATTTTTTCGGCCGGTCTTCCCACAATAGCTTTGGGGCCATTGATAACGATAGGGCGCTCAATCAATTTTGGGTTTTCAACCATGGCATGAATCAATTCCTCATCCGAGAAATCCTTTCCTTTGATTTCTTTTTTGAAATAGGCTTCGTTAGTTCGGATTAAATCCATTGGTTTCATGTCTAGCTTTTGCAATATTTGCTTAAGCTCTTCGTAATTCAACGGCGTATCCAAATATTTTACAATAATAGGAGTAATTCCCTTTTCTTTTAGGTATTCCAGCCCCAAGCGGCTTTTTGAGCACCTTGGGTTGTGAAGCATGGTAATCATAAATATATCTATTTTGGTTTTTTACTTCTGTTGTCTTGGGATTATACTACTTTGAATATTTACCCTGTTTGATATTTTTACACAGGGAGAATGAGCACTCGGTATTACAAGAATTCACTCAGGTTTTAGTTTCATAATTTAAGTCCCTCTAATCTGATTAATCTGTGGATGATCAAAAAAATATTGCATGGCAATTATCTTTAGTTACTCTTCCTTTTTTCCGCTAAATTCCATTAAATAGGCTTTGGTAAACATATCAATATCGCCATCCATGACGGCCTGAACATTGGAAGTTTCCACGTTGGTGCGTAAATCTTTAACCATTTTGTACGGCTGGAAAACATATGAACGTATCTGTGAGCCCCACTCAATCTTCAACTTGTTGCTCTCAATCTTATTCTGCTCTTCCATACGTTTGCGCAACTCCATCTCATACAATTGCGATTTTAAAAGGCGCATTGCATTTTCCTTGTTGCCGAGCTGCGAACGCGACTCTGTGTTTTCAATGATAATGCCCGTTGGTGCATGACGCAATCTAACACCGGTTTCTACTTTGTTCACATTCTGGCCACCGGCACCACCCGAACGGAAAGTCTCCCAGGTAATCTCCGAAGGGTTTATCTCAATTTCAATGGAATCGTCAATCAGTGGAGTGATAAATACGGATGAAAATGACGTCATCCTTTTGTTGGCCGCATTAAATGGGGACAGACGAACCAACCGGTGTACCCCATTCTCACTTTTTAAATAGCCATAGGCAAAATCTCCCTCAAACTGGAGCGTTACGGTTTTGATACCCGCGTCATCACCCGGTTGGTAATTTACTTCCTTTACCTTGTATTTGTGTTTCTCGCCCCAGCGAATATACATTCTCATGAGCATTTCTGCCCAGTCCTGGCTTTCAGTACCTCCTGCGCCTGCATTGATTTTAAGTACGGCTCCTAGCTGGTCCTCTTTTCTGCGAAGCATGTTTTTAAGCTCTAAGGCTTCGGTTTTTTTCAGGGTGTCGGCAAATAACTCATCGATCTCTTCCTGTTGAGCTTCGCCTTCCTTTAAAAAGTCGAACAGAACGTTGATGTCCTCCATTTGGGTTTCAATCTCTTCATAGTCTTTAACCCATGACTTCAGCTCACGTAGCATTTTCATGTGCACTTCAGCGGCCTTTGCATCATCCCAAAAATCGGGCGCTTGCGAGCGCATTTCCTCTTCCTCTATTTCAATCTTCTTCCGATCGATGTCAAAGATACCTCCTTAACGCCAGCTGGCGTCCCGCTAAATCTTTTAGCTGTTCAATTGTTGTCATGATATTAATTTTGCGGCAAATTTAGTCTTTTTTTAATTAGCTGACATGTAAATGTTATCTATCATCTCTTCTTAAAGGGGTTTTGTTACAATATCTCGACAGGTATTTAATGGACTTATAGTGTCCCATTTGTCCGGCTGTGTCCCAGTCTTTACAACATTTTTGCTTCATTCCCAAATTATAATAAGCAAGACCCCTGTTAAAAAGTGCATGAGTGTCGGCAGAGTCAATATCAACAGCTTTATCCAAGTCCGTTATGGCTTCCATATAATTTTCGGTTTGGATTTGCAGGGTTCCCCTTATGGAATAAGCCCCGGGCAAGCGATGGTTAAGTTTGATTGCTTGGCTAATATCATACATAGCCGTTTCCTTGTCATTAAAATATTGTATTTTAAGTCGGCTTCTTTCGTAAAAACCATTTGCATAAAGGGGTGTTGACTTTATGGCCTGGTCGTAACATTTTTTCGCTGTTTCAAAATCGTTTCTTAGTTTTACTGCCAGCAATCCAAATTCAATAAGTGCAGGCGAAAAATAATCGTGGTTTTCTATGCTGGCTATCAGGCTTATAAAGGCATTTTTTTCATCCTTTTTTCTGATATATTCCATAGCTTGGTAGTAATGAATCAGAAAGTGCTTCGGATTTAAACGTTTAGCGTGATTGTAATCCAGGCGCATTCCAATATAATTTTCATATTGCCTTCGGGCCTCTCCCCGGAGTATATATGCCGCAATATTAGTAGTGTCGTTCTTTAAATAGGAAGTGAAATTTCTTGCTGCCTCCACCCAATCAGAATGTATAAAGTAAGCAATACCATCAAACATATATGGGTGCAGCTCAATATTGTTCTGTTCGTTACGCGTCTTCCAGGTTTCTGTTGCCAAATGATTTATCCAAAGCGAATCATTTAAAATATGCGTGCTTGCAAACAAGCGTTTTCTGCCTTTTTTTAAAAACTTGGCTACCCCAATCAGTTCACCTGCGTCATTGATAACCGGAGCCCCTGTCGATCGTTCGCCGAAATCGGAGTTTATCCCTACGAGCCTGTCGAGGTAGGGTGCCTGAAATACCTGGGTAACCACTCCCAGGCTTATCCCCCCTTGCGCCTCCTTTGGGTCGCTAAATATAAGAACTTCGCTATTTTCATTTTCGGTGCTTTGAGACGGGATAATATAATCAAAACCTTTTTCTCTATGGTCAAACGCTTTGAACATGGTGAGGTTGGCCATCTTATGGGATGATATAATTCTGGCGATTTTGTACTTTCTGCCATTTCTCAATGTAAGCGAAACAGAGTCGGAATCTAAAAAGATGTTGGAAGGTGCTAGTGCAATACCATCGTTGCTGATAAAAAATCCCGTTCGGGATCTAATTTCGTTTTCGTTTTTATCGAACGAAGATATGGTAAATACCGCTTTTTCAAGTTTCGATATTTTATCCATAACATTTTGAGCAACAGTATGGGTGCTCAAAAGTAATATCAATAAACACATTGTCATATGATATTGGATAGGTCTCATATTGCACTTTGAATTTTAGGGAGGGCAATATAATAAAAAAGAGATATTATACCATTTGTTCAATTGGATATAGCGCTTTGTTTAAATGCAACAAGGTAGCTTAAAAAGCTACCTTGTTCTTTGTCATTGGGTTGGTTGTGCAATCAATGCCGAATCTTACTCGTCAAGTATTCAAATGTATGACGGTTTTTTGAGGAAGTCAATAGACCGTATTATTTAAATCAATGTCGGACGATTGTAAGGAGTTGTTAAATTGAATTTAAATTAAGGACTTTCCCTTTGTAAGTGTTGGCTTGTATGCCCGGATAAAATCCCTGTTAAACAAAAAACGCAGCTTTCAATTTGAAAGCTGCGTTTTTTGTTTTGGGTGAAAGACCGGTCTCGAACCGGCGACCTCTGGAACCACAATCCAGCGCTCTAACCAACTGAGCTACAATCACCATTTTCGCTAAAAGCGATGCAAAGATAACATTAAAAAAACTAGATTTGCAAACGTTTTCTTTAAAAAAAATGAATAAAATTGTACCCCCGTACGATTTGTGGTTGAATTTTAGCCGATTATAATATAATAAAAAATGAAGTTTTATTTGCAAGACGATACTTCCGGTAAAGTAGATGATATAATTCGACGTTTAAATAAACTGATGGACGGAGATGTTTCGATCCAAATGAAGGAGCATGGACTGGAATATCGCGTTAATTATGGTGCCAGTGTTTTATGGCTTCGAAATATGGCAAAACAATATAGTGGCGACAATGAGTTGGCGGATCGCCTATGGCATCGCGAAATTAGGGAAACGATGATTCTGGCCACGTTGATCGCAGACAATATATCCGATAACAAAAAGAGGATTGAAGATTGGGCGTTATTATTGCAGCAAAACGAAATTGCCGAACAGTTGGGAGCCAATTTGTTGTGGCGAATGCCCGAAATTAAGAATACGGCTGAAAGTTGGCTGAAGGGGAATAACAAACACCTGAAAGATTCAGTTTGGACGGGCTTGGCTGTTTTTCTGCAACGGGGGGGTGAAATGGATGAATCGGAGATGAACAAATATCTTGATCTGATGGAACAAAGCTTTATGGCCACCGATAAATTCACATTAAGGGTTCAGGGGCGATTCTTAAGGCAATTGTGCAGGAAATCAAATGCTTTCATGAATAGCGTTGATCAGTTCGTGGATCACGTGAAAAAACACCCAAACTGCGCCTGGCTGATAGAAGATGTTCAAACGGAAATAAAATTTTTAAAAGACAGCAGCCTATAATTTGGCATAACCATTTGGCGTACATGCCAGGTAACAAAAGTCAGTTTTTTATAGCGTATGCATGTATATCTTTAGAGGCAAATCATATATGACATGTTAAGGTACGAATCGCATTTTAAAAAATTCAGAGAAAACACCATCGGTTTTAATGCCCAAATTGAAACGCCTTTGGGGTTGAAACCTCTTTTGTATGCGGATTGGATTGCAAGCGGACGACTTTATGGTCCTATTGAGGATGTGCTAAAAGAGAAGATAGGCCCGATGGTCGCCAATACCCATTCCGAATCGAGCGATACCGGTATGATTATGACCAATATTTATAAGCAATCCCATCAGATTATCAAGAAGCATGTGAATGCCGGCGATGATGATATTATCATAACCGCCGGTTCGGGCATGACATCCGTTGTGAATAAGCTGCAGCGAATTATGGGAATGAGAGTTCCCGAGCAGGCTAAGCAATACTATAATATTCCTCCGGAGCATCGTCCGGTCGTATTCATTACCCATATGGAGCATCATTCAAATCATACTTCATGGTTGGAGTCTACTGCTGATGTGGTGGTGTTGGAGCCCAACGATGAATTATTGGTGGACCCTGAATCTCTAAAAAAAGAAATTGTTAAATACGAAAACAGGACCCTGAAAATTGGTTCTTTCTCAGCTTGTTCCAATGTAACCGGTATTGAGGTGCCCTATTTTGAGTTGGCCAAAATAATGCATCAAAATGGAGGGTTTTGTTTTGTGGATTTTGCGGCTTCTGCCCCTTATATAAATATAAATATGCATCCTGAGGATCCTTTGATGGGCCTTGACGCCATTTTTTTTTCACCGCATAAGTTTTTGGGTGGCCCGGGTAGCTCCGGAGTATTGGTGTTCAATCGATCCATTTATCATAACCAAGCGCCCGATAATTCCGGAGGCGGTACGGTGGACTGGACAAATCGCTGGGGGAAATACAGGTACGTCGACGATATTGAAGCCCGTGAAGACGGCGGGACACCGGGTTTTTTGCAATCGATAAAGGCCGCACTATGTGTAAGGCTGAAAGAAGAAATGAACTGCCAAAAGATGCGGGAACGGGAAGAGGATCAGGTAGCTAAAATATTAAAGGCTTTCAGGAAGATTCCCGGGATGAATATCCTGGCCAACAACATGGATGATCGTATCGCCGCCATATCCTTTTATCTGGATGGTTTGCATTTTAACCTTGTGGTACGTCTCCTAAACGACTTTTTTGGCATTCAGGTACGCGGAGGTTGCTCTTGCGCAGGTACCTACGGACACTATTTACTTCACGTGAATTATTATACTTCAAACAAAATAACCAGTAAAATCAACAAGGGCGATCTGTCAGAAAAACCAGGTTGGGTTCGCTTGTCGGTGCACCCTACCACCTCGGAAGAAGAAATAGACTATATTATTGAAGCAGTAAAACAAGTGGCGGAAAATGCCCGCGAATGGGAAAAGGACTATGAATATGTTTGTGCAAAAAATGAATATTTTCATAAAGGAACAAGCGTAAAAGAACCGTCATATTACGATTCATGGTATAATTTGTAAGTTTCAGTCATAACATTTTTTGTTGGCGCTATAATTTTTATAGCTTTATGGTCTCATGCATTAATGCCTGCCGATCTTACTAAAAACAAATTTTAAAAGGGAACTACTAATGGAAGTATTTTGATATACTACATTTGTTTTTATGTAGGCTATTTTAGGTATTAAGCTTTGATTGTAGAATCTAATTTCAGTTTCAATATGCAGATTATAGTTGTTGATAATAGAGCCACGCGGGCAAAGTTCTTGAGGGTGGTTGAAAAAATATACGAAGGAGACGAACATTATATTAGGCCGTTGGATTCAGACGTAGAAAACATCTTCAATCCTAAAGTAAATGTTTTTTTTAAGCAGGGCTCAGCAGTCCGTTTTGTTTTGGAAGACAAAGGAGAAGTGATTGGCCGAATTGCAGCTTTTGTAAACGAGAAAAAAGCCTATGGATATGAACAGCCCACCGGAGGACTTGGTTTTTTTGAATGTATAAATAATCAGGAGGCTGCGTTTAAATTGTTTGAGGCTGGTGTGGAATGGCTAAAGTCAAAAGGGATGGAAGCGGCTGATGGCCCCATTAATTTTGGCGAGAACGATAATTTTTGGGGCTTGTTGGTGGAGGGGTTTACCGACCCAACTTATGGGATGCAGTACAACCCTCCTTACTATAAAAAGTTCTATGAAACCTATGGATTCGAGAATTACTTTGAACAGGTAACCAATAAGCTCGATTTAAAAAAGCCGTTCCCCGAACGATTCTGGAAGATAGCTGAATGGATAGGCAATAAACCGGATTACGAGTTTAAGCATCTAACTTGGGATAAAAAAGATAAGTTCATCCGGGATATGGTTGAAATTTATAACGATGCCTGGAAATTCCATGAAAACTTTACGCCTTTAAGCAAAGAAAAAGTAGAGCCTTCGTTCGATAAAGCCAAGCCTATTGCCTTGGAAGAATTGTTGTGGTTTGCTTACTATAAGGGTGAGCCCGTCGGTTTTATTTTGATGTATCCCGATGTTAACCAAATTTTTAAGCATTTCAACGGCAAGCTTAATTTAGTCAACAAGCTAAGGTTTCTGTGGTTGAAGCGCAAGAATACAATGACAAGATTAAGGGTTGTGATTTTAGGGGTGAAAACCAAATTCCAAAAATCGGGTGTGGAGTCTGGCTTGTTTTACCATTTGCGTAAACCTGTTTTTTCGCGAACCTGGTTCAGTGAAATGGAGCTCTCGTGGGTGGGGGATTTCAACCCGAAGATGAGGGCACTGCAAGATTCTATGGGTGCGGAGTTTTCGAAAAAACATATCACCTATCGGTTGATATTTGATCCGTCGAAAAGGAATAAAGTAAGAGCGTCTGCCATTCCGCGCGATTCAAAGGAGCGCGTGCTAAGGTCTAAAGCAGAATAATGGATTCCAAGAGTAAAATAATTAGATGTATAAAGCACAATTATAAATTTTTACTTTTTCTTTTGCAGGTTAGATTTTAATATTTACCTTTGCACTCCGTTAAGTTTTTTGAATATTAAAGAGTTAAGAAAATGAAAAAGGAAATTCATCCGGATAATTATCGCTTGGTTGCTTTCAAAGATATGTCAAACGAGGAAACTTTTATTACTCGTTCTACAGCAAACGCCAAAGAAACAATTGAAATTGACGGAGTAGAGTATCCATTGGTGAAACTTGAGATCTCTAATACATCTCACCCTTTTTATACAGGTAAGATGAAACTTGTTGATACCGCAGGACGTGTTGATAAGTTTAAAAACAGATATCAAAAGCACATGGATAGCAAAAAAAAATAGGCTTGTTATAGCTTGACTTTATGAAAGCTTCGGTATAACCGGAGCTTTTTTTTTGGGTTCAACTTAGGGTCCTAACCGAATTATTCTGCCATTTATTTGGCCAAACATTTTACTGGTCAGGTGTTCTGTTCTTCTTGTGGCATGATGAGTATAATAGCTGGTCGCAATTAATTTTTGGCATACCTATTGCCATTAATGTCGGCTGTGTCGAAGTTGCGTATAATGTGACAAGATGACACTTATTTTTACATATTGCAATATTATGAATGAAATTAAAATCTCAATCGACAATTTAGGTTTAAATGATGATTATGACTCGGATGCGGAATTTATTCCTATCGTATCCGATGAGGATGAGGCGGATGTAATTGATTTTGAGGTGCCGGATACTTTGCCAATTTTGCCGTTGCGAAATACGGTGTTGTTCCCGGGTGTCATTGTTCCCATTTCGTTGGGGCGCGACAAATCCCTTAAGTTAGTTAAGGAAGTTCAGCGTAATGGAGGTGTTTTTGGAGCGGTTGCTCAAAAAGAGGTTGAGGTAGAAGATCCGCTGGAAGAGGACTTGTATAAGGTGGGTACAGTAGCCAAGGTTATAAAGGTGTTGGAAATGCCTGATGGCTCTACGTCGGCGATAATCCAGGGTAAGGTCCGGTGTCAGATCGAGGCTTTGGTCGAGTCGGAACCTTATTTCAAGGCCAAAGTGTTTCAATTGCAGGATGTAACACCCGAAGATGATAAAACCCGCGATTATGAAGCGCTTGTGAGTTCATTGAAAGATCTCTCGTTGAGGATTATCAAATACTCGTCCAATATTCCTCCGGAAGCATCTTTTGCGGTAAAAAATATTGAGAACTCTTCATTTCTGATCAACTTTATTTGTTCCAATACCGACATATCTGTTAAAGAAAAGCAAGGACTGTTAGGTATTGACGATTTGCGTGCACGGGGAATGAAGTTGTTGGAGCATCTTACGCGCGAGGTGCAATTATTGGAGCTTAAAAACGATATTCAAAGTAAGGTTAAGCTGGACATTGACCAGCAGCAGCGTGAGTACATGCTTCATCAGCAGATGAAGACCATTCAGGATGAGCTGGGTTCCAGTCCTATCGAACAGGAAGTTCGTGAGCTGAAGGAAAATGCCAAGAAAAAGAAATGGGGTAAGGAGGTTTCCGAATTGTTCTTTAAGGAAGTGGATAAGTTAGAACGATTAAACCCTGCAACAGGGGAGTATTCAGTACAATATAATTACCTGCAAACCTTATTGGATATTCCTTGGAACGAGTATACCAAGGATAAGTTCAATATGGATTCTGCCGAGAACATACTGAATAGGGATCATTTTGGTTTAGATGGCGTTAAGGAAAGAATACTTGAGCACTTGGCAGTACTCAAGCTAAGAGGGGACCTGAAATCCCCAATCATCTGTTTGTATGGGCCTCCTGGGGTGGGAAAAACATCTTTAGGGAAATCAGTTGCAGATGCCTTAGGCCGTAAGTATGCCAGAATGTCACTGGGTGGTGTCCATGACGAGTCGGAGATTCGGGGGCACAGAAAAACCTATATCGGTGCTATGCCGGGGCGAATCATTCATAACATTAAAAAAGCAGGAAGTGCCAATCCCGTATTTATACTCGATGAGATAGATAAAATTGGAAGCAGTGCCCATGGAGATCCGGCGGCAGCGCTGCTGGAGGTGTTGGATCCGGAGCAAAACGAGAAGTTCCACGATAACTTTTTGGAGGTCGATTTTGATCTGTCAAAAGTAATTTTTATTGCTACAGCCAATACGTTGAGCACAATATCGCAACCCCTGCTGGACAGAATGGAGTTGATTGAGGTGAGCGGCTATGTTCTCGACGAAAAAACAGAAATCGCCAAACGACACCTATGGCCCAAGCAACTTGAAAACCACGGAATACCCAAAGGAAAAGTCTCGCTTTCGAAAAAAGTAATGAGCTTTATAGTGGAGAATTACACGAGGGAGTCAGGCGTTAGAGAGTTAAACAAAACTTTGGCTAAGCTGGCCCGTAAATATGCGCTTAAAATTGCCACCGGCAAGGAGTTTAAAAAAGCTATTTCTATAGATGATATAAAGGGAAATCTTGGCGTGGAGCGTTTTTCAAAGGAAAAATGGCAGGATACGCATGTTCCCGGAGTAGTAACAGGTTTGGCCTGGACAGCTGTAGGGGGCGAAATACTTTATATCGAGTCGAGCTTGTCGAAAGGGAACGGTAAACTGACCTTAACGGGTAATCTCGGCGATGTCATGAAGGAATCCGCAGTGTTGGCCTTGGAATACATCAAATCTAATTGCAAGGATTTCGGGATTGAAGCCAAAACATTTGACGAGAATAATATCCACGTACATGTTCCGGAAGGTGCAATCCCTAAAGATGGTCCATCGGCCGGAATTACTATGGCAACAGCGCTTGTGTCTACTTTTTCGGGCAGAAAAGTAAAAAAACGCATCGCTATGACAGGAGAGATTACATTACGTGGTAAGGTGTTGCCCGTGGGTGGCATTAAAGAAAAAATATTGGCAGCTAAACGAGCCGGTATTAAAGAGATTGTCCTATCCAAGAATAATTTAAAAGATGTTTCTGAGATCAAGGAAATTTATATCGATGGATTAGAGTTTCATTATGTCAATAATATCAAAGAGGTGTTAGATGTGGCAATCATCTAAATCTGAAACGTAACCCGCCTTATTCAGGGTAAATCTTGCATATGGTCTATAGCCACAGGTTTTATCAGGGTTATTCCGAAATAAAAACCCGAAGCATTAAATTGTTTCGGGTTTTCTGTTTTTACGTTTGTCGTAGTTTTTTTACTCGAGTAAATAGAAGATTGAATTCTAATGTAGGTTAATCAAAATCTCCTTCTGTTCGTTGGTGTTTTGCATGTGTTTTTCCTCAAATGAATTAATTAAACGTTCCATTTCCGGGGTTAACCTGTTTAACGCCCTTCTGATTATGCTTCGGGGAATGTGTTTGTAATAGGCATGGGCAATGGCTCCGGTAATTCCCGCAATAGTATTACTAGGCCCGCCAATGGATATTGCTTTTCGTATGGCATTTTCATAATTATCAGATAATAAAAAAACGGTAATCGCGACAGGTGCCGGTGAAGGTAGATTTGCTTGTGTCACTTCTTTGTGAAGTTCCTTTAAGTTTTTTCCTAAATCGTATTTGAATGTGTTTTCGATATACTCCTTAATAAAAGTTTTGTTTTTTCCGGTTTTTGCCAGGAAAATAGCTGCGGTGACCGCTTTGGAGGCTATTATTTTTTCTGGTTGGTTGTGTGTTAAAATAGTGGCTTTTTCGGCATTTTTTAAAGCTTCTTCCAGGGTTTCGGCTGCCAAACCAATAGGGCTGATTCTTCTTGCCGCTCCATCACCATTGCTAAAATATGGTTTTGGCGAGTTGGAATCTACCCATTCTTTAAAATTGCTCCGGTAACCGGCGTACGGGTATTTTTTAACCCAGCTTTTTAGGCAGTCTTCAAAGTCTAACCCGTTTGAAACGGCATCAGCTGTAGCCATGGTTAAAATGGTGTCGTGGGTAAATGAGGAAATGGGTTTAAACAATTGGAAATCAGTCGACGTTTTGTTGTTGTTTACAAATGCCGAACCAATAATGTCTCCGATTATAGCTCCTTTCATTCTTTTGGGATTTTGGTTAATAATTATGTTGCTTTGATTGCAGTAAAATTACTTTTTTATCTTGATAATCAATACAAATGTTAAAAAATATTAAATAATACTCGATTATTCCTTTCTTAGACGCTTTCGTTAAAGTCTTCGACCGTGTGTCGTTTTATAAATATTTAATATACTAATAGATACGGTGGTGTTTTTGTTTTTAAGGGTTGCTGTTGAAAATGTTTTTTGATATATTTAATAAGGGGAATAACTTGTAGCTTTGGTAAAAAATGGCATCAAATGCATTTTAAGAAAGATTATTTCCGTTAAATAGTTGAATATTTTGATGAATAAACGTTCTTGTAAGACGAACGCACGATGAAGTCTGGCTGTGATACGAACGTGCAAATTCAATCATTTTAATGACACAAATGGGAATAGCTTGTCCCGTAATTGATTCGGGAATTAATTTAATATGGAATTTCCCCGCAATGCAGAGGGCGAGCTGACGAAAACAATTTCGGGGCTGCTTGTTTCATAGTATTTCGGAAGGCTATATGACCAATAGATTGACCAACGTGAAATCTTGAACATCTTTAAAATAGAGACTTCCGTGAACTAAAGAAAAAATGAACATATGAAAGAGAATTTAAAGTATATTTTAGGTATTCTTGCTGCTATTTTAGGAATATATTTGCTCTGGTACTTCAAAGCAATCGTATTTTTTATTTTCGTTTCTGCCATATTATCGCTTGTCACCCGTCCGCTTTTCGATTTTTTCCAAGGCAATGTTCGGGGAAAAGCAAGACGGAGGTTTGCATTGTCAAAAGCATGGAGTGCATTGGCCACGGTATTGTTTATGTGGATGTTGATTTTGGGTTTTGTAGGTTACGTGGTGCCTTTTATTGTCGACGAGGTACAGTTCTTGTCAAAAGTTGATTTTTATTTAATATTGGAAAGGTTGGAGGGTACAACCAGTCCCGTTTTGACACCCATACAGGATTCATTCGTTGGGAACATTGGTTTTCCAATGATAAAGGAACAGATAAACGATTTCTTGGTGTCCATATTCAATATCGGAAAATTACAGGAAATGCTCGCTTCGGTGGCCGACTTTGTTGGAAGTGTGTTTATAGCGTTGTTTTCAATTTCGTTTATTACTTTCTTCCTTTTAAAAGATGAATGGTTATTAATGGAAAGCATCAAGCTTTTTGTACCCGAAGTTTATTATGTGGGCGTTGACCATATGTTGTGGTCGATAAACAGACTGTTAAGAAGATACTTTATTGGCATTATGGTTCAGATAACGCTTATTTCCTTCATGGTGACGGTAGGACTTTTAATAATTGGATTGGAATTTAGGCACGCTTTGATAATAGGACTCTTCTCAGGGTTTATTAATATCATTCCATATCTGGGCCCGTTAATTGGGGGGTTATTCGGAATATTGGTTTCCATGGTGGTTTATCTGCAAATGGCAAGTCCTCCCGTGTTCTTTCTTTTTTTCGGTGGCATCATCATGTTGTACATTTTGGTGCAGCTGACAGACAATATTATTTTTCAGCCGGTAATATTTTCGTCAAGTGTCAAGGCCCATCCGCTCGAAATATTTCTGGTGATCATCATGGCCGGTTATATGGCGGGTATGGCCGGTATGTTTATGGCCATACCGGTTTATACAATAATTAGGGTTATTGCCAAAGAATTTTTTTCAAAATATAATTTGGTACAGAAATTAACGGGCAAATTAGATTGACGTATCCAGTGGAATAATGAAAAATTAAAAAATGTTAAAGAAACGTGAACATTATGCCAGCTCGTTCCTTATTTATGTTAGCAACAAATATTTGTTAGGTTGAATATTGTTTGTAAATTGTAAGTGGAGAACGGATGGGCGGGGTGGAGTAACTGTAAAACCTTGATTTAACATGAATATATTATCCTCGTTTAAACCTGTTAATACCAAGTTTATTGTAATAGCTTACCTATTGTTTTCTTTTGTACCCCTGGCATTTTCTTCCCTAGAACACACTCCTTTCAACCAATCGGAGGAATATAATTTAATGATGGGCGAACGCCTTTATCATGGATTGATATCAACCGAGGGTGATAATCCTTCCTGTATTTCTTGCCATGCCAAATTTACCGGAGAGGAGATCAATTGGAATCCCTCAGCCATGGAAATTGTTATGGCTGCCGATTCTCTTTCTGCAGAGCAGTTTAAGAGTGCGGTTAATAGCCCAATGGATGGATTTATTGCCAAGGTACATAAAGGTTATAATTTAAGCGATGAACAGTTAGCGCAAATACGCCTGTACCTGAAAAAACTGGGTGCCGAAGGCGTGGGCGAAAAACCGGAAAGCTACCCGCAGTTACTTTGGTTCCTTTTTATGGGATTGTTGATGGCATTAGCAATTGTAGATTTAATTTTCACAAAGAAAATCCGTTACAAAGTAATTCACATCCTTATTATATTAGGAGGAATTTCGGTTCATTTAAAAATGGCTTATGTCGAGGCTGCCGAACTGGGCAGAAGTCAGGATTATATGCCCGACCAGCCTATTAAATTCTCTCACCAGGTTCATGCCGGAGACAATAAAATTGATTGTATGTACTGTCATTATAACGCGGAGAACGGTAAATCAGCCGGTATTCCGGGGCCCGGTTTGTGTATGAATTGCCATGTGATTGTTCGCGAAGGGAGCCGTTCGGGAAAATCCGAAATTGCCAAGTTGGTAAAACACTTCGAAGAAGGAACGGATATTGAATGGGTTCGCATTCACAACCTGCCCGACCATGTTTTCTTTAGTCATGCACAACATGTAAATGCGGGTAAGCTCGATTGTGCCGAGTGTCATGGAGCGGTTGAAGAGATGCATATTCTTAAGCAAGAAAACGACCTTTCGATGGGATGGTGCCTGGACTGCCACAAGAAAACCAACGTTCAGTTCGCCAACGATTATTATTCAATATACGACAAGTACCACAATGAGCTTTCCCAAGGGGTTAGGGACTCCATCAAGGCCGTAGATATTGGTGCCAATGATTGTATGAAGTGTCACTATTGATAGTATGGAGTGATGAGAGACAAGTAGCGGGTTCCGCATAATGAGAGCCGGAACATTAAACAGGTGTTAAGTAATGCTAAGTAACCAGTGGATTATGAATTAATCCCGAACTGAAATAATTATTATACAAATCGTTTCGAATGAAGAAATACTGGAAAAGCATAGAAGAATATAAACAAGGAGCCAAGGATGATAATGCCCACTTGCCCAATAAAATCCAAGCCAGTGAAGCATTAAAAGCTTCACGCCGGGATTTTTTAAAGTATTTTGGATTTAGTGTTGCTTCTGCTGCCGTATTGGCCAGTTGCGAGCGCCCCGTTAAAAAAGCTATTCCTTTATTGATCCAGCCTGAAGAGGTACGTCCGGGTGTAGCTAGTTTTTATGCGTCTACTTTCTACAATGGAGGTGAGGCCGTCCCTATTTTAGTGAAAGTACGTGATGGGCGTCCCATTAAAATTGAAGGCAACGATTTATGCATGATGACCGAAGGTGGAACCTCTGCTCAGGTGCAGGCTTCGTTGTTGAATTTATATGATGAGTCAAGGCCCAGAAATCCAACTTTTAATGGTGAGGAGACGAGTTGGCAAAAAGCCAACAGCGATATTACAGCCCAATTAAAAAATATAAGTGCTGATCAAGACATCATCTTCTTAACCCAAACGGTGATTAGTCCTTCGCAGCAATCACTGTTTTCAAAACTTCTGGCTATATACCCTAATAGCAAACAGGTTACTTTGGATCCTTATTCTTATTCAGGAATTAGGGAAGCATACAAAGAAGTGGTTGGGGAAGCCATAATACCGATGTTCCATTTTAATAAGGCTGAAGTTGTGGTCTCGTTTGCTGCCGACTTTCTGGGAACCTGGCTAATGCCAACAGCTTTTACCAATCAATATGTCAAAAACAGAAAACTGGAAAACGGTCAGAAAAAGATATCCAAGCATATTCACTTTGAAGGTTTTATGTCCTTAACCGGCTCCAATGCAGATGACAGATATGTGATTAAGCCATCGGAGGAAGGCAGATATGTACTATCGCTATACAACGAAATAGCTAAATCATTACATCTACCTGCTTTGAATAAGGGTGGGTTCGAAAACGAGGTAAGTAAGGTAGCGCAACAATTGGTACATGCCATGTCATCCTCATTAGTGGTTTCAGGTTCAAACGATAAAAATATACAGCTTTTAATAGCTGGCATTAATGCCATGCTCGGAAGTTTCGAATCGACCATCGATGTTAATAAGGAGATCAATCTTTATCAAGGAAATGATGTTGCATTGTCCGAATTAGTGAAGGGTTGTAAAGAGGGTAAAGTGGGCGCTTTGGTTTGTCTGGAATCGAATCCGGCTTATAATATGCCTGATGCCGTATCTTTTAAAGAAGCTGTCAAGAACGTTGGTTTCACGGTTAATGTTACCTCGCAAAAAGACGAAACCAACGAACTATGCCAATATGTGCTTCCCGCAAGTCATTTTCTCGAATCGTGGAATGATGCGGAACCGGTATCTGGAGTGTTCAGTTTAACACAGCCTGTAATACGGCCTATCTACAATACAAAAAGCATGAATGAGATATTCTTAAGCTGGCTGGGAGAGGAAGCCAGCTCGTACGAATATCTTCATCAGTATTGGAACGAGAATATTATTGCTAAATCTGAAGAGGATAACCCGTTTATCTCAACCTGGAAAAAAACATTAAGTGCAGGAATATGGGATATGGAAACCTTAAATAGAACCAGAAAGCTCCAGGTACCTGATCTAAGTTCCCCTGCCTCAATAGCACTTGCCGAAAAAACTGAAGCCGGATTAGAATTAATGGGGTACCAATCCGTGCCGGTCGGAGATGGCAGGATGGCTAATAATCCCTGGTTGCAGGAATTGCCCGACCCGGTTTCGCGGGTTTGTTGGGATAATTACTTTTCTGTTTCGCCAAAACTAGCAGAGGAAGAAGGATGGAGCCAGGGGGATGTTATTTCTGTGGCCGGAATGGAGCTGCCAGTATTCGTTCAACCCGGTAATCATGATAAGGTTATCAGTGTGGCATTAGGTTATGGGCGAACCATGGAAGGCCCGAATCCGGAAGTGATAGGAAAAGATATTAAGTCTTTGCTACAAAATAAAGAGGGAGAGGTAACATATTATACGCCCATCAGTGATGTTAAAAGTACCGGTGGAACGTATGAGTTGGCAACAACGCAAACCCATCATTCGATGGAAGGAAGAGCGTTGGTTCGTGAGACATCGCTGAGTGAGTACCTGAAAGATCCTGCTTCAGGCAATGAGATGCATGCCGAAATAGAGAAACTTCACACCTCCTTATATAAGAAGCATGAATACAAAGGGCACCACTGGGCCATGTTTATCGACCTAAACTCATGTACGGGATGTAATGCTTGTGTGGTGGCTTGTTCCGTGGAAAACAACGTGCCTGTTGTTGGCCGGGATGAAGTCCGTCGTTCGCACGAAATGCACTGGTTGCGTATTGACCGGTATTATACGCAAGCACCTGATGATCCGGCCAGTTTAAGAGTGGTGCGCCAGCCGGTTATGTGCCAGCATTGCGATAATGCACCCTGCGAAAATGTTTGCCCTGTTGCTGCAACCAACCATAGTTCGGAGGGAATTAATCAAATGGCATATAACCGTTGTATCGGAACGCGTTATTGTAACAACAACTGTCCGTACAAGGTGCGTCGTTTCAATTGGTACGATTATACGGGGGCAGATGCCATTCCTTATAACAGGGTGGATGTTACCGGAATGTCAACGGACTTAAAAAGGTTGGTGCTCAATCCGGATGTAACCGTTCGTGCCAAAGGAGTCATCGAAAAATGTTCATTCTGTATCCAAAGGATTCAAGAGAAGAAGCTGGAAGCTAAAAAAGAAGGAGAGCCACTGCAGGATGGAGCAATTCAGACAGCATGTCAACAGGGGTGTCCGGCCAAAGCCATCACCTTTGGCGATATGAACGACAAAAATAGTGCGGTGAGCAAAATGATGAAAGACCCGAGAAGGTATCACTTGTTAGAAGAACTGCATACCTTGCCTAGTGTTGCTTATCTGACTAAAGTGAGAAATATTGAGGAAACAGTAAAATCAGAACCTGAACATAATACCGATCATTAAATGAATTGAACGTTAATTGAATTTTGATCATTACCGCTCATCTTTTATATATCGGCATGCAAGAGTATTTTATTATTATATAAAGGTATAAAACGCATAGCTAATGTATGTATCGCCAATAAGGGAGCCTTTGGTTACCGGGTCCAAAAGTTATAAACAGGTAACCGACGACATTACAAAGCCGATGGAAGGAAAACCGGGGCCGCTTTGGTATGCTGGTTTGGGTTTGGCCTTACTGGCCTTGGGCTTTGGTGGTTTTGCTATTTATATCACCGTTTGGGACGGGATCGGTACATGGGGATTAAACCGAACCATTGGTTGGGGCTGGGGTATCACCAACTTTGTGTGGTGGGTAGGTATTGGCCATGCCGGTACTTTTATCTCTGCTATTTTATTGCTGTTCAGGCAAAAGTGGCGTACCAGTATTAACCGGAGTGCAGAGGCTATGACTATCTTTGCCGTCATGTGTGCCGGGCTGTTTCCGCTGTTGCATATGGGGCGTTTGCCGCTTGGCTTTTTTGTTTTCCCATATCCAAACACACGTGATTTATGGGTGAATTTTAACTCGCCATTATTATGGGATGTGTTTGCCATCTCAACCTACTTCACCGTTTCTTTATTGTTCTGGTACATGGGCTTGATCCCGGATATTGCCTCTATTCGTGACAGACTAAAAGAAGGGATAAGAAAACAAGTATATACTGTACTAAGTTTTGGGTGGACCGGTTCGGCGCGTCATTGGTCCCGCCACGAAAGCATGAGTCTGATATTGGCTGGATTGGCTGCCCCATTGGTACTTTCAGTACACTCCATAGTTAGTATGGACTTTGCCACATCGGTTATTCCCGGATGGCACACCACCATCTTTCCGCCCTATTTTGTGGCAGGAGCGGTGTTCTCGGGCTTTGCCATGGTGCTTACTTTGATGATAATTACGCGCAAAGCATTAAACCTGGAAAACTATATCACGGTTGGTCATGTGGAATCCATGAATAAAGTAATCATTGCTACGGGTTCTATCGTCGGAATCGCCTATCTTACCGAGCTCTTTATGGCTTGGTATTCGGGCGTCGTCTACGAGCAGTATGCTTTTGTTAACCGGGCTTTTGGGCCGTACTGGTGGGCCTATTGGATTATGATGACGTGTAATGTTATCACGCCCCAACTCTTCTGGTTTAAAAAGATCCGGCGAAATCTAGCCGCCACTTTTATCATCTCCATTTTTGTAAATATTGGCATGTGGTTCGAACGTTTCGTGATTATTGTTACGTCTCTTCACCGGGACTTTCTGCCATCGAGTTGGGCTATGTATTCACCCACCTGGGTCGAAGTCGGGGTGTATATAGGAACTTTTGGGTTGTTTTTTACCATGTTCTTTTTGTTTATCAGGTTCTTCCCGGTAGTAGCTATTGCCGAAGTAAAAAGTGTGTTGAAGAGCTCGGGTGAAAATTTTATCAGGAAAGGAGGTCAGGATGCGAAATAATAAGTTTGTAACCGGAATATTCTGGGATGATAAAGATCTCATGAATGGAATAAAAGAAATTCAGGCCAAGGGCATTTCTATTTTTGATGTGCGAACGCCTTTCCCGGTTCATGGATTGGATGATGTATTAGAGCTAAAAAGATCACGTTTGCCTCGGTTAGGGTTTGTTGCCGGAGCATTGGGAGCTATTGTCGCTTTTGGGTTTCAGATGTGGGTGTTCACCGAAAGTTGGCCCATCAATTTCGGAGGTAAACCATACTTGTCGGTACCCTCCTTTGTGCCCGTGACGTTTGAGTTGGCCGTTTTATTTGCAGCCATTTCGTTGGTGTTCGGTTTCTTGATTCGTTCAGGATTAGGGCCTGGTGCCCCTACGGTTATTTTCGATGAGAGAACATCCGATGATGCTTTTCTGGTGGTAATTCTGGAAGATGAGAACAATCAATCCGATCGGATTACGGAGGTTTTAAATAGTGTCGGAGCACAGGAAGTAAAGCAAGTTGAACCTACTAAAACGCAAAATGATGGGTAAGCAATTTATCGTTTCAAAAAAACTGACAACAACACTGACTGTAACTGCAATAGTTGGGTTGGTGCTGAGCTTAGTGGGGTATTTTGCAGGGGGGATTGATGGTCATCGTTTTTGGGCCAATGTTTTGCTCAACGGATTTATGATTATCGGTTTGTGTCTGGGAGCTGGATTTTTTGTTGCTGTTCACCTGATTGCAGAATCGGGTTGGCAAACATCTATTCAGCGTATTGCCGAAGCCATGGGGAGTAAAATATGGTTGGGCGCTGTAATGATTATTCCTATTATTTTTGGAGCACATTCATTGTACCACTGGTCGCATACCGAACATTTGGATCGTGTGTTGCAAATGAAGCAAGGTTATTTGAATATGCCGTTTTTCATTATTCGCATGTTTGTTTATTTGGGTGGATGGATATTCTTATTTCACAATATCCGCAAGGTTTCCTTATTGAGTGATACCAATCCCGACTTAAAACTGTTTAATCGCCTTCGTACATTTTCCGGTTTGTTTATTGTGTTTTTTGCTATTACCAGCTCTACATCTGCCTGGGATTGGCTGATGAGTATCGATGCGCATTGGTTTAGCACGCTGTATGGCTGGTATACTTTCATCGGTATGTTTGCCAATTCCATAGCGGTTATTATCATCTTTTTAGTGGTGATGAAAAAGATGGGTTATATGGATCACGTCAACGATGAACATCTGCACGATTTAGGTAAGTACCTGTTCGGGTTCAGCATATTTTGGGCCTACCTATGGATTTCGCAGTACCTGTTAATTTGGTACAGTAATATACCTGAAGAAACCACCTATTATGTAACGCGCATCAAAGGCTTTGAGGCTTTGTTTTATGTAAATCTGATAATTTGTTTTGTAGTTCCGTTTTTTGCGCTGATGTCGAGGGGAAACAAACGTAAAACGGATTGGTTGCTTTATACGGCTATTGTTGTATTTGTTGGGCACTGGATTGATTTATTTCTGGCCATTATGCCTGGAGCAGTTGGAGCAGAACACGCCCATATTGGTCTGTTCGAAATTGGACTATCGGTATTATATGTTTCCATCTTTGCTTGGTTTGTTTTTAAAGCCTTAACTAAAGGAAATCTGGTTCCTGAAAATCATCCATACTTTAAAGAAAGTTTTGACTATGAAAATATTAAGTAAACTTAGTGTTGTCATTATAATTGTTGCGGTTTTGATTTCTTGCGATAACGACAGGAATAAACCCGGATATAGTTATTTTCCTGATATGGAGCAGTCGAGAAGTTACGAAACCTATAGCGAAAACCCGGTTTTGGAAGGTGGGGTAACCAATCTGATGCCCGTTGAAAATACGATTCCTCGCGGAATGATTCCCTATGAATTCGAGAAGACCGATGAAAACCGCAAGCTGGCCGGTCAGAAATTACAAAACCCTTATGCAGGGGAATCAGGCAGCCAGGAGCTGTTAGCTGAAGGTAAGCGATTATATAATATTTACTGCTGGCATTGCCACGGCGATAAAGGGGATGGCAAGGGCTTTTTATACACCAGTGGCAAATATGCCTATCCTCCGGCAAGTCTGTTGGCCGATAAAGTAACCGCTAATCCCGATGGCGAAATCTTTCACGTAATTTCAGTGGGCTTTGGAGTAATGGGAGCGCACCAGGGACAAATATTACCGGATGATAGGTGGAAAATTGCTACTTATGTGAGGGAGGTGTTGATTAATGGGGAGTGAACAATGAAAATGGAGAAGATAAAGCAATAGGCAAGGACGATTTATAGAAAAGCCAGAAGGATACAATAATGAAAGGGGAGGGTAAAGTAAACGCCAACTGCTTCCCTCTATCTCCTCTTTAATCCCATGGGCCTAAGCCCTTTTTCCCAGAACTTCTCAAAACTTAGCGGCGTAAGTAGTTGGAGCGGAATTTTGGTAATTAATGGAAATAGAATCATTTTCTTTTTTAATTTCAGGCGGTAATTGTTCCAAAGGAATTCTTCTGCCATCTTTTGTGGCGATAATAAACGAGTCGTTGAACCCCATTTTCTTTATGTTGTTCCAAAATCCCAAAGCCTTTTCGTATTCATCAAACATACCTAAAGTATATTGGTAAATACTGTCGTAAGTCTCCTGATTGATGGTAACCAGGTTTGCCGAATAGTCGTTTAGGTTAATTTCCTTAAAGGCACCTATCTGAACACGGTATTTATAACCCGTTTCGTTGCGATCTATTTTGTTCTGGTCTACCATTTTATTTAAGCTGTCCCTGTACAATACCAATGTGGTTGAAAGGGCACTTTGTCTTTTTGAAAGCTCGTTATGTTTTTCAACCAAAGAATCTATTTGTTTATTGGACGATGAATTACCCGAGAAATCAATCATTCCCCTTAAGAGTAAAACCCCAAATAAGGATACAAAAAAGAAAGCCTGAAAATATAAGGATTTACGAAGATTTGTGATTTTTCCCGACTGTTTCCTGCTAATCTTTCTAAGGCGTTGTAATTCTTTATCAACCGCTTCTAACCGTAGTTTGTCCTTTTTGCTCTCGAATTCTAGTTCCTGCGCTGTCATGTGTGTTGTGATTGAACTTTAAAAATAAGGATAAAAATATAAAAAAAAATACCGTATTGGTGCAGCTATCCCTATAAAACCTACATTTTGTGTCAAAAAAGATGTATTGGTCAAAAATCCACCTCTTCCAAAACTTCTTTTATGCTTGGATAGGTATTTTGCATCGCTTTATATATTTCGTTATGGGGAATCCACTCGGCCGCTGTTATATGCTCCTCTGCTTGTGGTTTGGGGTTGTCAAACCCCTCATACTTCATCTTGTACCAATACGTTTTTTTCAGTATTAACTTTCTCTTTAAAGTGTAGGTATGCCAGGTGGGATTTAAGGCTTTAATGATTTTTAGGGGCGAAATAGCGCATTCCTCTTCCACTTCCCTCACTGCCGTTGCCTGGATAGATTCGCCTTTTTCAGCCTTTCCTTTGGGTAAATCCCAAACGCCCAATCGGTGGATAAATAATATTTCATTTTTTTTATTAAAGACTACCCCGCCGGCTGCATCTATTCTTTTAAAGCAAGAAGAAAACAATTCCATTAGCTCGTCCATATCGTGATGGTATATATAAGCCTTCTTGATTTCCTGTTTTCTTTCGAAATTTAAAATAAAGTCCTGTAACTCCTTAATATTAGAGTATTTAAATATTGCGCCAAAATCGGAGCTTAGGTCCCGTTCAATATTGTCTGTTAAAAAAACAATTCTATCCTTAAAAAAAACTTTATACATTTGCAGCATGGAAAAAGTGTCAGAAACTATAGCAAAACAATTGCTGCAAATTAAGGCAATTAAATTGCAACCGACAAACCCGTTTACATGGGCTTCGGGATGGAATTCTCCTATTTATTGCGATAACAGGAAAACATTATCTTTCCCGGAAGTGCGGGACTATATTAAGTCGGAGTTTGTAGCTTTAGTGAATGAGTTATATCCTGAAGCGGATGCAATTGCAGGTGTAGCTACAGGTGCGATTGCCCAGGGTGCTTTGGTGGCCGATGCGTTGAAAAAACCATTTGTTTATGTGCGTTCTTCGCCAAAGGGGCACGGTATGGAAAACCTGATTGAAGGGGATATTGCGCCGGGTAAAAAAGTCGTGGTTATCGAAGACCTGATTTCGACAGGAGGAAGTAGCTTAAAAGCGGTTGAGGCTTTGCGTAAAGCAGGTTGCGAGGTGTTGGGTATGGCAGCTATTTTTACCTACGGTTTTCAAACCGCGGTAGATAATTTCACCGTAAAAGAGGTGAAACTGAATACGCTAAGCGATTACCAAACCTTAATAGAGGTTGCTGCACAAACCGGCTACGTATCGACCGATGATGTTAAAACGTTATCAAGCTGGAGAAATGATCCCGCTCATTGGGGTAAGTAAAGCTTGGTGCATAGTTCGCAGAGTTCAACAGTATAAAGTTTGAATGTGAAATTGTTATTTCTAACCTGAATACAATCACTTGCAATTATTTTTTTACTTTGAAATTCATTACGGAAATCATTGAGTCTTATAGCAGAGAGTTAGATTATAGATGACTTGTCGCGCAGTATTGCAAGAAGATACTAATAACTCAATTTTAAGAGTTTTGAACTAGTTAACACATACCGTTGTTTTTGTAACATGGGTATATGTTTGTTTTATTTTTTGAAGAAAGCTCACAAAAACAAAGTTTACAAACTTTTCACTTTAAACTTTAAGAACTAAAAGGAGATATGACAAAGTTCGAAAGCGAGATTAAAAAAGCTTTACATGGCGAGGAGAAGATTTTTACTTTTATTTCAAACTTCAATAATTTTGAAGATCTGATTCCCCAGGACAAAATCAAGGATTGGCAAAGCACCGAGGATACCTGCAGGTTTAAGGTGGATGGAATAGGTGAGGCCGGACTTAAAATTGTGGATAAAGAACCTGTAAAAACAGTAAAATATTCCACCGACGGAAAAGTGCCGTTTAACTTCTTTTTATGGGTACAGCTAAAGCAGGTGGACGTTAATGATACGCGAATAAAACTGACGTTGAAAGCGGATTTAAACCCGATGATGAAGATGATGGTGGGCAAACAGGTCGACAAGTTCCTGAATATGCTGGGAGACGCGATTGCCAATTATCATTATAATTAACGTATTATATTTGTCAGTGGTCGCTAGTCATCGGTCAATAGTTAACGGTCATTAGTCGTTAGTGGATTGTTCATTAGTAGGTTGTCAATAGTTGTTGGTAACATAACCGGTGGCTAATGACCAGTGACCAATGGCTATTAACTAATCACAAACTCCACCTCCTTAAAAGCGTAACTTCTTTTATCTCCATGGCTGGTTTCTAATTCCAGGTGCCCGTACTCGTTAATTCCGGTTATTCGTGCCATGAATTCTCCATTTGCATCTTTGTAGGGATGAAACCCTTCTTTTCGATACAGGTTATTGAGGTATTGACGGTTTAATGAATCCGAATTTAAGGTTTTAATTTTTTCCAGGTATTTTAATATGGCGTTGACAACTTGTTCCAGCAAATTATTCAATTCAATATCAGTTCCTGTTATATTTTTTAATGAAACCGGATTTGGTGCGTCACTGGTAAATACTTCTTGATTGATGTTCAGGCCAATCCCAACAATGGATTCGGTAATAATATTCCTTGAAATGGCATTCTCGATCAGGATCCCGCCTATTTTTTGATTTCTATAATAGATATCATTGGGCCATTTGATAGAAAAATCCTGCGAAAAGTTCATAAAAACATCTATAATACCCAGGGCAACAGCTTTGGAAATAACAAACTGGTTCTGAATCTCGATAAAGGTAGGCTTCAACAACAAGCTAAATGTGAGGTTTTTGCCCGGTTCACTTTCCCACGAATTACCGGCTTGTCCTTTTCCCGCTGTTTGTGCACAGGTAATTACTACCGTAAATTCCGGTATTGCTTGATCTTTGCGTAGGGATTTAAGTTGGTTGTTGGTCGAAGGCAAGCGCTCAAACCTTACTATGTTAAAAGGATATTTTACTGACATACTAAAAAATAATTCCGCCAAATTGTCATCATGGCAGGTGTTTATAATTCCAGGAACAAAAGTAGTTAGTAAAACCGAATATAAAAAAGTAGTATCTTTGTGTTTTTCTAGTAATTTAGCAGCTTCAAAGGTAGGCGTAATTAAAAAAAAACGGAAAGATTTAATGACAAATAAAGAGAATAACTCAACTGAACAATTGGTAGACGCCGTTGTTGAAGGTATTCAGGAAAAAAAAGGCACAAATATTGCTATTTTGGACATGCGGGAAATTGACGGAAGTATCTGTCAGTTTTTTATTATTTGTGATGGGGACAGTAACACTCATGTTGGTGCCATCGGAGATTCAGTTGAAGATTTGGTGAGAGAGAAACTGGATGAAAAACCATATCATATCGAGGGAAAAGAAAATGCGGAGTGGGTTTTGGTAGATTATGTGGATGTGGTTGTTCATGTTTTTCAGCGTCCTATACGCAGTTTTTACAATCTGGAGGAGCTGTGGGCAGATGCCAAACGTACCGACATAGAAAACTTATTTTAGTCAGTTATTTATTATTTAGCGGATGAGCGAAGAGCAAAAACAAAAGAACGAACCTGTTAATCAGGGCGGGAACAATTCAAATCCTAAGTTTCCTAAGTTTAACGGGTATTGGATATATGGTATAATTTTATTGCTACTGATTTCCTTTTTTATGGTAAAGCAGGAGGAGGTAGTGAAAAAATTGCCCTATAGTAAATTTACCGAACAGGTTTTACCTTCAGGTGATATTGAAATGTTAACGGTAATTACCAATGAAAACGCATTGGAGGTTATCATTAAAAAGGATAGGCTCGAAAATTATAAAGACGAATTTGGAGACAGCTTCTCAACCTTAATGGAAGGGGGGCCTCATTTTGTGGTGAAGGTTCCTTCCGTGGATAGCTTTGTGGAAGATTTGCGTCGTGTTGAGCAAAGTAAGCAAATAACCATCCCGAACCGTTACGAGCAACGATCAAACTATTTTAATGAGGTGTTGAGTTTTCTCTGGCCACTTTTGTTATTACTGGTTATTTGGATATTTATCTTCCGAAGAATGGGCGCTCAAGGCGGCGGAGGAGGAGCAGGAAATATCTTTAATGTTGGAAAATCAAGGGCGAAGGTTTTTGATAAGGAATCCAATATTAATGTAAATTTTCTGGATGTTGCTGGATTGGCCGAAGCCAAACAGGAATTGGAGGAAATTGTCGAGTTTTTGAAAAGACCCGAGAAATATACTAACCTTGGCGGTAAAATACCTAAGGGTGCGCTGTTGGTAGGCCCTCCGGGAACAGGAAAAACATTATTGGCGAAGGCGGTTGCGGGCGAAGCAAATGTTCCGTTTTTTAGCATGTCAGGATCTGATTTTGTGGAGATGTTTGTGGGCGTGGGCGCATCACGTGTAAGAGACTTGTTTAAGAAAGCCAAGGAAAAGGCGCCTTGTATAGTGTTTATCGATGAGATTGACGCCATAGGTAGGGCTCGTGGTAAAAGTCCCAGTATGGGAGCAAATGATGAGCGCGAGAATACATTGAACCAATTGTTGACCGAGATGGATGGTTTCGGCACCAATTCCGGGGTTATTATTCTTGCCGCGACTAACCGTGCCGATATTCTCGACAGGGCTTTGATGAGAGCTGGGAGGTTCGACCGTCAGATACATGTGGAACTGCCGGATATTAAAGAACGCCAGCAAATCTTCGACGTGCACTTGCGCCCGCTAAAATTAAGCGAGGAGGTTAAGTCTGAGTTTTTGGCTAAACAGACTCCGGGTTTCTCCGGAGCGGATATAGCCAACGTTTGTAACGAAGCAGCTTTGATCGCAGCTCGGGGAGACAAGAAGATTGTGGAGAAAGAAGACTTTTTAAGTGCCGTAGACAGGATTGTTGGCGGTCTTGAGAAAAAAAATAAGATCATCTCCAAAGATGAGAAAAAAGCGATTGCCTATCACGAAGCAGGTCATGCGGCCACGAGTTGGCTGTTGGAATATGCGCATCCATTGGTAAAAGTCACCATTGTGCCCAGGGGAAAGGCGTTGGGCGCCGCCTGGTATTTGCCCGAAGAGCGTCAGTTAACCACTACGGAGCAAATGCTTGACGAGATATGTTCTGCATTAGCCGGGAGGGCAGCGGAAGAACTGGAATTCGGTAAAATATCCACGGGGGCTTTAAACGACCTCGAAAAAGTGACCAAACAAGCGTATGCCATGATTACTTATTATGGTATGGGTAAGGGATTGGGTAATGTGAGTTATTTTGATTCCAGCGGTCAGAACGAATACGGATTTACAAAGCCATACAGTGAAAACACGGCTCAGGCCATTGATAAAGAGGTGTCTAAGATTATTGAAGAGCAGTATGAGCGAGCCAAAGATATTTTAAGAGAGCATAAAGATAAACATACCCAACTGGCAAACCTACTGCTGGAACGTGAGGTTATTTTTAGTGAGGATTTAGAAGCTATTTTCGGAAAAAGAAAAGTCAGCAAGCATATTGTTCAGTTGGATGATTCGGGTAATGATACCCAAGCGGTGAACGATATAAAAATTGTTGAAAGTAAGCAAAAGCCTTCAGCGTCAGAAAGCAAAAAATAAACATGGATAGTGGCAAGTCAAGAGAGGCTATATTGTCCAAATTAAAAAAATCATTGGAGGAGGGAAGGGGTTACCCTGTCCCTCCTCATGATATAAATACCCCGGTTTTTCCCGTCCCGAAAAACTTATTATCCACGTTTAGCGAAGAATTAACTGCGATTGGAGGTCATGTTATCAGTCATGATAATCACAAGGAACTTGTGGCCCACATAGAACAGATTTGTGAAGATTACGGTACAAACCAAGTTTATTGTTTGGATACCGCCATACAAAGACAATTGGCAACGGCAGCATTTGATGTAAAGAGTGGTGGGGAGGATTTCAAAGCAATGCAGGTTGGGGTTACATCGTGTGAATTCCTGATTGCCCGAACGGGTACGGTTGTGGTTAGCAGTGCCCACGCTTCCGGCAGAAAGATGAACGTGTTCCCTCCGATGCATATCGTATTGGCCAAAGCATCCCAGTTAGTTGCCTTTGCCGAAGATGCTTTAGAACTATTGGAAAAGAGATATAGCGATGACTTTCCCTCGCTGATTTCTTTTATTACCGGAGCAAGCAGAACCGCAGATATAGAAAAAACATTGGTGATGGGGGCACATGGACCAAAAGAATTATTTGTTTTTATTGACAAAAATGAATGAAAATTGGTTTAACTGCTTAATTTTGTAGCCGCATCAATCCTTTACAAATGAATAATTTTTGGCAACGGGTTCTTACAGGTATCCTTTTTGTTATTGTAGTCGCAGGTGGAATATTTTATCACCCCTTTTCCTTTTTTGCTGTTTTCTTTTTGGTTGTATTGGCCGGTATTTACGAGCTTAACGGTTTATTGGTTTTGGCTAAAATAAAGACTAATTTCTTATTCGCTTTGGCAATCGGCGTTTTTTCTTACGTAGCGGCTTTTCTTGTGAAGTCTGGAGTATCGGAAAACTCAATTTATTATCTGTTGATACCCATTGTTTCGTTACTTTTTATTCAAGAATTGTTTGATGTTCAAAACAAGCCATTTGAAGGTATAGGCACAAGTTTAGTTTGTGCCATATATATTGGGGTTCCATTTGCCATGTTAAACTCGCTTGCTTTTTTGGATGGGGTTTATAATTTCAAGTTACCCCTTTCTGTATTTATTTTGGTTTGGATAAACGATACAGGTGCTTACCTGTCTGGGGTAACATTGGGGAGGCATAAGTTTTTTGAAAGGATATCTCCCAAAAAAACATGGGAGGGAACGGTGGGCGGTTTTGTGCTTACACTGGTTGCTGGTTATGTAATATCTATCTTCTGGAAAGATCTAAGTGTGCTAGAATGGATTATTTTTAGCAGTATTATTTCTATTATGGCTGTTTTAGGCGATTTAATAGAGTCGCTGTTTAAAAGAAGTATCGGCATTAAGGATTCGGGCAATATTTTTCCGGGACATGGGGGCGTACTTGACCGTTTTGATGCTGTGATATTTGCCATACCCATGGCAGTATTTTATATTGAAATGTTTGTTAGGTAAACATTCGAATTTAACCCTTTACCATATAAACAATACAAGGAATATAGGATTTTAGCCAAGGAATGTTGCAATTGTCCAATATTTTTTCGAATTTATCGAAGATATTCTCTTAACTTATCAATCGATGAACAGTTCCTCAGTTTCTCAGGTATTAAACAGTAAAATAAAAGTCTTTAATTTTTTTGCTTTTGTTTTTTTTGGTGGTCTCGCTGCATTGTTTCTATATTACAAAATATTAGGCGGTGTTGGATTTGCTATGTCAACAGGATTCTTTGGACTAACACAAGGGATAATTAATCTTATTCTGGCAGTTTTATCACTTGGCCTGGCTTATGTGGCATGTAAAAGCCAAAGGCACTGGATTAAACCTGTATTTGCCATACTCTCTATTTTATTGTTAGGAGTGGTTTTTAATCAGCTTAATATTTGGTGGGTAAAGTATAACGAAGGTTTGTTTATTGGAGGAGGTGTGTTGAAAACCTTGACGGTAGACGATGTTCTGTACTTTACACTTTACTATTTTATTACGGCCTTTCAATTGATTTTTGCTCTTGTATTGGCTTTGTCTTATACAATAAGCTCAATTTTGGGAGAAAACCATTCAAACTACTTAAACAGGTTTAGTTTGTTCTCAATATTAAAGCCTTTTGTTTTTTCGGTGCTTTGTGTTTTTGCATTCTATCATTTATGGAACTAATCCCGAAAATTCATGGTATGATTTCCTGACTTTCATTATCCACGTGTGGTAAGCACCTGTATGGCTTGCTGTGAAAGCGGTTTCTGAACCCGAGTTTCGAGAATCTTCACGAATTAGGAATGGCTTCGCAATGGCTGTTTATGGATGATAAACATATAGGTGTTAATTCGGGATTAAACCCGCAATATGCATTAGAAATTATATTACACATTGAAATTACTTTAAAACAAGACACTTCGTTGCATTACTTCAACTCACCAGAACGAGGCATAGCACAGCTCTGGTGAGTTGAAGTAACTCAGTGAAACGCCTTGTTTTGAGGCAGTTTACTCGCGTAACAGGATTTCTAATGCATCCTGTGGTTTTATAGTTTGATACCCATAAACAATACATCGTCAATTTGATCCAGGTCGCCCTTCCAGTTCTCAAAGTAATCTTTTATCAGGCTGCCCTGTTTCGCCATCGGTTTTTCGCGAATTTCCTCAAGCAAGTTTTTGACACCTACTTTCATAATTTTCTTGCCTCTGGGGCCACCAAACTGGTCGGTATATCCATCGGAGAAAACGTACACGGAATCTCCCTTGGAACAGTTGTATTCGTAATTTAAAAATTTGGAATTTAAAGCCAGCACATCATCACCGATACTTCTTCTGGTTCCGTTGTATATGGATAACTCGTTGTTGATATACACGAAAACAGGACGTTTAGCGGATGCTATTCTTACTTTATTTGAATTCATATCAATTTCGATGACTGAGATGTCCATTCCGTCTTTGGCATTCTCGCTATTTTCTTTTTGAAGCAATACCCGAATGTTGGTGTCCAGCTTTTCAAGGATATCGGCTGGAGAATGAACCTTTTCAGTTTTGTATATATCGTTGAGCAACGTTGTTCCAATCATTGACATAAAAGCTCCAGGGACACCATGGCCTGTGCAGTCGGCACAACATAATAAAAATGTATCCTTATTTTTGGTAAACCAATAGAAGTCACCACTTACTATGTCTCGAGGAGCAAAGAATATAAACGATTCCGAGAAGGCGTTTTTCAGGTCGTTAACGGGCGGCAAAATAGAGCTTTGGATACGCTTGGCATAATTAATGCTGGCTGTAATATCCATGTTTTTGCGTTCTATCTCATTTTTTTGTGCCCGCAGAACTACGGTTTGTGAGTCCACTTCTCTCTGAAGCGCCTCTTTCTGCATCCTTAAATTTCGCTCCCTGATTTTAATAATCCAATAGAATGATAGGCCAAGTAAAGCGGTTAACACGAGATAGAACCACCATTTCTTCCAAACGGGTTCCGCAATTTCAATACGGATTGATAACGGATTATTGTTTGGGATACCATCCGCATTGAATGCCCGGATTTTTAAATCGTATTTACCGTCGGGCAAAAATTCGTATTCTCTAAAGTTGGTAGCTCCCAGGTCTATCCATTCTTGTTCTTTATCCCCGTTTCGTAAAAGTTTATATTGATAGGTTACGCCAAGTGGATCTTTGAAGCTAATACCGGTAAAGTCAAATCTAAACTTAGCGTATTTCCTGTTATAAGGATATGGAAGTTTAATCGCTTTATTCAGAGGATAGCTAGTTCCGGAAATATCTATCCTGTTTAAGTTGATTTTAGGCGGAACCAAGTTTTTTTTATCTCTATCCGGGAAATACTTAATAATGCCATGGCTCGATGCAAACCATATATTTTCTTCCTGATCTTCCCAGATATCGTAAAAATCACCGCCCATTTGTTCTTTGAAACCGAAGGTTCTGATTTGTGAATTCCTTAAATCAATGGTACTAATGCCAGGTTGATGGGCAACCCAAAGTCTGTCGTTTTTGTCGCAGACAATATCGTAACAGTAGTTTTTGGTGAGACCGTCAGAAATATCTATGGCAACCAAAGTATCCTGGTTGTATTTTAATACCCCTTTACCAATAGTGGATAACCAATAGTTCCCCTTGGAGTCTATCGTCATTCCGGAAACATCGAGTGGTGACTTGGAAAGCCTGTGAACCTCAATACTAGTGCTGTCAAGCAAACATATCCCGCTAGATTTAGGTCCGATCCACACTTGATTACGATCGTCAATAAACACAAAGCGAATGTTGTTGTGGGGCAATTGATTTTCCGTTGTTAATAACCTTGTTGCCTTGGTTTTCCGGTTCACGAGGTAGAAACCGGATGTGGTCGCCAGGTAAATCTGGTCATCCACAATGGCCAGGTCATTAATCTTCGGCTCGCTTACTCCTTTTGTGTAATTGAATTTTTTAAAACCTAAATTCCCGTTTTCTCTGAAATACAAGCCCGATTCGAATGATGCCACCCAAAAAGTACTGTCGGCATCATATTCAAAACCTGTAATTTCATCGTTGGGAATACCCTGTGCTGTATCGTAGTACTCATGGTCGGAAAAACAAAATGGGTCGGTACGTAATATTCCGTTGTCCAACCCTATCCATAGGTTGGAATGGGTGGCTATTACCGACTTGGCCTTGTGTTGTTTAAAACCGATATTATCCAGGTCGTAATGGATAAAATAGTCATTCAGCAACACCGAAACACCGCCACCATAGGTTGCGAACCAATAATTATCTTCGCGGTCACCTAAAATCGCTCTGATAAAATCATGGTTCAAACCGTTTTCTGTATCGAATTTAAAAGATTCTATAAAAGTTTGAGTGGCTGCATCCAGAAACAATTTAATCACCCCATTACCCCAGGTGGCAAGTAACAGATTGCCATCTTTTTCCTCGTAAATATCCAGTATGTTTTCATATTCGATATTAAACTTGACACATAATTTGTTATTGGCATAGTGCTTTGCGGTGTTTTCATCGTACTGGAACATGTAAAAGCCTTCATCTTCTGTCGCTATCCAGTATTCTCCTTCAATAGCTTTGCGTTTTACAATCGTATTTATTTTTGTGGGAGGAATGTCCATTATCTCCTCTACCCTTTCAGCATTGCCATCCTGGTTCAGTTTCAGATGTAAAAGCCCTTCTGAAGTTCCCAGCAAAAAATTGAAAGGGTCTACGGATGATATGGAATAATATAACTTGTCTTTAAAAATATCGTGTTGGAAATAGGCAGTTATCTGTTTTTGTTTGTTTATTTTTAGTAAACCATTGTTTTGCACGGTTGCCCAAATATTACCCATGTTATCCTGACAAATATCATTAATAGGGCTTGTTGCCCTTTCGGCAGGAATTATTTTGTGGAAAGATCCGTTTTTAAAATACGATAACGCACCATTGTTATGTCCAACCCACAGGATGCCATCAATATCCACAAAAAGCGAATATACAAAGTCGGATGCCAACGAATCTTTTTGTGTATAAGTTCTGAAATGAATACCATCGTAGCGCACCAAACCTTCACCGGTTCCTATCCATAGGTAACCATTATGGTCTTGAACCAGGCAATATACAAAGTTTTGTGGCAATCCCATGTCCGAATCAAAATTTTTAAAATCAAAGGATTGAGCCGGAACTTCACAGGTTGTTGCAAATAGCAAGATGGTAAAAAGCAGTTGTGTTAATCTTTTATAAATATATGTCATGCCCCCTAGTTTCGTATTATTTTCGGTTTCATACCAATGCTATATTTATATTTTGGAATACCTCCAATCGGAACACTGTAGAACTCGATTAATTCACCATATTGGTTTTTGAGATAAATGACTACATTGTTGTTTTTGATATTGGCACCTTTCTTTTTTATCATTTGAATATCGTATGACTTGTTTTTTTCGGTAGGATGAACCATATGCTGACTATTACCCCAATTGTCATCACCTGATGTTTTCATGAATTCCCCGTTTTTGGCAACCGAAATAATTCTGATGATGCCATCGTTGTCCCAGTCGAAGTTGGCTTGTTTAACCGATTGAACTTTTTCGTCGATAAAAGGATAAATGTGCGAAACTTCATTTGAGTTATCGTGTAACCTAAATTTATATTTATAATAAAATGCGAACGCACCTTCAACGGCTTGGTTTTCGGTAGACCTGCTACTTAGAAACAGGTTATATAAGTTGCCGTCATCTCCCGAAATACCTTCCACAACTACTTTAAAAACGTATCCGCCATATTCATCGGGCAAAAACTCGCCTTCAGTAGGGTTAATAGGTCCAAAAGTATACCAACTTTTATCGTATCTGGGATTTGCGGTAAAGGACTTTGTGCCAAGCAAAGTCCCACTTTTATAGTTGCCTTTTAAATTTATATGTTTGGCATCTTTGTCAGAGCATGCACCATTACCTCCATAAATACTATATTTCATGCGGGTTTCCCATTCTCCTTTCTGTTCGTCTATCTCGCCGCCGGTATCCGGATCATAAACCCTGATAAAGATAGGTTCTGTATGATCTTTAGGCACAGAGTAAAATATGACCTGACAATAATCGTCATCCCCCCAAGCCGTTTCACCTTTGTTTCCGAATGTTACCAGATGTGGTATGTTTTCGTCTATGGCCGGAACGGGCTGGGCAATAGCGCTAAACGCAATTGCTATAAATAATAATAGTACCGTTGTTTTATGCATGTGTATTGATTATTCTGTGACAACAATCTGTCGTGTTGAACTTAGTTTATCGGTAGGATCAAATTTTGAAATGGCCCCACACGTAATTGTGTATATACCCTTTTTTCGAAAAATATGATGAATGGTTACACCTTTTGCTTTATTCCCGTCTCCAAAATCCCAAAAATATTGTTTTGGTATGAAATCTCTTAGTATTGATTTCTCCGTAGAAAGGCTAAAGGAAGTGCCCGCTTTAACGGTGTCGGGAGCCGAAATATAAATTTGTTGGGTGAGTTCGAGGTTTACATCGTAACTGGCCACCGTATATAAATCTTCGTTAGCCAGGGTATCAACCACATTTAGCTCCACCTTATAGTTTCCCGGCCCCGGAAAACAATGATCCACTTCTAGCCCGGTAGCGGTTTCCCCATCGCCAAAATACCATTTGTATTTATAGGGCAAGGTATCTGAAACATAAGGGCCGTTTTCAAACAAGGTAAAGCAAAAAGTATCATCAACCTGCGGTTTAGCATCCGGAAAGGTAGGGTGGGGGTTATTGAATTTAAAAATATTGGCACTCCCCGTTCGGTCGGATGCAAAATACCCTTCTGTTTGAGAATCGTAAATAAAGCACGAAAAGTCGTTGCTTTCGGTATTGATAGGATATTCCATCTTTACGGGTGCGCTCCACCGGCCATTGTTTTTAGAGGTGTAGAATATATCCAGTTTACCGGTGCTGTTGTGGCCTTCCGACGAAAAGTATAATTTACCGGAAGGATGATAGTATGGAAAAACCTCATTTCCTTCTGTGTTGACCGTTTTACCCAAATTTACCGGTTCTGTCCATTCCCCATTTACGACAGTAGATTCGTATATATCGGCTTTGCCAAATCCATCGGGTCTGTCCGAGACAAAATAAATAGTTTGTCCGTCTGGTGTAATGGTGGGGTGAACGTTGGAGAAATCTCTTCTTGAGTTGTGCTTGAATGCTGAAGGTCTGCCCCATTTACCGTTTATATTGGGAATGAAAAATATACCCAATAGGTTCTTTCTACCTTTGCTTCGTTTTATGGTACTGTACTGATTTTGGGTAATTACAATGGTAGAAGTGTCGGCGGACCAGCAGATGGATGCAGTGTTTAATTTAGAAAGCTGCGGGTTTTGAAGGGCCGTTTCTTTACCCATACCGTCGTTTGGTAAAATGCTTGACTTGTACAAACGGTACACCCATTCGTTGTCCTGGTTCAGGTACGATTTTAGCAGCTCATGTTTTCTGTTTGAGGTGAAATACAATACAGAATCGACCACGTATGGGGCAAAATCGTTTTTAGAAGGACTGTTTGTCTTCAGGTTCACAATTTTAATGTCTTGGGCATAAACCGAAAGGCTGAATAGGGCCAACAAAATAAATGTGAATATATGTTTTAAGTTATGTGTGATCATTTTTTAAAAGAATTTTGGATCCGGTGAGTCGATTTTAAAACCAAAGTCAAACTGTAAGGCTACCTCATGCGTACCTCCGTTATATGAGCCAATCGGGTCAATGTCGTAGTCGTAACTGTAGGTAAAACGGAGTTGTGGTGATATTTGAAAACCGGCAACACCAATAACTTGGTTGGTGGTGCGATAAGAGGCTCCCAGAATTACGGAATTCATTATAAATGTTGTTGCACTTAGGTCGGCAAATGTTTCATCGTCCAAATTAACTCTGACCAATGCAGATGGTTGTATCGAAAAATTATCGCTTATTTTATAGAGATAGCCTGCCGTCAATAAGTAATCTATTTTTGTAAACTCTAAGGTGCTTTCTCCGGTTCCAAATCTATCATGATACAGTAAAGAGGGTACCGACAGTCCGGCAAAATATCTGTTGTGATAAATAGCGGCTCCAAAACCAACCCATGGGGCCATGGTTTGCTCTCCATCAATAAACTCACTATCGTTACCATCTGCCAAAACAACATCGTCCCAATCGGATTTGTAGTTCACCATACCCGCTGTGATACCAAGTGCCAGTCTGGTTTCCTGATTGAGTTGCAGCCTGTACGTGTAAGAAACATTAAAGCCGGTGTTTTGAGACGTGGCAAATTTATCGTTAAAAAACTGGGCTCCCAAAGCCACTTTTTCATTTTTTAAAGGGCTGTTGATGGAAAAGAAAGCTCCCGCAGGAGAATTTTCGAAACTCGCATATTTCTTGCGATAGGATGCATAAGCCGATAAGGTTTCGTGAGAACCACCAAACGCCGGATTAACGGTGTACCTGTTATACATATACTGACTCATAATAAGCTCTCGTTGCCCCAGGGCAGGGGACAAAAGCGTAATGAGAAGAATTATTATAAGGCTAATCTGTTTCATTATATTGTGATGTGTGTAATACTAGTATTTGACTGTTATGTAATTTTTTACCGTGGAGATTCCTTCTCCCTCAAATACATATAAATATATTCCCGGATCCGGAATTTCATAACCGAATTCCTCATCAGGCCACCTTTTGTATTTTCCCTTTAGGTGATCCCATTCTCCATAATTATTGATTGAAATAACTTGTTTGCCATGTTTGTCGAAGACCGATAATTTATTGTTGGTGATGTTTTCGGCTCCCTTAATTTTTAGTACATCATTGTTGCCATCATTATTGGGCGATATGCCGGTTGGGGCAAACAGAGGATGGGTTTCGATATATACGTTGTGAACTCTCTCGCGACATGTTTCGGGAGCCGAAGCCAAGGTGGCTTTCCATTGCAAATGATAGGTTTCATCGGCGGAAAAATTAGAGAACTTTGATTTGAACGAAGTGTCATCTTCAAATGTAGCCCCGGTTACCGTAGGCTCGATGATGCTCCATTGCCCCGTACCAACGGTTAAACTATCTGCCGGCAGTATGATGAAGTTGGCCGCGTAAATTACAGTGTCGGTAATTTCTTTAACGGGTCGCGGTGTGTCATAAAAGCTAACTATAACTGTATCTGTGTCCGTGCATCGTCCATTGGTCTCCCTCCACACTAGATTTAACGTTCCTGTGTTGTTGGCAGTGAATTTGCTGGTAGGGTCGTACACATCATCAAAAAGCCCTTCGCTTAGCAACCATTCACTGTCATCGTATTGTTGCACTGCCAAAAGATCAACTTCTACCCCACAAGTATCAATGGGTGGTCCGGCATTGGCTACCGGCATCTCATCTACCCAGATATCCTGCGACAAACTCAGGTCTGAAACACAATCATGACTATCTGTTATCCTTGTGATGTTTACGGTATTATTTCCAAGGGCCAGTTCGGGGTACATCAAATCCAGCTCCGGATCCGAAGTGCTTAAGGATTCGGTGATGGCAGACCCGCCCAAATTATAAACTATTTCAAAAGGGGCATTACCTGTTGGATCCAGCACTAGAGTGGTCGATTTATCTTCGCATATTTCGTCGTCGGTAACGGAAGTTATTGCAAGAGTAGGTGACTTAATGAATTTAATGGCTACCTCATCAAAATCGGCACATTGCAATCCGTCGGTGGTTGTTTCGGTCCATCTTAATGGCACCGTTCTGTAATATTCGTCAGCTGCAAAAGAAGCTGTCGCTGTGGCGTTGGCTTGTGTATCGTCTGAAAAATTGATTCCCGTAACCAAGGCTGTCCATTTTCCTGTTGTACCCGGGCTGGCTTCAGCCTCTAAAGTAAAATCAGCTCCGCAGATAGGGTTCTCTCCGATTCTATCTTCTCCGGCCCTTGCATCCGGTTTAACATCCACAGCGGTTCTTTGTCCAATCATGTCAGCAGACTCGGCAGTACATCCGTTACCATCTTCGATGGATTGAAATGATATGGTTTCGGTATCGGAAACCGGAATGGAAATGGAGATGTCTTCGTCAGCTTCAGTGGCAACAAATGAACCTTTGGCTGTGCCTGCATCATTTTTTAGGATATAACTGAAATCACTGTTACCCTCAAAATTTAATTCTAATGGTATGGTATGTGTTGGTGCATCGGTTGAACAGTACTTCCAATCGCTGATGTCTTTTATAGTTCCTTTCGGCCTTCCGTATAGGGTAATTTCCACTTCGTCATAAAGGTCTTTACAGGCACCGTTTTCGGCATTCAACCTTAGAGAATAAGTGTCCGCAACATCGCCTGTAAACTTTGAAGTGGGCGAGGCATCATCCTCAAAAGTCGTAGATGCACCCGGGTCGCTCCACCATATTTTTGTAGTAGAACCCGTTATAGATCCATTCATCGTGTGTTCATACCCGCACACCGCAGCATCAACACCTGCTTCAACAATGGGGCTGTTATCAATGGTTACATTTACTGCGCCAGACACTTGCGTTGAACCTTCACCTGAAGGTGGATAATTAGCGTCAAAAACTTTTACCAGTTCAAATGACGTGCTATTGGAGATGCCGGCAAATGGAAAATCAAATTCATATTCGGATGTGGAAGGAGAAGTGCTTGTTGCACTTCCTCGTTTGTAATGAAAGGAAAAAGGAGGTTCTCCTGTAAATTTCACTTTGAGAATTACATCCCCGGATTCGCAAAAAGATAAATCCTCACTTACAATAGTTGCCGTAGGCTTTTCTTGTGCTAAGGTGGTGTTAGGCAGTGTTAGTATAGTAAATACAAATATGATTAGAAAATACTTCATTTGTTCAATGTTGGATTCAATGGTTACTTGTCTGATTTTGTTTCATAACTTCTTTATACTAAGGTTTTAGGTAAATGGTTTTACTTATCTGCAAAATTACTCTGTTAAAGAATTGTGCTTAAGAAGACAAAACGTAGTATATAAAGGGCTTATAGCTTGTTTTCAACGCAAACAAAAATAGTTAATTTTCTGGAGGGAATAACAGTGATTCTCTCACGGATAGGTTTGTTAATCCATCGATATGGAGCTTTCGTCAAAATTTCGACCCATTCTGGCTGTGGGACAGCAGCGAGGGTGCTTATGAATTTATCCTAACACCAAATTATAGGTCGTAGATAGTCCTCTTTTGGGGTTTGTTTTTACGTAGCTGTTTCCTGCGAAAGTTATTGTAGATTTCGGAAAAAACTTGCGCAAAATTCTCTTCCGGAGCAGGGGCGGGAGAAAGCACCATATTACCTTCCGGATTTATTAAGTAATAGGTAGGTAACACTTTGATATTATAATCCAGGAGTACCTTGGCGTTTTGTCCAAAATGAAGGAATTGCCAACTGAACTTGTTATTCTTAACATAGGCCATAGCCTCATCAGGATCTTCGTCGGTTAGTATGGTCACTATTTCCATATCCTTCTTATAGGTCTGTGCCATCATCTCCAATACCTGAAAATCTTTCTTGCAGGCATAGTTTTTGGTGTTGGCAAAATTAAGGTAGACAAATTTCCCTTCGTAGTCCTGAAGCACCATGGTCTTTGATCCTGATAGATTTTGAAGTTCAAACTCGGGAGGAGCCTTGCCAACATTTAATTTGGTGATTTTGTCTAATATATCGGATGCAATTTTGTTGTTTTGATCATTGGCACAACTGTCTTTTGCACTCTTCACAATGTTGGTGATTTTAAGTTTGGAATAGGCATTGGAATAGTAACCTGTATATAAGTTTTTTAGCACGATCAATTCGGCCAGTTCCCTGTTTTTGAAAAGCGTGTCCTCGGAAAGCGATAGCGTAATTAATTTAAAGGATTCGGATTTGTTCCATGTATTTTTAAAACTTAGACCTTCTTTCGAGGAAAGGTAATAATGGAAAAAATTATTAAACTGACGGTTAAAGGATGCCCAATACGTATCTAAATAATATAAAACAGGTATTGTAGAAAATCCTTTATAAATGGCACTTCGGGGTTTACTGGAATAAACATATTCGTACAGGTTTTGGTATTTAAAATGTTTGTAATAATAAAACCAACTTCCATTTTCTGCAGGAAATTCAACATCGGTTTCGTTTTTTATTTTAAACAATTCTTTTTTATTTCCCGTTAAAACAATGCGTTTGATGTTTTTGTTAAACAGGGAGTTGTATTTTTCTTCAAATGTAGCAGTTCTGCGGTTTATTTCGTCGGGTGAAGAATTTTGCACCCCCAAAACTACAGATTCCGGATTGAAAAAAGGATTTAGTTTGTCTTCCGGTTTTATTGGCCTGTATAAGGGTAGGGTTACGACGTATGTTCTGCCAGGTTCTACATATAGGTGGCTCCTTAATACACCTAAATTAATATATATCTTGGTTATTTCGTCAACGGGAAAAGTGGTGCTAAAGTTTCCTTGGGGATCAACGGAAAAGGTTTTTAAGTCTTCAAAACTGCGGGTTATGTAATTGCTTTGTCGTTCAATAGTCAATCGCATATTGGAATAGCCGGGTGCATTGCCTCGCAAAGTGACCTGGTCGCTTTGCGCGTTGGTAATTCCCCAACTGACAAATAATATGACTATCCAAATCCCTCGCATCGTTTATCTGTTGTATTCGGCCATTTTTTGTCTAATCTTCTCGGGAATAAACTGGCTGGCATCCCCGTTGTGGCTTATAATGTCCCTGACGATAGATGAGTTGACCGGTGTGTGTTCCGGTGTTGTTAATAAAAATACGGACTCTATTCCGGTCATCGCTTTGTTGACTTGCGCAATCGCTCTTTCGTATTCAAAGTCGGCAGCGGTACGTATCCCTCTAAGGATATAACCGGCATTAACGGTTTTAGCAAAATCCACGGTAAGTCCCTGATACTTGGATACTTTAACATTAGGCAAGTCGTTAAACAGGTATTTCACCCACTCAATACGGGTATCCACAGGATAAAAATCCCGTTTTTGGGCGTTATAGCCAAGGCCAATAATTATTTCATCAAAAAGGTCAACGGCCCTTTGTACAATATTTTCGTGACCAATTGTAAAGGGATCAAACGAACCTGGGAAAATTGCTATGCGTTTCATGGGTATAAATTATAATATTCCATTTCCTTACCTCTATAACATTGGGGTAACTCACCAGTATAGTGCAAAGAAACAACGGTTCCGTTGATCTTTGAGTTCAATAGGTTCGTTTACTTTTACTCGTTTTAACCGAGGGAATTCAATAGCTATGCCATCTTTCAACGAGCGTAAAGTTGTAAAAATACCTTTACTCCACAAAGAACTATTACCAAAACTTAATTTTAAATGTGGCAAAAGCAGCCATCCGCAACAGGATAACCCCGTGTTTAAAACGGCTAATGTTGGTATCGCCGTATTTTCTTTCGCGATACCTTATGGGCAGATCTATTATTTTCAGATTCAGTTTATAAGCTCCGAATAAAAGGTCGAAATCTCCGAAGGGATCAAATTCCCCAAAAAATTTCCTGTTGGCCGCCAGCTTTTCATAATCGGACCTAAACATTACTTTAGTCCCGCACAGCGTATCTTTAATAGGCCGTTCCAAAATATAGGAAAAGAATTTGCTAAAGAAATGATTGCCGATGGTGTTTAACGGGCGCATGGCATTTTTTTCCATGGGGTAAACCAGACGGACCCCATTAATAAACTCTCCTTTACCGGAGGTGATAGCGTTGTAAAACTTGGGCAAATCTTCAGGTGGTACGGTTAGGTCGGCATCCAATATCATCAGGATATCTCCGGTAGCAGCGGCAAAGCCTTTCCGAACAGCATCCCCTTTACCTTTCCCATCCTGCTGCATTATCTTGATGTTGTGGGATGATTTATATTTCTCATGCGCCTTTTGGATGGCGTGCCATGTGTCGTCGGTGGAGTTACCCTCCACAAAAATAATTTCAACTTCCTTTCCGAACATGGGTATTCGTACGATGGCATCTTCAATGTTCCGTGTTTCATTTCTGGCAGGAATAACCACTGTTGTACTATATCTGTTATCTAATTCATTAAGGGAGATTGATGGGGGAGTTGGCCGTGCAAAAACGAATTGGTTTAGACCCATTCGGTTGAGTAAGGGCAAACGACTGAGAAAACGGTTGAAGAAAGGAGACAGAACAGGAATATGGTACGGTAGAAACATGCTCCTGTTTTCTTTGTAAGTTTCAAAACCCGAAAGGTAAAGCAGGTTTTGTATATCAGAGGAAGAGAGCCAGTTCTGTCGCGGGGATTTTCGCTTAACGCCAATGGTTTCGGCAAAACGGATAAATGGTTCCCACATCCGGTTGTAATAGGTTACGATTATTCGGGTTTTTTCGTGCGATACTTTAGCCAGTTGCAAAAATACCGATTCTACATCGGGCAGCACCCCGATAATATTTGAAAGGATAATAACGTCGTATTTTTTATGCAGTTTAATGTCCTCGGCAGCCATCTCATGAAAATGGATGTGAGGAAACCTCCTACGAGCTATTTCAATCATTTTAGGCGAAAAATCGATGCCTGTCTTTTCTTTCCCATTTATGGAATCCAAAAGATCGCCTTGGCCGCACCCTACCTCTAATATGGAACAATCGGGATGAATGAAATAACTACAGTATTTTGAAATGGAGTTCCAGTAATATGACCTTCTTCGGCGGTATTTGATCCACTTTTCCGAAAAGTTGTCCCAATATTCTTTAATTTCCCGATTGCTGTATGGTGTCATTTTTTATGATGGTTTTGTCGGGCTCGGTGGCCGCATAATTTATTTTAAATAGATAGGTAGGCTCTTGGCTGCCAAATTTCTTAACGACCTCTAGAGAATTAGGGTATTGATTAACGATGACTGCCAAGAATCGCTGAATGGTATTAATGGATTGCCCGGTGTATCTTTGCGGATTTTTCCTCAGGCTTGCCATCATCACATGACTAATGTCTCGTTCTTTAAGGTATTGAACCAGTTCGTCGGCATTTTTTGAAGGGATGCGGTAAATGCCGTGGAACTTCTTTCCTTTGCCATAAATGCGGGCCATGTTGGGCTTTCTGCACGCCACAAACATTTTTTCATCAAGCTCATTGTGGCAGTATTCGGCCATCTTTAAATAATTGACCCAGTCAGGAGTATAGCCATATAGCTTGTCGCCATTTAAGTTTTTAGACAACGTTGTAATATCAATTGTTTTAGTGCCGTTGTTAAAGGTAAGCCCTGCCGAAACAAGGAATGCCGCCAAAACTAAATTGTCGATAAAAAACAGTTTTTTGTCTTTGCCGGGTGAAATCAAACTTTCAGAAAGAACCAGCAATGCAAGGGGCACAAAAGGGATTATCAATCGATATTGATCCCATGTTTTTTGCAAAGAGAAAAATGTAATCCCCAGCATAATAGCCAGGTAAATGGATGTGAAAAACAATGCTTTATTTTTTCGGGCAAAATAGACAAGGCCAATTAAAAAAATAAGATATAGGGTTATGGTAAGAATAGGCGAAATGTTTCTATTGCCTTCGGATCTAAACCCGGCAATACGCATTAAATGCTTCGAGAGGTATAAGTTCGAGTTGTCCTTATACCGTGTTAAAAACCCTTTGAAATCTTCTCTGCCTTCCGTTTTATCATAAGGGTTTTTTTGCAGCAGTTGCGAGGATTGTTCACCCGATTTCACAGGGATACCCCAACCCGCGTATCTGCCGTTGTAAAAAAGAAAGAGTATCCCGGCAAAAAAAATACTTAAATACAAAACTCTGGCAAATTGTTTTTGAAGCAGATAAAAAACAACAATGGCAACTATTGCCCCAAACCCTACGGTTCTGGTTAAAAATAAAGCTACGCAGAGTAGCGAGATGCAAACCAAAAAAGTTATTTCTATTTTGTCAGGAATCCAGATATTGGGACGGCTCGACATTCCCTTAAACACAAAATAGAAAAGGATGGCCTGAAGCACTATAAAGAAGGCTTCGGAATAGGTCTGGCTCGCAAAAAACAAGAAGTGATGGCTTGTGCTCAGAATGGCCATTGTATAAAACAAAGATATATAAGATACCTTGCCTCTAAAACTTCTGTAAAAGATAAAAATGAAACCGATCATAAAAGCTGTTGATGTTAGCTTTAGAATAATCAGGTTCATGCCGGCTATCCAAATTATTAAGGATAGAAACAGCGGGTAGGCCGGGCCTTGGTAGGTCGGAAATTTATTTGTTTCAATAAAGTTGATGGCCCGTATGATATAGGATGAGTCATCTCCGGCAATGCTGGGTTTGACATTGAAGTACAATAAGCTGAAAAGAGTATACGCACCCAACAATACATAAAAAAGGAGATTGGATTTGCTGCTCAGCCAGTTCTCGGTTTTAAGCGCGAATGTGCTATGTTTTTCTTGCATAGATAATAAAGAGTGACTGGTTATTCTAATTCTCTTTTACGATAAGCATTCACAAATAAGATATTACCCATACCATCATACTGTGTAAATCTCTCGGTTCCATTTTGAATGTCTTCCGGCGAGAACCCTATGATGGTAAGGTCGGCATCGTGACTTTGTTTTCGCACGATGTTCTCTTTGTTTGCCCCTTCGTTAAAAGGTATCATCTGAACGTTGCCTGGTGCTATAGGAAGCCTTCCTGATTTGATGAGGTCGAGCCATTTTTTCTTTTCACCATCGAAATCTTTGGATGGAGCCAGGGAATATATCTTAATAAAACCTTTGTTCCATTCTGGATGCCCGAGAATAATATAGGCCAGTAGAATCATTAGGTTGGCATTGTAGAAGTCGTGCCTGCCTATCCATACATGTATTTCCTTTTTATAACCAAATCCTTTTAACGATGTGTTCAGAAAGCAAACGTCCATATTACAGGAGTTGAACAAAGCGTAATTGTTCAGGGCGTTTTTAAGCGGTTCCGGGTTGTCGCTCGGGAACTCGAAAAGAATGAGGTTGCTTCCTTTGCCAGAAATGCCGGAAAGCTGTATTACCTGGGCAATGGCGCTGGTATAGGAAGGACTGATAATCGTATCGATGTACACTCTCGTATTACTGCCCTTAGCCCTCGTGATAAGTCGTTCCAGGGTTTTTTTCGATTCAAGGTTAGTCTGGTAATTAAGCAATCCCTGGATGTAATGAATATACGTTCCAAAACCATATTTATGCGATATCCAACCCAGGAGGTCAAAAGCGGATTGTCTTGCGAAAGAATCGGCACTGACACATACGGCGAAAGGCCTCCAATTATATTCCTGCTCATCTTTGTTGGCCTGCTGAACAAAGATTTGAATTTGCCGGCTTAATTGAAAGGCTACCCCTTTGAATAATTTTTCCAAACCACGTCGTTCTGGGCGGTATTTGCTTATTATCAAATAGATAACGACCATGATACTAAGCGAGAATAAAGAATACGTCCACTCCATCTGAAACATTAACCAAAACGAAAATAGGGCACCTGCCAGGGAATAATACCATCTATTGTGCTTAAAAGTTGGTCGATAGGAAGGGTCTGCGGCAAAATGTTCCAGAAAACTGATGAGGCAAATAACACCATAGGTTACCATAAAAAACATGGAGATAATTTGTGCCACGAAGTTAACATCGCCAATGCCAACAAAGAAAAATGCAATAATGATGGTGACTATGGTACCGTTTACCGGGTCATTGTCTTTTTCCTTCCCTTTTGCCAACCATTTGTTTAGGTGTGGGTAAGGCAGGATATCGTCGAAACCGATGGCCTGCAACGTGCGGGGTGCGACCAGTATAGAGCCAATAGCCGATGATAAAGTCGCAGCTGCTAATCCAATAGGGATAATCGGTCCCCAGATGGCAATGCGTTGCATAATAAGTTGATCCGCAGCCAGCTCTTCAGGAGTAGCAGAGATAGTCAGTTTGTAAGCAATAGCGATGTAGATGATCATTCCAATTAAAGTAGCCCATAATGTACCTCTGGGGATAGAGGTTTTGGGATCTTTAAGATCGCCGGATAAGCCCAAGCCTGCCGCAATACCGGTAAATGCCGGAAAAATAATTGTGAAAACGTAAAAGAACGGTTTTGCATCGGTTGCGGTGGTGTTAATAAGGAAGGTGTGGTTTTCGTTGGTGGGTGAACCCATGAAAAAGAAAATGATGGAAAGAAATAGCATGCCAACAACTACATATAGGGCTTTCATGCCTATGTTAGCACCCCTAATCAAAACCACCACACTTAATATGGCCATCATAAGAAGCGTCACCATCTTTTTGAACACTTCCGGAGCCATGTTGATGGAAATGTAAGGTAAAACTGCGTCAAATGCTTCGCCAAAAGCAATGATATAAAAAGCAACGCTAATAGCCTGCGACAAATAAAGTGCGATGCCTATGGCTCCTCCAATATTAAGACCGAACGATCGGGATATGATATAATAGGCACCTCCACCCTGTACCTTTTGATTGGTGGCAATTTCAGCCACCGCCAGTGCTGTGGGTATGGTAACCAGATGGCCAACAATTACTATGGTAATTACGCCAAGAAAACCAACGTTGCCGACGGCCCAACCAAAACGTAAAAATAGGATGGCCCCAAGTATAGTTGAAATAGCTGTCATAAAAACAGGCATGGATCCAAACGATGCATTGGGGTTTGTCAAAGTTTTTTGCATATATGTTTAGTTTGATATTCTCAAAAATAGGAAAAAATATATAATGAAGCCGTTATTCTAAAATAATTAAAATTTAGTTGTGGCGATGAGCTGAATATTTATGGGTATTGGATTTTGTTGGTCTGAATGTAACTGATTTGAGAATAAATTATGGTTAAAAGTCATATTTTTTTCGGTCTTTATAATTGACAACGAGCCTTAAAATTATTATCTTAGGGGCACTCTAAATAGGTTTAGATTACACAGAAATCTTTGAGGAAGCCGGAAAGTCAGGGGTGTCTTTCCGGCTTTTTTAATGGGGTAAAAATAAAACTATTAACTTTCCATGGTCGCGAGCGTTTATTATTTTTTTATACTTTCGCACAAATTTCCAAATTGTAATTTATGCATTCACAAAATCACTTATCGCAACCTAAGCAAATATTGTTGGGTGTGCAATTTCTTTTTGTTGCCTTTGGCGCAACTGTTTTGGTTCCGTTGTTAGTAGGAATAAATCCATCCATTGCTCTTTTTTCGGCTGGTGTGGGAACTTTAATTTTTCATTTAATAACGAAAGGCAAGGTGCCTGTGTTTTTGGGAAGTAGCTTTGCTTTTATAGCCCCAATTACCGCTGCTACCGAGAAATTTGGTTGGGCAGGTACGCTATCTGGGATAGTTGCGGTAGGTGTTGTTTATTCAGTGGTTTCCGTTCTGGTAAAAATTAGAGGGGTTAATTTTATTAAAAAAATATTCCCGTCGGTTGTGGTAGGGCCGGTTATTATGGTTATCGGCCTGTCGTTAGCTCCGGTGGGTGTCAACATGTCTAAGGGAAACTGGATAATCGCGGGCGTGTCACTGTTGTCGGCAATTATTGCAGTAGTTTATTTTAAAGGAATTATTAAGCTTATTCCGGTTTTTATAGGAATTGTTGTTGGGTACTTGTTGTCACTGGCGATGGGGAAAGTAGATTTTACGCCCATCCAGGAATCGGCTTGGTTCTCGCTACCTAATTTTACCTTGCCTTCTTTCAGTTGGGAAGCTGTTTTGTATATGATTCCTGTTGCCATTGCCCCCTTAATTGAGCATGTTGGCGATATCTATGCCATTGGGGCAGTAGCGGAAAAAGACTTTATGGACGATCCGGGCCTAAATAGAACTATGTTAGGTGATGGCATTGCTACAGGTTTTGCAGGTTTAATCGGGAGTGTTCCAAATACAACTTACTCAGAGGTTACAGGGGCGATTGAGCTTACTAAAGTCACGGATCCGCGGGTTCTGCGGATATCAGCTGTAACCGCCATCGTGTTTTCGTTGGTAGGTAAGGTGAGTGGAATCTTAAAGTCCATCCCCTCGGAGGTGTTGGGTGGTATTATGCTGTTGTTGTTTGGTATGATCGCGAGTGTAGGTGTTAAAACCTTGATCGAATCAAAAGCGGATTTCCATAAGACGCGTAATATGGTAATTGTTTCGGTAATACTTACAGTAGGAATTGGTGGTGCAACCATTGATTTTGGCGGGTTTTCGCTGGCCGGTATTGGATTGGCATCGGTTGTGGGGGTGTTGCTTAATTTGATATTGCCGGGAAAATCCAGAGGGGTTCATTTGCAGGGAGAGGAAAACTAAATGATATAATGGTAGAAGTCTGCCTTTCCAGATAATCACGCTTGGATTAATATTATAGCCTATAGCCCCTTCTTTTGTGTAGTAAAGAGGGGGTTGTTTTTATCTGTTAGTGTTTCAAAATCCTTGGTTGGCCTTATCCAAATATCATCAATTTGATTATATTTTAACATCTCGTTTTTCAACTCCAGACAGGCCTTGTAGCTGTTGAATTCACCAAATGTGTATCTGGTAAATCCATCATTGCAATAATATACTTTCACGTTTTCAATACTTCTTTTCTTAAAATAGTTAAGATCGGGGAGAGGTCCTCTTTTAAGCGCCATGAGCTGCAGGGTATAGCGTTTAATCCGGATTGAATTTTTAGCATGGTTTGCGTTGCCGTAAACATGTTCTTTATCGGCTTTAATGTTTTCGGGGTGAGAAGATACACCTTTTTTGTTAGGGCTTTGTTTATCAACTTTGTCGGTTGTTGCCAAAGCGGTTTTCTTAACAGGCTTTGGCCCTGTTTCTTGCCCGGTAATTGTGGCGTTGGTACTGGCAGGTACATTGCTGTTTGAAGCTGTTAATTCGCTATCTTTTTCTAGTTTTTGATCTATAGCGTTTCGTGCATTGTCAAGAACTGTTTTTATGGTCTTAATCAGTGGGGCGTCCATGGCAATATCCGTAAAACTGACAGGCATTTTTGTTTTCACATAGTTCATGTTGCTGGTTACATTTATATAGGAAACTTTTTCCTTGTCTTCTATGTTTAGTTGCTTTACCTGATATTCATGGCCATTCTCAAGGAACATCATATATTTGCCATTGCCGGGGCCCGGTCTGTAATCCCCCACCAGTTGATTATCTGTTGTTCTGGTCACCAATACGCGCATTCTCGAATATTCTTTCCCCAATATGCTATCGACCTCGCCTTCGATGACAGCAAGTTCAGCGTCCGAAGCGGCATCGAATTCAACGCGGTAAATGTCTGAACCTCCGTAGTTATCGGCAAATTTTGAAGAGGCGTAATACGCATGGCTTTTATTGATGGTTGGAACAAAAAAGAAGTCGTCGTCAGGAGTGTTAATTGGATAGCCCATATTTACAGGTAATACCCAGGTCGAATCTTCATTCATCTGACTGTAAAACACATCTAACCTGCCCATGGTGTTATGTCCTTCGGACGAAAAGTACAGGGTTTTTCCATCGTAGTGAATCATCGGGGTTTCCTCATCAAACTCGGTATTAATATCAGGGCCTAAATTTCTTGGTGTGCCCCAATTTCCATTTGGTAGCTTTTTTACCATATATATGTCCAATCCACCAAAGCCACCTTCTCTGTCGCTTGTAAAAAAGAAAGTGCTTTTATCCGCGGAAATGGAGCCGTGTGTTTCTTCGGAATAACTGTTGATAGGGAAGGGCAGCTTCTCTGGTACCGACCAGTCTTTTCCATTGTAGTTACTGATGTAAAGGCTTTTTCCGTGTTGATCGTTTCTGAATAAAACCATCTGATTGCCATCCGGGGATAGTGATGCCGCAGCTTCGTGTTCGTTTTGTTTAAAGAATGTCTTGAGCAGACGGGCTGATTCCCAGTTGTTAGAGGCCAGTGGAACGGTGTAAATTTTTTCGGCATACTGGCCGTCGGAAAGGAGGCTCTGCTTAATCCAGTTTCTACGGGAAGTAAAAAACAATAGGCTTTCGCTAACCGTTATTAGCGGACTGTGATCGTCGTACATGGAGTTTACATTGCTGCCCATGTTTTTAACGGTAAGCTGAATTGGATTTTTAATAAAGAAATCGGCGTGATGACATATTTGAATCTCTCTTTCTACTTCTTCGATAAAAGCGCTGTCTTTTGGGTCGATGTTTTCAATTAGTTCTTCGTAAATCGAAACTGCTTGTAACGGTTTTAGCAATACCTGGTATGCTTTTCCTAATGAAAGCCCCAGCTCGGTTCCCAAATAACCTTCCTTTTCCTCTTCGGTGAGCATGTCGATACCTTTGTTGAAGCAAATTACAGCTGTGTCGGCACCGTTAGAAGTGTTCAAATACGATAGGCCCATGTTAAATAACGCATCCAAATCTTTTGGGTCATCTTTTACAATTATTTTGAAAACTTCGATGGCCTCCTTGTAATTGTCTTGAGCTGCCAAGGACATTGCATTTTTAAACAGCTTGGTATTTCGGTTGCTTCTCGATTGGCTTGAAGATTGCGCGTGTAAGGCATTTGTCAACAATAAGATGCACGGTAAAGACAAAAGCAATTTTAGGATTGTCTTCTTCATTAGATATGATTTAAGCAATTGGTATTAAGTGCAATGTAATGTAAAAATACGACGTTTATAAATGCACATATACCTTGAAGGGGAATGTTGGCCAAATTTAAAGGTTTCAAAAAATAAAAAGTACTAATAAAAAACACTGGATATTGGTAATTGGCATATATTCAGCAGTATACTGTCTGTCCAAAAAATGGAATGACATTCAAAACTCATGAAAAAAATGTAATGAGTATTGTGGTTTTCGTATTGATAATGTTATTGATACGAGTTGTTAGGATAAATGTTTCGTCATTATTTATCTTTCAACACACACGCACACACAACAGCAGATATGCTGTGGTTGTCTTCTTCGGATATATTCTTATTTCAATATGAACATCTCATCTTCTGCTGTACAAGTAATCATTACTTCTCAAACATCTTCAATTCATAAGAAACTCCCAGCGGAATAATATTGATTTCAGTATTTTCAACACCATAATTAATCAGTTTTATTATTTCCTCGAATGCATATTTGACTCTTAATGCACTAAGTGCAGGATTTAGCGACTGTTCTTTGTTTCCTATTTTAGCAATTTGATGCCTTAGCTCCACTGGTAAATTCATTAATCTGGTATTTCCTGCATCGGTATAACCAGAAATACTTAATTTATACATTTCCGGGAACTCCACAATTTCAATTTCAACCCGTCGTGAATTTTTATATAGCTTGAGTTGTTTTTTAGAGTAATAATTTTTTTTGTCGGCATATATATTGGGATGGTTAATGGTATCCACACCCATTGCCCGCAAATTTAACTCGATGTTTTTCTTATCTGATTGGTTGCTTATTTTTTCTAAAATTCCGCACTCTTCAGGCAAGAAGGAGATAGACACAAAATCGTTGGGGGAAAAGTATTTTATGCTTCTGAGCAAAGTGTCGGATTTTTTAACAATATGCTCGGTTGCCTCTTTGTGCAAGTCAGCAAGATTTGTTTTTTGCGGCAAATTCACGAATATTTTGTGCTTGGTCTCAATCTTTTGTTTGGTTTCATTCTCGACAATGGGCCATTTATTCCGGGTGCTTATCGAAGTAATTTTGGGTGTGTTTATCAAAGGAACATCCATGGCCACATCTTTAAAAGTGACGGGCATTTTGGTTTCTAAATAGTTCATGTTGCTGGTGACATTCACATACGAAATCTTTTCTTTGTTTTCGATATGTAATTGTCTCACCTGGTATTCGTAGCCGTTCTCCAGGAACATCATATATTTCCCATCCTTAGGATTCGGACGATAATCACCGACCAAACTGTTATCGTTGGTTCGGGTAACCAATATGCGCATTTTGCTGAAGTCACTACCGAAATTAGGGTCTATTTCTCCTTCGATTACGGCCAGTTCGGTATTGGATTCTGCGTCGAATTCGACCTTATATATGTCGGATCCGCCATAAGTATCATCAAATTTGGCTGACGCGTAATATGCATGACTTTTATTAATAGTAGGAACAAAGAAAAAGTCGTCGCCAGGTGTGTTAATAGGGTACCCCATGTTAACCGGAAAGGCCCATGAGGAATCAGGTGCCATCTGACTGTAAAACACGTCGAGCCTGCCCATGGTGTTATGTCCTTCCGACGAAAAATAGAGTGTTTTGCCATCGTAATGGATCATAGGTGTTTCCTCATCGAATTCGGTGTTGATATTTGAGCCCAGGTTTCTGGGGTGTCCCCATTTTCCATCAGGCAGTTTTTTTACCATATAAATGTCAAGTCCTCCAAAACCGCCTTCTCTGTCACTTGTAAAAAAGAAGGTGCTTTTATCGGCCGATATGCAGCCGTGTGTTTCCTCGGAATAACTGTTGATGGGGAAGGGCAGTTTTACGGGGCTAGACCAGCTATTGTTGCTATAGTCACTTAGATAAAGGCTTTTGCCATGTTCGTCATTTCGGAACAAAACCAGTTGGTTCCCATCAGGAGACAAAGATGCCGCTGCTTCGTGTTCATTTTGTTTAAAAAATACTTTTAGCAGTCGGGCAGATTCATAGTTGTTGGCCAGTAAAGGTACGGTATATATTTTCTCGGCGTACTGGCCATCAGAAAGAAGGCTGAGCTTGATCCAGTTTCTGCGGGAAGTGAAAAATAATTGATTTTCGCTCACTGCGATCAACGGACTGTGATCGTCGTACATAGAGTTTACACGGCTGCCCATGTTTTTAACGGTTAGGTTAATCGGGTTTTTGATTAAGAAATCGGCATGGTGACATACCTGAATCTCTCTTTCAATTTGCTGAATAAGAGCGGTATCCTCTGTGGGGGTATTTTTTAAGACCTCCTCGTATATGGATACGGCCTTTAAAGGTTGCAGAGATACCTGGTATGCCTTACCCAATGAAAGTCCAAATTCGGTTCCTAAATAGCCTTCTTTTTCATCTTGGTTAAGGGCATTTAATCCTTGGTTAAAACAAATAATGGCAGTATCAGCGCCGTTGGATGTGTTCAGATATGAAAGCCCCATGTTGAACAATGCGTCCAGGTCTTTCGGGTTATCTTTTACAACGAGTTTGAAGAGCTCAATAGCTTGCTTGTAGTTGTCTTGATAAGTCAACGCCATAGCCTTTTTAAATAACTTTTTATTTTTTGAACTTCTTTGTTCCGGAAGGTTTTGGCCGGTTAAGGCAAAGTAACTAACAATTATATATAGTAATGAGAAAAGAGCCTTTAAAATTGTCTTGTTCATTGAATAGATTTAAGCAGTTGGTAATTAAATTAATAACTTAAATATAGGTGGATTTAAATTATGGTTCGGTATGTTACCATATGCGAGTATACTATATTTTCACGAAAATGTTTGTTTTATTTCAGTGAATTCAACGTTTTTGCTGATGTAATAATATGTAGTACAGTTGATAAGGAGATTTATATGTCTTTCAGCACGTAACCAACCGTGGGTACGTTTTCAATTGCAATATGCTCGTCTCGTTTTAGGTATTTTCTTAGTTTGGCGATAAAAACATCCAGACTTCTGCTGTTAAAGTAATCGTTATCACCCCAAAGGGAAAGTAAAATATCATTCCGCTTAACCACTGAATTTTTTGAAGAAGCTAGCATTTTTAACACTTCATTTTCTTTTTGCGTTAATCGTTTTTGTTCTGAATCATAGGTCAGCAATAAATTTTGTGGGTCGAAAACGTATTCCCCAATCTTAAAAGTTTTAATATCTTCGGTATTGGGCGAACATCTGCTTAAGATGGCTTTAATCCGGCATAGTAATTCGTCCTCATCAAATGGTTTAACAATATAATCGTCAACTCCTATATTAAACCCTTGTAGCTTGTCTTGCTTAAGGGTTTTGGCCGTTAAAAATACAATGGGTACGCTTTTGTTTTTCTCGCGGATGCGCTTCGCTAAGGAGAATCCGTCAAGTCCGGGAAGCATAACATCCAATATGCAAAATTCGTAAGAAGACTGATTAAAGGCATTGATACCTTGTAGCCCGTCATTGTATAATTTAACATCAAAACCATTCGATTCCAAAAAGTCCACAAGCAGAAACCCCATAGTGGTGTCATCTTCCACCAGTAATATTTTAGTTTTTGAACTCATTAATCCTTAATATATTTAAATGCCAATGTAAATGTACTCCCTGTATTCAGTTTACTACTAATGCTTATACTGCCTTTATGGTTTTCTACAACAGTTTTAACGAAATCTAACCCTAGCCCAAAACCTTTGGTGTCGTGAATGTTTCCATTGGTGACCCGGTAATATTTTTCAAATATACTTTGATAATCTTTGGGAGCAATGCCAATTCCATTGTCTGTAATAGAAAAATAAAATTTATTATTCTTGTTGTAGGTGCTTATTTTAATTTTAGGATGGGTTGGAGTGTACTTTAAAGCATTGTCTATTAGGTTGCTGATGGCATGGTTAAGGTATTGTTCCTCGCCCTTTACAAAATAATGGTTTGCCCCCAGATTCAGTTCAAAGCTGCCACCTAATTCATTCAGCGAGTCTTTATATGATTTTACATTCCTGTAAATTACTTTGTGCATGTCAACATTGGTCAATTGTGTTTTGCAGGTTGTCATAGCGGCAACACTAAGAATGTCTTTCACATGATTCTCTATTTTATTGTTTTCGATTTGAATTAGAGACGTATAGTTGGTTACCTTTTCGCTGCTTATTCCGTTGCCGGCGTTTTTTTGAATAAGATTGGAGGCTAGTTTTATATTGGCAATAGGTGTTTGGAATTCATGAACCATATTGTCGATGAAATCCTTGGTGTTGGTAAGGATGTGTTTTTTCTTACGGAATAACCTGGAGGTAAAGATGAAGGATATCATTACAAAAACGATGGCCCCCATGGATATATAGAACAGTATACCAACTTGTGCCAATAAAAACTGCTTGTGCTCCGGAAACTGAATAAGCAGTTTGATGCCGCTTTGAGCCAACAATCCATTTAACGACTGTTCGTAACAGGTAACGCAAAGTTGTTTCTCCTCACCTTTTTCTTCGTTAATAAATTCAAAGGTATAGTCCAGTTCAATTTTGTGTATGGCAAGATTGGAGCTAATAATGCTGTCAGCTTTCTGAAAATTGATAGATTGAAGATCGCTGGGGCAATGATTACCACAGACATAGTTGCGCATGTGATTGCAAGCGTTGGCTTCACGGGCAATTTCGTTTCTGGCCTCACTCAAGGCAAGTACAACCCTGTGGTTAAAATGCTTCTCCTCTAATTTGGCCGATCTGGCCAAAAAAAGAAATTGAATTGCCATTAGGCAAATTAGGGTACCAAAGGTAATTCCCGCCAAAAGCGATTGCTTGTCAATTTTTTTTGCCATAATCATTTAAAAATAAAAATATTCCCCCGGGCTTCAAAATATTAGGCAAATTTATCAATAAAAAAGCAATGGCGTACTTTATTAACGTTTCGTTAACATGCTATAACAAGTAAATAACATATATTGCGAATGAATCATTGAATATTTGCAATGACAACAAAATCAATTATTAATAATACAAAATTTATCGTTATGAAAAAGACAGTTGCTGTATCGTTTCTTTTTATGTTTATGTTGGCCATCGCTTCTCCTGTAATGGCAACCGATACTATCCAAGAGCCGCAAAAAACGGAGAAAAAAGTTAAAAAATGTGGCGAAGACTGCAAAAAAGAATGCTGTGCTGAAAAAGAGTGTAGCGGTGAAAAGAAAGCTGAATGCAAAAAAGAATGCAGTAAGAAAAAATAAAAGACATTATTTAATATTGAAAAAGGCCGTTCAAAAAGTTTGAACGGCCTTTTTTTTATTCATTTAATTGGCTTACTTTTAACCTGCTTTATTCACCATATTGCAGTAAGGTGAATACAATAGTGGGTTACCCCAACATAGCTAAGTCCAATTTTCCGGGGTAAAGTTTTAAATGTAAGCCAATGCACTTCCGTATTATTCTCCTGATTGTTTTGTTGCCAACACCTTTTTTTAATTTGTACTCGAAACAGAATCCCGGGGCTGAGCATATTTTTAAAGATGTAATTGACGATAGGCTTGAGCAAATGCAAGAGTTGGCACTAGAGATAGTTTCTACACAAACGGATAAAGCGGATAGCATTGCCAGGGAAATATTGTCGAAATCAAAAAAGTCGCAAATTCGTTACAAAGCTTTAGGGTATTATATTCTAGGAGAAGCAGAATATTACCGAGAGCATTACAACCTCGCTTTAAAATATTATAGGAAAGCCGAACCCTATCTGGAAATGAACAGTGATAGTGTTAAAATGGCCGCCAACTTCAGCAACTTAGGCTTAATGTACTTGTATAAGGCTAACTATAAAAAATCGCTTTTATATTACGAGAGAAGTTTTGAGCTTGAAAAATTGATAAGCGACACCCTTGGTATGGCAAAAAGTCTGCAAAACATGGGTTTGATAGTAGGGCATTGGGGCAAATACGAAATGCAAAACGACTATTACAAACAAGCCATAGCACTATATGAGGAGCTGGATGATAAGAAGTCGATGGCAGATATGGCATTAAATCTTGGTGTTTCGTTAATTTTTCAGGACGAATTAGATGAGGGCTATAATTATTACAAAAAAGCCTTACATACCTACGAAGAGCTAAATGATAGTGATAGAATTGCTTCGGTATATACCAATTTAGGATACTATAAAATCAGGGTTAAGGAATATGGCGAGGCTTTAGGTTATTTTAACAAAGGCATCGGTATTTTTAAAACGTTGGATAAGAAAAGCGGACTCATTCAATCTTACACAGGCTTGGGTGATTTGTACGTTGCCATGGGGCAAAGAAGAAAAGCCGTTGACATTTATCAGAAATGCGAGTTGATAAACCAAAAAGTGGGCTTGTTAGATACGCGGGGGGAAAACTTATTTAGCTTATACGAAGCATACAAAAGCATGGGCGATGTGGAAAACGCCCTACGTGTGTTTGAACAACATCAGCTGATCAAGGATAGTATTTTTAATTTGGAACAATTCGAAAAAATTCTGGAACTTGAAAACAAATATGTTTTACAGAAAAGCCAAAGCCAGGTGTCGGAATTAAAAGCCAGGAACAGGTTATATACCATCATTTCGTTGGGGGTTTCTTTTTTGGTGATAAGTGGTGGGATTTTTATGTTTTTTTATACCAGGGATAGGAGCATGAAGGAAAAACAGCGTCTTCTCAGTCTGGAACAAAAAGTGCTTCGTACACAAATGAATCCTCATTTTATTTTCAACTCCTTGTCGGCCATCCAATGTTATATTCTTGAAAATAAAACAATGGATGCGGTTGATTTTTTAGCTGATTTTGCCAGCCTGATGCGGATGGTCCTGCATTATTCAAAGGAGGAATATATTAGTTTGGAGCAGGAAAGAGAGATATTGGATTTTTATATCGACCTGCAAAACAAACGCTTTGGCGATAAAGTGAAGTATGAGATTCAGATTGATGAAGAATTGGAGAACACCAAGATTATGATACCTCCTATGCTCGCACAACCGTTTATTGAAAATTCCTTTGAACACGGGGAACTTTATAAAAAAGACGACGGACATATCTCGGTAAAGTTTAAAAAGAAAGGCAAGAATCTGTCGTACATGATAGAAGACAATGGTGTGGGGATATCCTCAAAAAGGAGGGAAAGCAGCAGTCCTTCCTCCAAAAAACACAAGTCGCTGGCACTAAAAATTACTAAAGAAAGACTTAAGCTGATCAATAATAATCATACAGGTGCACGTGTGGCATTGTTGGTGGAAGACAGGATTAAATACGGTGAAAACGGAACGCGTGTTGAATTTACGATTCCTCTTCAGGTGTTAAACTAGGTCCCGTCACGCCTGATCTGACAGCCCCAATATTGTTCTTTTAACTTTTGACTACGTTAAAAAAACGTTTACAGAACGCTGCTAGGCGCAGATTATTTTTCATGAGCAAAAATCAAAATAGGTTCAACTCAACCGTCATTTCATACATGACGCTAGTAATGTGTTGATGAAGTTGAGTTTATGTAGGATAAAGATTCAGGCGGGTTTAACCCGGGTTGTCGTATTTGAGATACGTAATGAGCATTTAAAATACCATAAAACAAGACGTTGCTGAAACGAGGCATAACTTGTCCCGATTACTTTCGGGAGCATCGTTCTGGTGAGTTGAAGTGATGCAACGAAGTGTCTTGTTTTAAAGTAATTTCAATGTGTAATAGAATTTCTAATGCATATTGCGGGTTTAAACAATAGGTGCTACTTACGTCCGAAATCGGCAGGTATCTCTCCCCAGTTTTTGGTGTCCCATTTTAAAATGGGTTGCGAGTAATTATGGCTTTTGAGCCAATCTTCAGCTCTTCTTATCACTGCAAACAACTCTTGTGTTTTATCGTTCAAGGGAAGTTTGGATCGGCACTTTTTAGCTTTGATCCAGCTCATAGCTATTTTGGAATCCGTATATATCGGGATGTTTAACTGGTGTTTTTCCTGATAGGCCAAACCATGAACAATCGCCAAAAATTCGCCAATGTTATTGGTGCCCATCGGAAATTTCTGAACAAATACCTGTGTTCCCGAAACGGTATATACGCCTTGATACTCCATTATTCCGGGATTGCCGCTGCAAGCCGCATCCACCGAAAGGCTGTTGCTAATGATGTCGGGATTCTCGTCGATGGATGCAAACCGTTTCTCCGAATCAGCTTCTTTCTTATTGCCCCAGTGTTTTTCGGGAGCTTCTTCATAGGCTTCTTCGGCTTCCGCCAAAGTAGGGAAGCCTTTATAGCGAACGTTACTAACGCCCCTGATGTTTTTTTGGCATTCGACCCAGCTGGTATATATGCCCGGACTGTGTCCGTTCCACACTACATAGTATTTGTTTTTTTTGGCCATTGATTAACCTTTTAAAGCCGGAAGGAATTGTGTTAGCAGATTTGCAAAATTTGAAAGGAACAATCGTATGGCCATAGCCAGGAGTATAATTCCAAAGAACTTTTGAAGAACATACACACCGCCCTCTCCTATTATCTTTTCAACCCTATCTGTTGACCTAAGAACGAAAAATACAATAATAATGTTTAAAACCAACGCAATTATAATATTTATCGAATCAAATTCTGCCCTCAGTGAAAGTATAGTGGTAAAAGAACCGGCACCTGCAATTAATGGAAAGGCGATGGGTACGATGCTTGCTCCAACTGGAGAATCGTGCTTGAAAATATGAATACCGAATATCATTTCAAAGGCTATTACCAACAGCACAAAGGAGCCCGCAATTGCAAAAGAAGAAATATCTACACCAAAAAGTCCGAGTAACGGTTCTCCCATAAAGAAGAATGCCAACAAAATGATTAAAGATATTGATGCAGCTTGAAACGCATTGATTTTATTTCCTTTCTTTTCTAAGTTGATAATTAAAGGGATGGAGCCCAAAATGTCGATTACGGCAAAAAGCACGATAAATGCCGAAACAATTTGTAAAAACTGGATATTCATAATGCGTACTTATTAAGGTTTAAATTAGAGGTAAAAATAAGTATTGTTATTCCGACCATGCATTTTTGTGTTGTTGCCGCATTTGGCCGTGTTGATTTTCAATTTAGACTATTGCATGGTACTTCATGTTTGATAGGTGTGAATGGTACATAAAAAAGGGGATGCCTTCACATCCCCTTTAATATTTTTGTCGAGCGGGATTATTTAACCAGTGTCATTTCATTTATTAAATGGGTTGCCCCGGCATACTTGTCTACAATAAAAAGAACATATCGAATGTCTACGTTGATACACTTTTGTAATTCTGTTTCAAAAGCAATATCTCCGCTCATAGCTTCCCAGTTGCCGTCAAAGGCCAAACCAAACAATTCGCCATTGGCGTTGATAACAGGGCTGCCCGAGTTTCCTCCTGTGATGTCGTTGTCCGTTGTAAAGCAAACTCGCATCGTTCCGTCGGTATGGGCATACTGGCCGTAGTCTTTGTTTTGGTACAATTCAATAAGCTTGTCCGGCACTTCAAATTCAAAGTTTCCTGGTTGATGTTTTTCCATCACTCCCGCGAGTGTTGTATAATGTTTGTAAATAACTGCATCGCGTGGTTCGTAGTTGCCTACTTTTCCATAGCTCAATCGCATGGTGAAGTTTGCATCCGGATAAAATACGTTGTCCGATTTCATTTCCATTAGGCCTTTTAAGAACAACCTGTTGTTTTCAGCCTCCAATGCATTTGCCGCCATAACTTTTTCGTAAAGATTGCGGTAGGTATCAACAGTCGATTTCGCCGCTATAAATACCGGGTCTTTCCGAAGTTTTTTTAGGTTTGGTTCTTCCAAAAATGCCTCCAGGTTTTTCTGATCGGCAAATACCGATTTGGAAAAAACAAAATCGCCATACTTTTCAAAGTCGCCATTGAATTTTTTTACAACGACATCGTTAAAAAAACCCGGGTGGTATTTTTTGCTGATTTCGTCATGGTATAATTCTAACAAGGCAGAAAAAACTTTATGGTCGGTAGATGCGCTATAATCCTTGAAAAAAGCATCTAAGTCAGCAGCAATGCCGTTGGCTGTTGCTATAGCTTTTTCCCGATCATCGTCTTCCAAATCTTTTTCCAGTTTAAGTGCTTTGGTGCCCAATGAAATAATTTCAGTTCCTCGGAGCATACACTCAACCAAATAACTTTGGGCTTTTAAATCATCTGACCTGCCGGTGTAGGCTTTTTCCAAATTACCCAATACATTACCATATGTCCTGGCTCTTTCAGGTGAAGAAGCGACCCACTCGGCAAAATCTTTTTCAATTTCCTGTTTCTGGGCTACAACATTCAACTTTTTAAGGCCGCGGTTCATACCGATACTGTTTTTCCAGTAATTTGAACTGCGGCTGAACTTAGAGGCATATTGAATGTTAATTTTTTCGTCGGCTAACATGTCCTCTTGCCAAATGTCTTGTTTCAATCCGCGAGGAACAATACGCGCATCGTTGACAATATTCATTCTTTCTTGGATGCCCCAGGAAGTTAAATATCGGTTTGTGCTTCCGGGATATCCAAGCGTCATGGCAAAATCGTCAGGCTGAACCCCTTTTAAAGAAATAGGTAGGTGGTGCTTAGGCTTTAAAGGAACATTGTCTTTTGAATAGGCGGCAGGCTTACCCTCTTTGTCGCCATAAACCCTAAACATACTAAAGTCTCCTGTATGGCGGGGCCACATCCAGTTGTCGGTGTCGAAACCGAATTTTCCGATAGATGATGGGGGAGCGCCCACAAAGCGGACATCGGAATACTTTTCGGATATGATCAAAAAGTATTGGTTGCCTTCAAAATAGCTTTTAACGTCAATAGTGTAATCATTGCCTTCCGAAGCCTCTTTTTTAATGGCACTGATATTCTTGCCCATTAATTCCCTACGCTTTTCGGTTTCGGTGTTCTCGTCTACCCCTTCAAAAACTTTATCGGTTACATCCTCCATCCTTTTCAGGAAGGTAACTGATAATCCTTCTGCAGGAAGTTCCTGGTCAAACGAGCTGGCCCAGAAACCATCTTTTAGGTAGTTGTTCTCGACCGAACTTAATGCCTGAATATTTCCGTACCCGCAATGGTGATTGGTTAAAATCAGGCCCTGATCAGAGATAATTTCCCCGGTGCAGCCTCTGCCAAAAATCACGATGGCATCTTTTAAGCTCGAATTGTTTACGCTGTAGATGTCTTCGGCGGTAAGCTTCAGCCCCATCTCGTTCATCTTGTCCATGTTTAGCTTCGTGATTAATGGAAGAAGCCACATCCCTTCATCTGCCTTAGCGGTTCCCGCGAAAACCATAACAATGGCAATGAATAAAACCGTTAGTTTTTTCATTCGATATATTTTAATATAATTTTAGTTTACAAGACAATACTGCAGTTTACCACAGCAGGGCGAATATAATAATTAAATCATAATTGAAACAATGATAATTATTACATCTGTTTCGTTAGAAGTCAAGCTTTAATTGTGTATCCAATAATTTAAAGGTTTGTCTGTGAAAAGGGGTTGTGCCCAACTTCACGATTCCAGCCCTGTGTGCTTTGGTAGGATACCCTTTGTTCTTATCCCATTGGTAACCGGGATACGCCTTATCCAACTTCATCATCAATTCGTCTCTGTGTGTTTTGGCCAGTATACTGGCCGCTGCAATGGGCAAAAATTTACCATCTCCTTTAACAATGCAGGTATGCGGAATGTTTTTGAAAGGTTTAAATTTGTTGCCATCGATGAGCAAGTGCTCAGGGGTGGTGTGCAGCTGTTCAACAGCCCTTTGCATGCCTGTAATGGATGCGTTGAGCACGTTTATTTCGTCCACTTCGTTGTTGTCCACAATGGAAACGGCCCAGGCAACCGCTTCTTTTTCGATGATTGGACGTAGTTTTTCTCTCTGTTTTTCTGTAAGTTGTTTGGAGTCGTTGAGTAAGGGATTCTCAAAGTCTTTGGGGAGAATGACCGCCGCAGCCACCACCGGCCCCGCCAAACAGCCTCTGCCTGCCTCGTCGCACCCGGCCTCAATTTTATCTTTATGTAAAAATAGTTCAAGCTTTGATTTCATGACAAAGTACTAAAGTATATAATCCGGGTTTAAAAATGCAGTATTACTATTTCCAACGCTCCGTTGCATTAATGGGTATTGACCATAGGGCTAATGATAAATGACCTGTGACTATTGGCCATTAAAATCACTGTTCGCTGTACACAAATTCAAGCACGGTTTGCCCAACTGCTTTCAGTGTATTTTTGTCGATTACATCCATGTCGTCATCATGCGTGTGCCAGTAGCTTCCAAAACTGGAATCGGTAGTCGGGTCGTACTGGATGATATTGATACATGGGATGTTAAGATGTTTGTTTACGTACACATGGTCATCTGTTATTCCACCTCCATCTTCAAAAATAAAATAATTACCATATCCCAGTTTGTGACCCGTGTTCCATACTTTTTTAAGGATTCGGGGAGCAAAGTATTTAGAATTCATCTCTTTATAGAATGTTGCATTAGGAGCGCCAACCATATCTAGCAGAATACCAAAGCGGGCATAATAATTTTTTACGTGAGGGTTTTTTCCCCAATACTGGGAACCCAAACACCAGGTATCTTGTTTTGGATTCTGAATCTCAATGTGGTCAGGGTTCCCATAATCTTCCGCATCAAAAAAGATGATGTCCACCCCAAATGGTAACGGGGTCGTGTTAAGTTGGCGTGCAATTTCAAGCAATACGCCCACGCCGCTGCCACCATCATTAGCGCCTAGAATAGGTTCGTTCTGTCTGCTCCCGTCCGGACAGTGATCCGCAAAGGGCCTGGAATCCCAGTGTGCAAACAGTAATATCCGGTCCCTGATCTCCGGCTTATACTGACCGATAATGTTTTTTGCATGCAATAAAGTGTTGTCGAATGCAGTCACCTCGGCATCCTGCACAATTACGTCCGCTCCAAAATCCTTCAATTTTTGGGCAAGATATTCGGCGCACAAACCATGGGCTTCCGTGTTCGGGACTCTTGGTCCAAAATCAACCTGTTGCTGGACATACAAATAGGCGGAATCAGCATTAAAAGATGGGGTTGAAACAACCTCCTTTTTTTTCTTTTTTTCGGCTGTGCTGTTCTTGGCAGGCGTGAAATCGCAGCTTGCCAAAATCACCAATAATATAAGGATTAGATGCTTTATCATGTACTCTGATTAATTAGGTTGATAATTTATTTTAGTTCCCAGGTAGCTCCATCGCTACCGTCTTTAATCACAAACCCCAGGTTGCTTAACTCATTACGTATCTTGTCGGCCGTTGCCCAATCTTTGTTTGCTTTGGCATCGTTACGCACGTTCATCAACAATTGCATAACGTCGTCGAGCTTTTGGGTATTGTCCGCACCTTGCCCGGATGATAATTCCAGCCCAAGTATTTCTGTCACAAACAAGTGCATCAAAGAATCTAGTTCGTCTAAATCGGTTTGCGAAATCTTATAATTACCTGCAATCAAGCTGTTAATCATTTTAACGCCATCGAAAAGATGTGCCAATAAAACAGGACTGTTTAAATCATCCAGTATTGCGGCATAACATTTTTCTTTTAGGGAAGCAACATCCACATCAGATTCCTTGGAAACAGATATTTTGTTTATATTGCTCATGGCTTCCGACAACCGGTTGAGTCCCTTTTCTGCTGCTTGCAGGGCTTCGTTTCCAAAATCAAGCGTACTTCTGTAATGGGCCTGTAATATAAAAAAACGAATGGTCATTGGGCTGTACGCTTTTTCCAGTTTCTCATGTTCGCCAGTAAAAAACTGTTCCAATGTTATAAAGTTGCCCAGCGATTTACCCATTTTCTGACCGCCGATGGTAATCATATTGTTGTGCATCCAGTATTTCGCTGGGACCTTTCCGTTGTCGACAGTGCTTTGGGCTATTTCACACTCGTGGTGCGGAAACAGGAGATCCATACCGCCTCCGTGAATGTCGAATTGCTCGCCTAAATATTTTTTACTCATGGCAGAACATTCCAGATGCCAACCGGGAAATCCGTCGCTCCATTCTGAAGGCCATCTCATGATATGCTCGGGGGCAGCTTTTTTCCAAAGCGCAAAATCAAGGCTGTCACGCTTTTCGCTTTGTCCGTCAAGGCTCCTGGTGTTACTTAACAGGTCTTCCACCTTTCTGCCCGAAAGAATTCCGTATAAATGTTTTTCGTTATACTTTTTTACATCAAAATAAACAGAACCATTGCTTACGTAGGCATATCCTTTGTCGATAATTGATTTGATCACCTGGATCTGTTCGATGATATGACCGGATGCATGCGGTTCGATACTTGGACTTTTTACGTTCAAAAGTTTCATAAAGTCATGATACCTGTTGGTGTAAAATTGTACCACCTCCATAGGTTCCAATTCATCGAGCTTGGCTTTTTTCGCAATTTTGTCTTCCCCTTCGTCCGCGTCATTCTCAAGATGTCCTACGTCGGTAATGTTCCTTACATATCTAACCTGGTATTCCAAATGTGTCAGTACCCTGGTTAAAAGGTCAAAAGTAATGGCGGGACGGGCATGTCCGAGATGGGGGTCGCCATATACGGTAGGGCCACATACATATAACCCGACTCTCTGAGGAATTAGGGGTTCAAATAGTTCCTTCTCTCTGGAGAGCGTGTTGTAAATATATAATTGGTTCTTCATTTTAATAATGATTACATTTATGGTGCTCAAAATTACAAAAAAGTACTAGTTTGAATTCAAATAGTAGTTAATATATTAACGATGGGAGTTGTAAGTTCAGATAGTCAGCTGTTTATGTAAGGGCATAAAGAGTTTTTTTATTATTGGGCATTGAACACGTGAAAAGGTGTATTTATCAAAAAAAACTAATAATTGGTTAAGCTTTTCATTTCTTTGGGTAACCATTTTAGTAGGAATTAGTAATTAATGGTATGGCAGAGCATAGGCATAAGGAATTCATAAGTCAACAATTACGGCAGGATAGTGATTTGGAATCATGTATCTATACGTTGTTCAATCCAAACAATCCGATGATGGGTGAAGGGTTTTTCGAATCTGCCATATTGTCTTTAAGTAATTATTTGAAAGCTGATTATGTTTTTGTAGCTCGCCTGAACAAAAAAGAGGGGATGTTGGATACGGTGACTCACTGCCATAATAATAAAATACTGCCACAGCAGTCCTTTCCCTATAAAGATACGCCATGCGACCCGGTAGTTGCAGATAAAGCGGTTACCTATCAGGAAAAGGTGAGAAAAGAGTTTCCCAATAGCAACATGTTGGCGGAATATAAAGTGGAAGCGTACAGTGGTATCCCCTTGTACGGTTCTTCGCGAAAACCGATCGGTGTTTTGGTTGCCTTATTCTGCGATAGAATACCGGACGTAGAAAAAGTGGAAGCCTTGATGTTTATGTATTCTTCCCGGATCGGGTCGGAGTTGGAACATGTGGATAGGCAGCAGGAGCTGACCAGGAGGAATATGGAGTTGTTGGTTTTTAAAGAGGAGCTCATCAGAAAAAACATGGAATTGGACCAAATGAACAATGAACTTAAAGAAGCCACGCTAAAAGCCGAAGAAAGCAATAAACTTAAATCTTCCTTTTTGGCCAACCTAAGTCACGAGGTGCGAACCCCCATGAATGCCATCATTGGTTTTACCGAACTTTTAAAATCGAATCACCTGAGCATAGAAGAAAAAGACGAATATTTGAATATCATACATCAAAACGGAAATCAAATGATGCGTGTAATGGATGCATTAATTGATATCTCAAAGCTGCAGGCAAAAGTTTATGTGGAGCCAAAACAAAAGGTGCGGGTAAATCATATTATTACCGAATTATACCAGAGTTATTGTCAAGAGTTGGAGGCGATGAAAAAACCCATAAAACTAAATATACTCTTGGGAGCCGAAAACGGTGCGGATATCCTAATCGCACACAAAGAAGCATTGTATAAAATATTTGATCACATGTTAGATAATGCCATCAAATTTACCCCTCAAGGAAATATATACATAGGGTACACACTTGGCGATGATTTCTTCGAGTTTTTTGTTAAGGATACCGGGGTAGGTATTGAGGAAGGCCAGGAAAAGAGCATTTTTGATTTATTCAGACAAGGGGATCTTAAAAAATCAAGGGAGTTTGGCGGAAATGGAATCGGCTTGTCTATTGTGAAAAAATATGTAGAAATAATGGGCGGCAAAGTTTGGGCAGAACGCGACCAAAAAGAAGGCACCTTGTTTAAGTTTACGATACCTTGCCGTTAAACCCGCAATATGCATTAGAAATTCTATTACCCATTGAAATTACTTTAAAACAAGACACTTCTTTGCATCACTTCAACTCACCAGAACGATGCTCCCGAAAGTAATCGGGACAAGTGATGCCTCGTTTCAAGTAATGCCTTGTTTTATTGTACTTGCAATGCTCATGACGAACCTCCAATGCATAATCCGGGTTAAACAGAAAATTGGTCGCCGGTTATTGGTCTTTTGGAGTCACAGGGGAGGAATGGGCAAAGAAGCGGTATTCTGTCTTTTCGTTATTCTAAACATATAAAGGGAAGATATGTAAAGTTTTATACCGAATACCGTAAAATAAGAGAGTGGGAGATGCCGGGGATGCAGTTTTCCCGTTTGCGATTTTGAATCACCCGGAATAAGTGAACAACACGCCCGTTAAAAAGCAGCCATCAGCAGGCCTATGTCTTTGGATGGCAATGAAAATGTTTCCCCTATGTAATGGTTGGTAAGAATACCTTTGTACACATATATTCCATGGCTAAATCCCGGATCTTCCTTAATCATATTATTGATACTTCCTGCCTCCGCCATCTGTAAAACCATTGGCGCAAAAATGTTACTTAGGGCAATGGTAGCGGTTCTGGCCACGTGAGAGGCCACATTGGGGACGCAATAATGGATTACGCCGTGTTTTATAAATACAGGATGGGCAAAGTCGGTACAGATAGAAGATTCGAAACATCCTCCCTGTCCCATGCTTAGGTCAATTAAAATAGAACCCTGTTTCATTTGCGACACCTGATCTTCTGTTACCATGTAACTCAGGCCTGATTGCAGATATCGTAAGTTGCCAATAACGGCATCCGCCGATTTTAATGCTTTGGTAAGGGCTTTAGGGTATAGTACCGATGTAAAAACACGTTGCCCGATGTGTAGCTCCAGGTCTCTCAGGTTCTTGAATGAGTTGTCAAATATTTTAACGGTAGCACCTAACCCCAGGGCTGCACGAGCAGCGCTTTCTCCGGCTGTTCCGGCTCCTAAAATGACCACTTCGGCAGGAGATACTCCGGTAATTCCCCCCAATAATACACCTTTCCCGTTATGTGCCTTACTTAAATATTCGCTGGCAATCATGATGGAAGCGGCTCCCTCTATTTCGCTCATACTACGGGTTACCGGATAAAAACCGTTATTGTCCTTAATAAGTTCGAAAGCAATGGCATTTACTTTTTTGCTCATCATTTTTTTGATGAGCTCGCGCGATTGCTGATGGAGTTGAACCAGTGAAATAATAGTTTGGCCGGGAGATAATAAGTCCAGCTCCTCGTTGGTAAAAGGAGATATTTTTAAAACTATTTCCGCCTTAAAAATTTCGCTATTATTTTTGACGATGGTAGCTCCGCATTCCGAAAAGTCCTGATCGGATAAGTTAGCGGGTATGCCAGCACCCGATTCAAACAATACGGTATGTCCGTTCTCCACCAACAATTCAATTCCCTGCGGGGTCAATGCGAGACGATTTTCGAATTTTGACTTTTCCTTAGGTATCCCTATGGTCAGTTTTTTTTCCGATTTTTTTACCTCTAACATCTCCGCCTGCGGCATCAAACCTGTGCTGTAAAGCGGAAAATTTGACTTGTCACCTATACCTGCCATTTACACCAATTAATCAGAACAACATTCAATCGGAAAGTTAATAATTATTTCCTTAAAATAATAGGTAAAAAAATAGTATATCCATCTAACCTGAACAAGCCATAAATCAAAATGCTTTTGGCTTGTTCAGGTTAGATGGTAAAATTACTATATAATTTTTGTTTCTCGGCATTGCTCAGTCACGCCTGGCCCTGACTTCACTTGCCACAGCTTTGAAATATTTACCGTTATCGAAACTATGCTGTTAAATGCTTAGCCGCAATCATTTTAAAGTATGGCTTCCATACTGAAACCCGAAAATTCTGCCATAAAAAGTACGGTCAATCCTGCTGTGGCAAATAAGGGGAACAAGGCATTAAAGCGCACCTTTTGTGCTCGGGAGCGTATTGTTAAACACGTCTTTTCTGATAGCCATTTTTAATGCTCTGGCCAGGGCTTTAAATATTCCTTCTATTTTATGGTGTTCATTGTCACCTTTAGCCTGAATTTGAAGATTGCTCAACGAAGCGTCGGAAAAGCTCTTGAAAAAATGTAAAAACATTTCGGTGGGCATGTCTCCCACTTTTTCGCGTTTAAAATCGGCTTCCCACACCAGCCAGGGCCTTCCGCCGAAATCAAGAGCCACCAAGGCCATGCAATCGTCCATGGGCAGGCAATACCCATAACGTTCTATCCCGCGTTTGTCGCCAAGGGCTTCCTTAAAAGCCTGACCGAGTGCCAGGGCGGTGTCCTCAATTGTATGGTGTTCGTCTACATGTAAGTCACCATTGACCTGGATACTCAGGTCGCACCCTGAGTGCTTACCGATTTGTTCCAGCATATGATCAAAGAAATGTAAACCGGTTGATATGTCACACTTGCCGGTCCCGTCGAGGTTTAGTTTTATATTTATGTCGGTTTCGGATGTTTTACGGACCACTTGTGCAGTTCTTTCTTTGGAGAACAGGAATTCGCATATTTTATCCCAGTCTGTTGTTACCAAAGCGCAAACATCAGTTAATTCTTGCTTATGAAGTTCCTCGTTGGCTTCATCTTTGTCGGCCATAAAAATAGCTTTGCAACCCATGTTTTTTGCCAATTGAACATCTGTGACCCTATCTCCAATCACAAATGATTTTGCCAGATCGTATTTGTCATCAAAATACTGGGTAAGCATGGCGGTGCCCGGTTTTCTTCCAGGAGAATTTTCTTCGGGCAACGATGGGTCAATGAAAACCTCGTCGAATACAATGCCTTCGCCTTGAAGGGTGCTCATCATCATGTTTTGTGCCGGCCAAAATGTATTTTCGGGAAACGAGTCAGTACCCAGGCCGTCCTGGTTGGTCACCATGGCCAATTCAAAATCAAGCTTTGAGGCAATCTTCTGAAGGTTAGTTATAGCCTTGGGATAAAACTCCAGTTTCTCCAGGCTGTCCACCTGAAAATCTATAGGCGGCTCTTTTATGATAGTTCCGTCGCGGTCAATAAAAAGTACTCGTTGCATTTATTATGATGTATTTTGAATCGATGTTTATGATCTATGTTGATATTTATCCAACCCCGCATACAGCGCGTTGTTTTCTTCTTCGGAACCAATCGTTATTCTCAAACAGCCTTCGCAAAGCGAAACGGTTGAACGGTCTCTGATAATAACGCCCTGATCTACCAAAAAGTTGTATATCTCTTTTGGGGCGTCGGTTTTTAATAAAAGATAATTGGCATCTGACGGATATATTCTCTTTACAAAAGGATACACTTTCATTTTTAGAGCCATTCTTTCTTTTTGTTTCAGAAGCTCTTGAACCCAGGCATTTTTATCCGCTACTTTTTGCAATAATTCCAACGCCGTTTTCTGCGTGAGAATATTAATATTGTAAGGATATTTAATGTGATTAAAAATCGTGACCACCTCAGGAGATGTAAATGCCATTCCCAAACGGATTCCCGCCATTCCCCAGGCTTTGCTAAATGTTTGGAGGATAATCAGGTTTGGATACCTATCTAATTCAGGCAAAAAACTCTTCTCCGGCGCAAAATCAATGTATGCTTCATCTAAAACAACAATGCCATCAAAATTTTCAACTATGCTAACAATATCCTCCTTTTTAAAACAATTGCCTGTAGGGTTGTTGGGAGAGCATATAAACAGCAATTTCGAATTTTGATCGGCAGCAGCCAACAATCCATTTATATCTAATCCAAAATCAGGGGTTAGCTTTACTTTTCGAATTTCAATATTATTAATATCGGCAGCTACCTGGTACATGCCATAGGTAGGATCTATCGATATTACATTGTCTGTTCCTGGTTCGCAAAAAGCCCTAAAAGCCAGGTCGATGGCCTCATCACTTCCGTTGCCCAGAAAGATGTGTCGGTCTTCAATACCTTTTAACTCAGCTATTTTTTTCTTGAGCTTACGCTGATAAGGATCAGGATAACGATTATATGGCGCGTTAAATGGATTTTCGTTGGCATCCAAAAAGATGGCTTCCTCCCCCGAAAACTCATCTCTTGCGGATGAATATGGTTTAAGGGACTTTATGTTGGGGCGAATAAGTTGTTCTATTGATTTCATGTATGAAGTATCAGGGTTCAATTATCAAGATGTTAGACGATTTACAGTGGTTTTATTTCAAAGTGTTTAACCGGATAGTAACCGCATTTTTATGGGCATCCAGTTGTTCGGTAGCTGCCATTTTCTCGATAGCCGGACCTATATTTTGCAATCCTTCCGGTGTGATTTTTTGGAAGGTAATTTTTTTAACGTAGCTGTCCAGGTTTACCCCGCTATATGCCCTGGCATAACCGTGGGTTGGGAGGGTGTGGTTGGTGCCTGAAGCGTAATCACCGGCGCTTTCGGGTGTGTAATTACCAATAAATACGGAGCCTGCATTGGTAATGAGATCTGCTATTTCATCATCGTCGCGCATAGCAATGATTAAGTGCTCCGGTGCATACCGGTTAGTCATCTCAATCATCTCCTGCTTGTTTTTCAAAAGTATGATACGGCTGTTTTCCAATGCTTTCTCCGCTATTTCTTTTCTGGATAATTCCTTGAGCTGATTGGCCATTTCTTCCTGTACCTTCGGGATGAGGTCTTTACAGTTAGTGATTAAAATCACCTGGCTGTCAATACCATGTTCTGCTTGGCTTAAAAGGTCGGAAGCAATAAAAGCGGCATTGGCAGATTCGTCGGCCAGTACTTCAACTTCCGATGGTCCGGCGGGCATGTCAATAGCCACATCTTTTAAACTGACCAATTGTTTGGCAGCCGTGACATAACTGTTGCCGGGGCCAAAAATTTTATCCACCTTTGGAATGCTCTCTGTTCCATAGGCCATTGAACCAATGGCTTGGACTCCACCTAGTTTAAAAACATTGGTAACGCCTATCAACGATGCGGTATACAAAATGGCAGGATTAATTTTGCCTTCTTTGTTAGGGGGAGTGCACAACACAATTTCTTTGCATCCGGCAATAATGGCAGGTAGCGCCAACATCAATACCGTTGAGAAAAGCGGTGCCGTACCTCCCGGAATGTAGAGTCCAACTTTTTCGATAGCTACACTTTTTTGACGACAAACTACGCCAGGCATGGTTTCTACAACCTTTTCGGGTGAGATTTGAGCCTGATGGAACTTTTCAATGTTTAGCTTGGCCATGTATATAGCTTCTTTTAATTCCGAAGAAACCTGCATACAAGCCTCGTCAGTTTCTTCCTTCGAAACCAATAGATTTTCGGGAGCAAAGCCATCGAATTTTTCCGAGTAGGCCCTTGCCGCGTTTTCACCATTTTCTTTTATGTCGTTCAAAATTCCTTGAACAGTTTCGAACAAAGCGCTCAAGTCATTTTCCGGGCGTTGAAGTAGGTGAGCCCAATCGCTCTTTTGTGGATATTCAAATACCTGCATTTGATTTAATTAGTGCAGACTGGACAAAAGAAATGTCCAGTCCAATTTCTATTATCTAAAATATTGTATCCTGATTCGTTTTACAGAATCATTTTTTCAATCGGGAAGGTTAATATTCCCTCAGCACCGTTTTCTTTTAGCTTACCAATGATTTCCCAAAACTGCTTTTCGGATATCACCGAGTGAATGGAGCTCCACCCTTCCTCGGCCAATGGCAACACCGTAGGACTCTTCATGCCAGGCAGTACCTGAACAATTTCGCTAACTTTGTCGTTTGGAGCATTCAATAAGATGTACTTGTTAGAGTTAGCTGCCATTACTGAATTTATGCGAAACAGTAACTCATCGAGTAAAGCCTTTTTCTCATTAGAAAGACCTTCTGCTTGCACCAATAAAGCTTCGGATTTCATAACCACCTCAACTTCTTTTAGTCGGTTTGCAACTAAAGTACTACCCGAACTCACAATGTCAAAAATGGCATCGGCCAATCCAATGCCTGGTGCTATTTCAACAGATCCTGCGATTTCATGTATATCGGCATCGATTTTTTTCTCGGCAAAGTATTTTTTAAGGATCACCGGATAGGAAGTAGCTACTTTTTTGCCCTGAAAATATTCTAAACTGGTGTATTCATCTGCTTTGGGGATAGCCAAAGAAATTCTGCACTTGCTAAACCCCAGTCTTTTGGCGATAGTCAGTTTAAAATCTTTTTCTTCAACCTCGTTTTCGCCAACAACACCTATATCGGCCACTTTATTTGCTATGGTTTGTGGTATGTCATCGTCACGTAAAAACAATACTTCTATCGGGAAGTTGGGAGATTGTGCAACCAGTTTCCCACTTCCAATATTAAATTTTATTCCAGCTTCTTTTAAAAGCTTCATCGAATCGTCGTGTAATCTTCCTTTCTTCTGTAAAGCAATTCTTAATTTCTCCATTTTAATTTAGACTTTTAGATAATAGATGAGAGATAAGAGACATTATAATTGTGATGCTAACCTAGCTCAAATCTAAAAATGAATTTTTGTTTTTAATTAATGACAAAAAAAAAGAGGGCTTCCCATACGGTAAGCCCTCCTATATTATTAAACACAACAATCTCGGACCACCTATGGTAGATTAAAATGATGTCCGTGATGATGTGTGAAATTTGTCATGGTTTATTATTGAATCGATACAAAAGTAAATGTAATATTTTAAATTCCAAATATAAAAGGGGTAATAAATGTTAATTTACAATTGTGAGCCATGCTGTGCTTATTCAGACTCTCTATAAATTACCCGATGATGTTAAATGTTAAAAGATATTCAACTATTTTGAAACTTGAAATTTATATATTCGGCAATGAATTACTTAATTAAGCGATAGTTTTAAAAAAAATAAACTTATATCATGAGTTCTGATCATATGAAAAAAAATGAGGCCACAAATTCAAGCGGCAAAAGATCCAGAAGGGATTTTATGCGCAAACTTGGATTGATAGGTGCTGCGGCTTCAACGGGTGCGGTGGCTTCCGGGTTTACATCTTCGGATGTTTCGGGCGAAGAGTACGTTAAGGTAATGACATCCGACAATAAGCTGGTCGAGATTCCAAAGTCCCAGGTTAAAGAAGTGAAGTTGGACACGGAGGCTTTGCAATCCCGTGGTAGGCTCGGGATTGCGGGAAAACGATGGGTGATGGTAATAGATCTGGCTAAATGCAGAAATGCCAGGGAATGTATTAAAGGTTGCCAGGAACATCATCATTTGCATCCTTACCAATATCATATTAATACTCTGGTGATGCAGGACAATCCGCAATCGGCACCGTACAATATGCCCAAGCCATGCATGCATTGCGATAACCCTCCATGTGTTTCGGTTTGTCCGGTAGATGCCACTTTTAAGCGTCAGGATGGAGTGGTGCTCATAGATAATGAACGTTGCATAGGTTGTAGGTTTTGTATGGCAGCATGTCCGTATTCGGTTAGGGTATTCAATTGGGAAGAACCTTTTCAGGCACAACTTTACAAGGAGCAGCCAATGGAGTATGATGTAGAAGCAAATATCCCACAGAAAAAAGGAACCATTACAAAATGTTTGTTTAGTGCCGACTGTCTGCGTGATGGCGAACTTCCAACTTGTGTTCGTGCCTGTCCTAACGAAGTGTTTTATTTTGGGGATGAAAACGAAGATGCGGTAACTAACGGTACTACCCGCGAAACTGTTGTGTTAAGTAAATTACTCGAGAAAAATGCCGGGTACAGATTGATGGAAGAGCTGGGAACGAAACCTCGTGTATACTACCTGCCTCCCAAGGACAGGGTATTTGACGCCCCTGAGAAACCAGATCATCATCATCGCTAATCTATTAAACCCAGAATATGTCCGAACATAATATTAAAATTAATAAGGAAAAGCTTGATAAGATAGCAGATGACGTGCTTAGACCTGTGGGTTTTAACAGTGCGTACGTCAATTGGATGTTGTTTTTGACCGTGGCTTTATTGGCCTGTATCTATGCCTATGCTATACAGTATAGGGAGGGATTAATCGTGACAGGCATGCGCGATATGGTAAGTTGGGGGATGTATATTGCCAACTTTGTGTTTTTTGTAGCTACTGCTTTGGTAGGCATGTTAATAAGTGGGGTAATTGGCTTGTTGGGATATAAGTGGATTAAGCCGATCTCCCGAATTGCTGAAATTATTGCCGTTGCTTTTGCTGCGGTAGCTGGTTTGGTTATTGTTTCAGATATGGGACGACCGGAAAGGTTGCACCATGTGTTTTTATACGGAAGGGTGCAATCGCCTATTTTATGGGACGTTACTGTGGTGACGACTTACCTGGTGATAAGCACATTGTTATATCTGCTTCCTTTGATTCCTGATCTGGCCATTGCCAGAGGCAGGATGCAAAATGCGCCCAAATGGATGATGAAACTATATGAGATTTTATCTTTTAATTGGACCCATCACCCCAAACAATATCAACTGTTGTTTAAGGCCATTCGTCTGTTGATTATCCTGGTAATACCTACAGCATTCGCCATCCATACCGTAACATCCTGGTTGCTGGCGGTGAATTCGCGCAGTGGTTGGGACAGTACCATATTTGGCCCTTACTTTTTAACGGGTGCTTTTGTAACCGGTATGGCAGCAGTTATTATTGCCGTATTCTTTTTCAGGAACAATTACAAACTGAGGACTTACTTAGATGAACCATTGTTTGATAAAATGGGTAAGCTTTTGGAGTTTGTTTGCGTGGTATATTTTTATTTCAACCTAAACGAGTTTGTAGTTCCTGCATATAAAATGAAGGAGTTTGATGCCATTCATATTCATGAATTGTTTTTAGGTAAGCATGCCATCATGTTCTGGTTTTGCCAAATATTTGGCTTGATTGTGCCCATGATAGTGCTGCTATGGAAACCTTTCCGAAAACCGGTACCCCTCTTTATAATATCATTGTTTGTATTGGTGGGGGCATGGTTTAAGCGATACATTATCGTAATCCCAACCATGGAACATCCGTTTTTACCCGTGCAAAATTTGCCAAACGAGTGGGTTGTCTACCAGCCAACAGTAATTGAAAGTGCTGTAACGATTGGTTCAATCATTATGGGTATCATGATTATTTCGGTACTGGCTAAACTTTTTCCTGTAATTCCAATATGGGAAATGGCCGAAGAGGATGAAGAAACTAAGTCAAAAATAATTTAATAGCAGTACAATGAACAAGTATTTAATGGTAGTTATTTGTGTTTGTGCTGGATTAAAACTGTCAGCGCAAACGTCCTGGTTAGTTCCTCAGGACCAGAGAGAAAAGTTAAGTCTGGTGGAGTTTACCGATGCGATGAGGACTTCCGGCAAAGAGGTATTCTCGGCCAAATGTACGGCTTGTCATGGAACTCCCGGGCAAGGCAATTATAATGCATTGCTTAATCCTTCGCCGGGTGACCCGGCCTCGGAAAAGTTTCAGATGAATACCGATGGAGCGCTTTTTTACAAGATTAGTGAAGGACGTGTAACCATGCCTTCGTTTAAAAGCGCATTAAGTAAAGCCGACATTTGGAATGTGATCGCTTACATTCGCAGTTTCAACCCAACATACGTTCAGGAAACAGCAGAAAAAATAGAGACAAATATTCCGGAAGGAACGGAACTGGCTTTAAATGTAACATTTGATGAAACAAAAAAAGCGGTAGCGGTAAAACTAACCGGTTCTTTAAATGGTGAAGAAAGTGATATTGGTGGAGTAGGAATAAAATTAATGGCCAAGAGGTATTTTGGAAACTTAACCATTGGTGAAGTTAAGAATACGAACAAGGCCGGTTTAACCTATTTTTCATGGGATGATTCCTTACCGGGAGATTCATTGGGTAATGTACAGTTAATAGCACAGGTAGACCAGGCAGAAGTGTATGGTGATGTGAAAACCGAAGCGACTATGCAAATTGGTAAGGTCAACAACAACCCTCCTTTAAATAAGGATAGAGCCATGTGGAACACGGTTAAAAAGGCACCTATATGGATTCTCGTTGGATTTACGGGAGCTGTTGTAACGGTTTGGTTCTTTATTTTTTATGTGCTTTTTACCATGAAAAAAGTGTTTGCTTTGGGTAACGAGCCTATCGCAGAAGAAGAAAAACTAGTTTAAAATGAATCAGCCATGAACATACTTTATCTGTTAGTTGGGGTAAGTTTATTGGCTGCACTGTTTTTTCTGGCCTTGTTTATATGGGCTGTTAAATCGGGCCAGTATGAAGATATGTTTTCACCATCGGTTCGTATTTTGTTTGATGATGAAGAGAACACCAAAAACGAGGCAGAAGAGGATGAGGAAAATGAAATTGAAAAAAATGAAATGTAAACCCTATCGCATATAATAATGGAAATTCAAAAATTTAAATACGATAATGCAATTGTAAGAAACTTTACGGTTGCAACAATAGTTTGGGGGGTCGTGGCTTTAATAGTTGGGCTATTGGCGGCATCACAGCTGGCCTGGCCGGTTCTTAATCTGGGACTGGAGTATACATCCTTTGGAAGGGTGAGACCCATACATACCAACGCGGTCATATTTGCCTTTATTGGCAACGCCATGTTCGCCGGTATTTACTATTCGTTGCAACGTGTTCTGAAGGCCCGTTTATTTAATGATATCATTAGCAAGGTTCACTTTTGGAGTTGGCAGTTGATCATTGTTTTAGCAGCCATTACTCTATTCCTCGGTTTCACTACCGGAAAGGAATATGCCGAACTGGAATGGCCTATCGATATATTAATCGCTGTTTCATGGGTGTTGTTTGGATGGAACATGATTGGTACCATTATCAAACGTCGCGTTAAGCATATTTATGCAGCGGTATGGTGGTACCTGGCTACCTTCTTGGGTGTAGCTGTTTTGCACATCGTTAACTCGATTGAAATACCTGTTTCTTTGTTCAAGAGTTATCCGGTATATGCGGGTGCACAGGATGCGTTGGTGCAATGGTGGTATGGGCACAATGCCGTGGCTTTTTTCTTAACCACTCCATGGTTGGGACTGATGTACTATTATTTGCCTAAGGCTTCTAATCGCCCCATATATTCTTACCAATTGTCTATCATTCACTTCTGGACATTGATATTTTTATATATGTGGACAGGCCCACATCACCTGTTGTATAATGCTTTGCCAGATTGGCTTCAGGCACTGGGGGTTACTTTCTCGGTGATGCTGATTGCTCCTTCATGGGGGGGGATGATAAACGGATTGTTAACACTTCGTGGTGCTTGGGATTCAGTAAGAGACAGAGCCGACCTTAAGTTTATTGTAGTGGCCTTAATTGCCTACGGAATGGCCACATTCGAAGGGCCAATGATGGCGCTGAAAACAGTGAACTCCATCAGCCACTTTACCGATTGGACCGTAGCGCATACGCATATTGCCGGAATGGGATGGAACGGTGGACTCATCTTTGGAATGTTGTATTGGTTGGTGCCAAAGTTGTTTAAAACAAAATTATATTCCAGCAAGTTGGCAAACGCCCATTTCTGGGTAGCTACACTGGGGATTTTGTTGTTTGCCATACCTTTGTATTGGGCGGCCATTACACAATGGTTAATGTTAAAAGAATACACACCAACAGGTTCACTTGCCTATCCTAATTTTTTGGAAACAACCATTCAAATTTTACCACTGTACGCCTTTAGGGTAGTGGGTGGCGTGTTGTTTTTCGTTGGTTTCGTGTTGTTCTTATTCAATATAGCGAAGACAATGGCTGTTGGAAAAATGGAAGCGAATGAGGAATCGGAAGCTCCGGCTTTGGTGAATACAAAAAAGAGAAATGTGGCAGGGGAAACAGTGCACAGATGGTTAGAGCGCAGAGGTGTACGATTTTCTGTATTCGTATTTATTGCGGTTGCTATCGGAGGTGCGGTAGAAATTATCCCATTGCTAAGCGTTGAATCCAATATCCCTAAAATAGCGGCGGTAAAACCTTATACTCCGCTTGAACTTACGGGCAGGGACATATATCTGTCTAATGGTTGTTATAACTGTCATTCGCAGCAAATACGTCCGTTGCGATGGGAAACCGACCGTTATGGAGAATATTCTAAAATCGGAGAGTTTGTTTACGATTATCCTTTCCAGTGGGGCTCGCGCAGGACAGGGCCGGATTTGGCCAGGGCAGGTTATCTGGGTGATGTGTCGATTGGTGGGTCAACCACCTACAAAACCGCCGTTTGGCATTACAATCACTTTATGAAACCGTTGGAAATGAACCCGCAGACCATTATGCCGGCTTATCCTTGGCTGGCCGAAAATGACGTGGTATTGGATTTGGTCCCTAAAAAAATAAAGGTGATGAAAACCCTGGGCGTTCCTTATCGAGATGGTTTTGAAGATGAGGCGATTGAGGAATACATGAAACAGGCCAATAATATTGTTGAAGACCTGAAAGCCTCAGGAATTGAAGTTGAACCCAACAAAGAGATGGTTGCCTTAATAGCATATTTACATAAGCTGGGCAAGGATATTTCGGGTGTTGAAGATGAAAAGTAAGTTATGGGATTTGTAAGTGAAGTATTAAAAGATGTAAGCGGTATTCAATGGTATTATATAATTGGGATATCCATTTTTATCATCTTGTTCATCATCATAGTGTACAAGACGATACGAACACCCAAATCTATAATGATGCAATATAAAAACGCGATATTAGAGGATGAGATTGTAACTGATATCCAACAAAATAATTCAAACGAATAACAATGAGCCAAGATAAAAACAATAAGCCCGACGAATTCCATGACGATATCGAATCGCATGAATATGACGGAATTAAAGAGCAAAACAATCCTGCGCCATTTTGGATAACACTTTTATTTTTGGTGACCGTAGGTTTTTCTTTATTTTACTTTGTGCATTACTTTGGATACCCGGGTAATGAAAGAGACCAGGCCAGTGAATATGCTAAGTCGGTTGCTAAGTTTGAAAAAAAGCAAGCAGCTATGAAAGCGGCCAATAAAGCTAACTTACCGGAATTGAGCATGGCTGAGATGGTGGATAAGGGTAAAGCGCTATATGTTAAGAATGCTTGTATGGCCTGCCATGGAGCAAATGGAGAAGGCAATAATATCGGTCCTAACCTGACGGATAATTTTTGGATAAACGGTTGCAGCGTGGACGATCTTATGAATATCATATCCAATGGCAAACCCGCTAAGGGGATGACACCTTATAAAAGCATGATGCAGGAAGAGGAAATAAAATATGTGGCCAATTATATACTAAACGAGCTGGTGGGCTCTTCTCCTGCAAATCCTAAAGAAGCGCAGGGCGAAGAGTGCAAGTAGATGATTGATTGTTTTTCGTTCCAAATAAAATAATTACCCCGTTATTCTTTCAAGTGTACGTTTGGATAACAGGGTTTGTATTCAACAATATCTATGACAATCCATCAAGATAAAACATTTCGTGAACGTCCCGACAATATAGACGAACATGGTAAGCGAAAAAGGATAAAGGCACGACAGCCCAAAGGGAAATGGTACACCCGCAGAACCATAGTTGCTTTTTTACTTTTGTCGTTTTTTATACTGGCACCCATTATAAAAATTGGGGGCAAGCCTTTTATGTTGTTGGATGTTATCAACAGAAAGTTTCATTTGTTTGGTGCCACGGTGTATTCACAGGATGGTGAAATAATGGCCATTGTAATGGCCACTGCGGTTATTTTTATTGTTCTTTTTACCGTTGTTTTTGGGCGTTTTTGGTGTGGATGGGCTTGTCCGCATACCGTTTTTATGGAGATGATATTTCGTAGGATCGAATATCTTTTTCACGGAAATTATCAAAGAGGTAGAAAAATTAAAAACCCAGGCAGAATAGCACTTGCGTTAAAGCATGTTATTTATTTTTTGGTAGTACTGTTTTTTACCAATGTGTTTATCATGTGGTTTACAGGCCCCCAGGGATTGATAATAATATGGAAAAGCGCGTTGTTAGATTATTGGCAAGTATATACAGCCATGACGGTTGTAACAGTATTTTACTATTGGATATACTCCCATATACGCGAAAGCGTGTGTACCCTTTTTTGTCCTTATGGTAGAATGCAAGGGGTGTTGCTAGATTCAAAATCGATAACGGTGGCGTATGATTATAAACGGGGAGAACCGCGTAAGGTAAAAGGTGACTGCGTTGATTGCGGTGGATGTGTGGCGGTTTGTCCAACAGGTATCGATATTAGAAACGGTACCCAGTTGGAGTGTGTAAATTGCACGGCATGTATCGACGAGTGCAATATTATTATGAAAAGAATGAAGCGACCTCCTAATTTAATTCGCTTTGCATCTAATTACAGCATAGAAACAGGAAAGAGCAGTATAAAAAACCTGAGGACTTATGCCTACAGCGGTGTTTTGGTAATTCTTTTAACGGCTTTGGTTGTTGCTTTGTCGGGTAGAACCGAAGTGGATGTATCTTTATTACGTATGCCAGGCACAATATACCAAGAGGTGAGTGCAGATAGTATTTCAAATATCTATCAATTAAAAATTGTAAATAAAACGGAAGGACTGAAAAAAATAGAACTAAAGTTTCTGAAACCGCGAGAGAGTGCGTTTTTCTTGTCGGAACATCCTATTCACCTTGGCGAAAATGGTAGCTTTGATGGTGTTATTGTTCTTAAACAGGCCAAAACCGACATAAAAGCCAGGAACACACCGGTCGAATTAGGATTATATGTAGAGGATAGAATGTTGGACAGCACTATGGCAACCTTTATTGCCCCCAAACGGAGTAAATTGTAATGGTCTGTTGTCGGATGATTGTTAAGGTAATCGAGTTCGGGAGGTAGCAGTATTAATCTTGAGATTTAACAGGTAAATCTTAATACGAATAGAAAGAATATGAAATTTAATTGGGGACATGGGATTATAGTTTTCTTCGTCATCTTTTTTACATGGATCATCTCTTTTGTAATTTTTACTTTGGGGGAAAATAACGACCTGGTAACTAAAGATTATTATCGACAAGGAGCTGAGTATAGTTTAACAATGGATATTAACAAACGCTCTGCCATTTATCGGGACAGCATCTCCATTGTTAATGTAGAAGATGGGGTAGTGATTGAGCTGGCCTCTTCTGTGGCCAACTTGCCTAAAGGTAAGGATGTTTATTTTTATCGTCCTTCAGGAAAAAAAGATGATGTTAAATTATGGCTTGATCAAGGGAAAAAAGAACTTTTTGTGCCGAATAGTAAATTAATAAAGGGCAGGTACAACGTGTCGGTTTCGTGGAATGAGAGCGATAATAAATACAAGGTGTCAAAAGATTTTGTGGTTAGATAAATAGCTATGGAAATAATATTATCAGGCTTTGTTTTAGGTATTATGGGGAGTGTGCATTGCGCAGGAATGTGTGGCCCCATTGCACTTAGCTTACCGCTGTACGGAAAAGGTGCAGTTGCCAAGGTTAGTGGTGGTTTAATGTACAATATTGGCCGTACTGTCACTTATGGTATTATGGGCGCATTTTTTGGGATAATAGGACAAGGCCTTTCCCTGGTAGGATTTCAGCAATGGGTTTCGGTAATCATGGGGGCATTGATGATTGCCTCGGTATTGATACCTTCTTTGTTTAAAAATGTGAATGGCGCAAATATTCCAATAGCAGGTTTGATAAGAAAAGGAATACAGAAGCTCTTTGTTAAGAAATCGTTTGGAAGGCTTTTTTTTATTGGGTTACTGAATGGTCTTTTGCCTTGCGGCCTGGTTTACCTGGCCATTGCAGGAGCTATTGGTACGGGAGATGTAACCACCGGAACGTTGTTTATGGTTTTGTTCGGGTTAGGTACATTGCCTCTCATGTTAGGAATTTCCCTGATTGGTAACTTGGTGGGTTTAAAAGTCCGGGAAAGAATTAATAAGTTAATTCCGGTCCTGGTTGTGGTAATTGGAGTTATCTTTATGCTTCGAGGTTTAAGTTTGGGGATCCCGTATTTAAGTCCGCCAGAAACAAAGCTAAACCCCCAAGTGCACATGAAACATGAAGAAGGTGTTGCCAATGAAGCGGTGAAGGGTGCATGTTGTCATGCCGAAGAAGAGTAAAATTTAATTGAGTTCTGTTTAAGTTATCCGATGTCAGATAATAAGTGTATTCATTGTGGTGCCGACTGTGGTGCGCATCCAGTAAAATGGAACGATAAAAAGTTCTGTTGTAACGGGTGTTGGTCTGTCTATCAGCTATTAAATGATAGCCAGATGCAGCAATACTACGAATTTCAAAAGCAGCCGGGTATTCGATTGAACGAAGCCCCGCATTTAAGCAAATATGCTTATTTGGATAAGGATGAAGTAAAAGAAAAGCTATACGAGTTTTTCGAAAACGGAATAGCCAAAGTCACGTTTTATATTCCTTCGATACACTGCGCTTCGTGCATATGGTTGTTGGAGCATCTGAGCAAATTAAACGAGGGGGTAAAGTATGCGACCGTAAATTTTGTCCAAAAGAAATATACCGTAAGTTTCGACACAAATATAATGTCATTGCGCGAACTGGTGGAATTACTGGTTTCCATCCATTATGTTCCGGATATTTCACTTCAGAACCTGGAAAGCAAAAAAGGGGATAAGCCTCAAAATAAAAGTTTGCTATATAAAATTGGCGTTGCCGGTTTTGTGTTTGGAAACGTCATGCTGTACAGCTTGCCCGAGTATTTCAACGGTGAACCTATCGAAGGTACCTTTGGTACCTTTTTGTACTACCTGATGTATGTACTCACTTTTCCTCTGGTGTTTTATAGCGGTAGCGATTATCTGATCTCGGCTGCAAAAAATCTGGTGAAGGGAATCGTTAATATTGAATTACCCATAGCTATCGGTATTTTGGCTTTGTTTTTTGTCACCAGTTATGAGGTTGTAATGGGTATTGGCCCTGGATATTCCGATAGCCTCTCCGGTTTTCTATTCTTTTTATTGCTGGGTAGATGGTATCAGAGTAAAACCTATCAGGCACTGGCTTTTGACCGCGATTACAAATCGTATTTTCCGGTAGCGGTGACCCGCCTTAACGGACAAGAGGAAAGTGTTCTTTTGGAAGAAGTTAAAGTAGGGGATTGTTTGTTGATCAGAAACAAGGAGCTGATTCCGGCCGATTCTACATTGGTGGATGGAACTGCATTGGTGGATTACAGTTTTGTGACCGGTGAGTCGGCGCCGGTTTTAAAGAAGAAAGATGATTTCTTGTATGCAGGAGGTGTCCAAACTAGCGGTGCCATAACGGTTAAGGTCATCAAGGAGGTAGCTCAGAGTCACCTGACCCAATTGTGGAATCAAAGCCGGAAAAACGAGTCTGGCCCAAAATCACTTACTTCGATCGTGGATAAAATCAGCGGCAAGTTCACCCTCGCCGTAATCATTATCGCACTGGCTGGCTTTTGCACCTGGTTGTATCTGGATAGTTTTAAAACCGCTTTATTGGTGCTGACCTCGGTACTTATTGTAGCCTGCCCGTGTGCCTTGGCCCTATCCATACCTTTTACTTTTGGCAGTGCCATGCGTATTTTTGGGGAGAAAGGTTTATATATTAAAAATACAAGCGTTATTGAACGGTTAACACATATCGATACGATTGTTTTTGATAAAACGGGTACATTAACCAAACCGGAGGAAAGCAAGGTTGTATTTGTAGGCTTGGATCTCAGGCAGGAAGAATTGTCCAAAGCAGTTTCGTTGGCGCGGCAATCTACACATCCATTGAGCAATGCTATCAGTTCTTTTTATACAGATGTTAAAGTGCACGAAACAACCGGATATTCAGAAGTAGCCGGAAGGGGAATATTTGCAACTATTGAGGATGCACGAATAAAGCTGGGAGCATTGGAGTATGTTGATGAGGTGAGTCACCTTAACATTAAACCGGCACCTTCCTCGGTGTATTTATCTATCGATGGAAAAATAAAAGGGTATTTTAAAATTGGGAATAAATACAGGCAGGGAATAAAAAATGTTATCGATAGCCTAAAGAGTAAGTACGATCTTTACTTGCTATCAGGGGATAACGATGCCGAGAAAGAAAACTTGAGGGAAATGTTCGGGAATGACAGGATGTATTTTGAGCAGAAACCACAGGATAAGATGAATTTTATTACGGATTTAAAACAGAAAGGTAAATCGGTTTTGATGACCGGAGATGGGTTGAACGATTCAGGGGCTTTTATGAGTAGTGATGTGGCGCTTTCCCTGGCCGACGATATCTATCATTTTTCCCCGGCTGGCGATGCCATCCTCGAAGCCTCTAAGTTTAGGAACTTTCATCAATATATCCGTTTTGCCCAAAAAAGTTTGACCATTGTTAAGCAAAGTTTTTTAATTTCGTTTTTTTATAATGTCATAGGGTTAGGATTTGCAATCACAGGGAATATGTCCCCTGTAGTTGCCGCGATATTAATGCCTGTGAGCTCCATTACGGTGGTGGCTTATACAACATTTAAAACCCGCCTGGCAGGAACAAAAATATTAAAATAACGATTAGGCTTTTATTGAAAGTCTAATGTGTAACGATTAATGTCTAATGACTATATTTAAACATGTCCCTAATTTTTTAACCAGTCTCAACTTGTTTTGTGGTACGTTGAGTGTTTTTACGGCTTTTCATGGAATGTTAATGGAAGCTTCCGTTTTGCTTTTTGTAGGCGCGTTGTTCGATTTTTCGGATGGTTTTGCAGCGCGTGCACTAAAAGCTTATTCTCCTATGGGTAAAGAGTTGGATTCGCTGGCCGACATGGTAAGTTTCGGGTTTGCGCCCATGGTGATGCTGCATATGATGCTCAAAAAAGTGATGTTGGGTAGTTTCGAGGCCGACTTTTTTGTGCAGCTACCAACAACTCAAATTTTGATTTTATCCCCTTTTGTTGCTACGGTATTTTCAGGATTACGTCTGGCAAAGTTTAATGTGGATACCCGTCAATCGGAAAGCTTCATTGGACTGACAACCACCGCAACAGGTATGTTTTTAGCTTCACTGGCTTTTGTGTTTGATAGTGGTAGCGGATGGCTGTTTGATTTATTGCAAAACCAATGGATGCTGTTGGCTTTTGTTCCGCTATTTTCGTTTTTGCTGATTTCTGAAATTCCCATGTTCTCACTGAAGTTTAAAAACTTCGGTTTTCTTAATAATGCGGATAAATATATTTTGCTGGCGGCAAGTTTGTTTTTTCTTATTTGGTTAGGAATGGGGGGTATAGCCGTTGCAATTGCTTTGTACGTGAGTTTTTCCATGGTTAAGTTGGTGGTGAAATAAGCTTATGTCAAGGTAAGTAAAAATTCTTTAACGCTATTTCAGGACTAGGCATATGTTAATAACATAAAAAGCCCCAAGAACTTCCTGGGGCTTAACAGTTGATTGATATTATTTAATAGCTAGATATCAAAATAGTCGGCATTGTTTGACTTTTCAAGGTTGGTTTTTTCAAACTTTTTAAGTGCCCATTTAACGGCCTGATAGCTGATAATTATAAGTAAAGGCCAGCTTAGGTACCATAGTATTTCGTGTAAATATTTCATGTGATTAAATTTATTATACCAAATCTCTTAACTAGTAAATATGTATATCATCCGATTCGATTTCTTCCTGATCGATCTTGCGGTTGTTGATGGCTTTCCACACGTACCAGATGTATGCGATTACAAAGGGAATCATCAGCGAAACGTAACTCATCGCAGTTAAGGTAAAGTGACTGGAACTGGCATTTTCGATGGTCAGTGAACTCTGTAAACTGCTAATGGATGGATAAAACGAAGTGTTGTTAAATCCTGCCAACAGAAATAACATCAAAACGGTAATAACTGTACCTGCCCCGCTAAACCAAATTCCATTGGTGTTAGGTTTTAAGTAGCTGGTTATTATTCCATACAATACCAGTATCACTCCGGCCACGAATCCAATGCCAACGAACGGCATCTCAATTAAGTTGTTGAAATACTTAAAAGGTTGTAAAAATACTTCTTTGGTATCTGGGTTCACCGCAAATCCATCCCTTACCAGCAGCCAAACGGTAAAGGTTAAAAACAAAACCACAAACGGGATTCCGTTGCTCAAAAGCTGCTTTTTGGCCCGTTCTAATATTTCTTTCTGATCCACAGCATTCATAAAATAAAGAATGGCCAATACTCTGGCCAAAAAGAAAACAGTGAACCCGAGAGATAAATTATGTAGGTTCAAGGCAGCCTCAAGACCGTGAAAGCCATTGTCCCATTTTGATTGATTGTATTCATTTACCGAGAAATTAGAGCCGGTAAAGAACGTAGATACTGCTGTTCCTATAAATATGGTGCCGATCAAGCCGTTGATGAACAGAAAGGTTTCATAAGTTTTAGGGCCGTACACATTGCCGGGTCTGTTGCGGAACTCGTATGAAATGGCCTGAATAATAAAAGCAAATAGGATGATCATCCAAACCCAGTAGGCACCTCCAAAACTGGTGCTGTAAAATAACGGGAAGGATGCAAAAAACGCCCCTCCGAAGGTAACGAGTGTGGTGAACGTAAATTCCCATTTGCGTCCAAGAGCGTTCACCAAAATGGTTTTTTCATCCTTGGATTTACCTAGGGCGGATATCAAAGTCTGCCCACCCTGGACAAACATCAGGAATACCAGGATGGCCCCCAATAACGAAACCAGGAACCACCAATATTGCTGTAGTGCTAAGTGCGATAATTCTTCGAACATTACTGAAGTCTCCTTTCTTTTTTAGGTCCTAATTTAATTTGTTTGGTCAATATTTTTATTTCGGCAATCAACAATGCGGTAAAGGTGATGGCAAACAGGAAAAAGGTGATCATCACTGAACTTGAGTCAATCTGCGAAACTGCCTGGGCGGTTGTCATTAAATCCTGGATAACCCAAGGCTGCCGGCCTACCTCGGCAACTACCCACCCCGCCTCGGAAGCGATGTAAACCAAAGGGATGGTCCATACGGCAGTCCAAAGCACTATTTTATTGCTCTCCAGTTTGTTTTTGAATAATAGCCACAGGATAATAATAAATAATATAAGAAAATGCCCGCCCAAAATAACCATTATATGAAAAGCGTAAAAAGTAAGCGAAATGGGAGGTATCATTTTAAAAGCGTTTTTCTCTAGTTGAACCGGATCTGGATCGTAATAGCTTCCGTACCCGAAGTATTTAAAATAATTGTTAATCCATTCGTCGTTGTCAAATTTAGCCCTTAAGTCGGCCAGCGTTGGGCTATTTTCCTTTTGTGCCTTTTTATAGGCGACAAGGGTTTGTTGCGCTTCGTAACCGCGTCGGATCTTTTCTTTATAGGACATGATGCCTCTTGATTCGTTGCCCAGGATTAAGTCTTTTATTCCTGCAACATAAGCATCCGGTTTTAAAAAGGCCATATAAGAAAGCATGTTTGGAATTTCTATTTTGATCCTGAAATCTTCTTTTGCCGTGCTGTCCATCGGGTCGTCCTGGGGGTCTCCAATAATTCCGATAGCAATCAAAGGAGCGTTGGTTGTACCCTCGTATAGTGCCTCCATGGCAGCAAATTTCATGGGTTGTTTTTCGGCCATTTCGCGGGCTGAGCTATCACCTGACGCAATCAGCATGATCGAGGAAATAACGCCAAAGGTGGCCGCAACAACAATGCTTCTTTTGGCAAAAAGTATTTCCCTTTTTTTGAGTAAAAACCAAGCGCTAACGCCCACCACAAAAATAGCGGCTAGAACAAAACCTGAAGTTGTGGTATGTAAAAATTTGGTTACGGCACTTTGAGAGAGAAAAATATCCCAAAAGTTAATCATCTCGTTACGCGCCGTGTCAGGATTAAATTTCATTCCTTGAGGATCCTGCATCCAGGCATTGGCCACCAATATCCACACTGCCGAAAGGTTTGCGCCGATAGCTGTTAACCATGTGGCGGTAAGGTGGAATTTTTTGCTCACTTTCCCCCATCCAAAAAACATAACGGCAATAAAGGTGCTTTCCATAAAAAAAGCCATAATGCCTTCAATGGCAAGAGGCGCACCAAAAATGTCCCCCACAAACCAGGAGTAATTACTCCAGTTGGTTCCGAACTCAAACTCGAGGATAATTCCGGTAGCCACGCCAATAGCGAAGTTGATCCCAAACAGTTTCATCCAGAATTTGGTGATTCTCTTCCATTCGGGATGGCCGGTTTTAACGTAGATGGTCTCCATAAAAGCGATGATGAGTCCCAACCCAAGTGTCAACGGCACAAAAATCCAATGGTACATGGCCGTCAATGCAAATTGAGCTCTGGACCAATTGACCAATGATAAGTCTACAGATTCTAACATTTAAAAATATTTTACGGTGTTGTAATTTGTTCAATAACGTGATCTGCCCTTTCAGTGTCTGTGTTAAAATCTTTTTTTAACTTGTTCTGAAAGAAGAAAACCTTAAACACTACAAAAATGATAAACAGTTTTATCAGAATAATAAACCACATGGACCTGGCCCAATCGGGTAAATTTTTAAAGCCATTTAAGTAGAAGTCGATAATTTTCTTCATCACTTGTTTGATTATTTGTCATGAAAAAACAAGTGTAAGCGACATTTGTTTTTTGATTTAAGAAAAATTAAAGATTTTTTTCCGTAATTAATTAGAGAGTGGTAATATAGGGAATTATGTTTGAAAGTTCAATAATCTTAATTTTGATGTTTCGTTGCCGCAGGCTTCTGTTCGAAAAAGTGGAAAAGATACAGGGTGTATCCTGAATTAATATAGATATGTAATGAATTCGAAGAGTTGAACCCTTTCAGGGTACCCGGTCTACATGATTATGAATCCACGGGTTTCACCCGCGGTTATTCATATTAAACCCCATTCGGAGTTTTTTATGAGGCTTGATTATATCTTTGTTGATATAAGAATTCATATAAATCAACCACGTAGTGGTTAAACCTTGAATAACCCTGGGTGAAACCCAGGGAAAAAAGGCAATGGAATCACAACCCTGAATGGGTGGAACTTTTATTCTAACCCTTGATTCGAATAATGAATATTGAAGTACCCTAAAACAAGATACTCCGCTGCTTCACTTCAACTCACCATAACGATGCTCCCAAAAGTAATCGGGACAAGTTATGCCTCGTTTCAGTAAAGCCTTGTTCTATTGCACTTTCAATGTTCACGACGAAGTTTCTAATGCATAATCCGGATTTAACGCTTTGTAAGTTGTAAATCAGTATGAATTACAATCGAAAAATGGTAAGTCAGCGCATAAAAAAAGCAGCCGGAAAATTCCCGGCTGCTAACATCAAGTATTTAAAAGCTATGGTTATGTGCTAATTTAAACTGTGCTTTGTTCCAAAGATTAATTGTAAGAACTCTGCCCGTGCTCATGTATATCAAGACCTTCTCTTTCTTCTTGCTCAGAAACTCTAAGTCCAATTGTTGCTTTAAGTACCTGGAATAAGATTAAACCTAAACCGAAGGCCCATGCGCCAATTACAAGAACACCGATGGCCTGACTTATCAATAAAGAGGCACCGCCACCATACAAAAGACCACCGTCTGTAGCAAGTAAGCCTACAAGTAATGTACCTAGGGCACCACATACACCGTGCACTGAAATAGCACCTACGGGATCATCCACTCTTAGTTTCTTATCTAGAAATTCGATAGAGAATACTACAATAAGACCTGCAAGAGCACCGATAATAGCGGCTCCACCCGGGCTTACAATATCACAACCCGCGGTAATTCCAACCAAACCGGCTAAGGCGCCGTTCAGTGTCATAGAAAGGTCTGGTTTTCCGTAACGGAACCAAGTTACAAACATGGTAACAACAGCACCAGCTGCTGCGGCTAAGTTTGTTGTAATAAATATTTTTGCTACTGCATTGGCATTATCACCGCTGATAGCTAATTGTGATCCGGGGTTAAATCCAAACCATCCCAACCAAAGAATGAATACACCAAGTGCACCTAATACCATGTTGTGACCAGGTATGGCATTCGTGCCGCCATTGTATTTGCCAAGACGAGGGCCTATGGTCCAGGCTCCTGCCAAGGCCATCCATCCACCCACAGAGTGAACAACAGTTGAACCGGCGAAGTCATGGAATGGTGTTTCCAAAGTAGATAGCCATCCACCTCCCCAAACCCAGTGTCCTGAGATAGGATAGATGATACCTGTAATAACAACAGAATATATCAGGTAAGTACTAAATTTTGTTCGTTCGGCCATGGCCCCTGATACAATTGTTGCGGCAGTTGCAGCAAAAACTGTTTGAAAGAAGAGGTTGTGGTAGTCGCCATCAACGTTGTAGAACAAGTCGAAAGCGCCAAAGAAAGCACCTTCGCCACCGTACATGATACTGTAACCGATGATCCAGAACAACAATGAGCCAAAAGAAAAGTCCATGAAGTTTTTCATGATAATGTTTCCTACGTTTTTGGCCCTTGTAAAACCTGCCTCAACCAAGGCAAATCCTGCCTGCATAAAAAATACTAAAATACCAGCTACCAGTATCCATAATATATCTAAAGCTGCGTTTGCATCCATAATATTTGTCTTTTAATGTTTTTTAAATCAGATTAATAATAGGTTGTTTACTTGATATAAAGTGTTTCCGGTCCGGATTCGCCAGTGCGAATTCTGTAAGTTTCTTCAACCTCGGTTACGAATATTCTACCGTCACCTATTTCGCCGCTTCTGGCAGCAGACATCAGTGCTTGTACTGTTTTGTCCAGGTTTTCATCGCGTACGATAATAGAAATCAGGCGACGCTCGATAATACTTGTGTCATAAACGGTACCTCTGTATAAGTGACCTTCCCTGGCGGTTCCGGTACCTCTAACATCCCAGTACGAAAAGAAAGTAATGTCTTGCTCCTCAAGGGCCTTTTTTACATTTTCGTATCGTGTTAATCTGATAATAGCTTCAATTTTTTTCATGATAATTTTATTATAGTTATTTGAACTATTTATATTTTTAACAAAAGAAGGTGAAACAATTGTTTTGCATTGGAAACAAAAGGAGGAAAAATTACCCTTTCTTTAATTTAACGCATATTGGAGAGAACAATCGCTTGGTTTTCAAGTATTGAGAAATGAGCGCAAAAGCAACTACCTCACCTTCTTTTAAATTTTAAAGTCTTTTTTTAGAATGAATAAATAGCAGCTAATAAGAATTGTGTAGCTGATTTGGTAGGATCACCATTTTCTTTGCTGAAGATCTCATCTTTTGCAGAATCTAATCTAATCTCAGAAGAGAAAGTAAAGGGTCCTTCGTAGAAGTTTAATGTGAGCGTGCTAGAAAATACACTTTCCGTACCTACCATCCATGACTCAGCCACTTCTTTTTCCTTAAAATACTCAGCTCTATAACCTAAAGCAACTTTGTCTGAAAAGCTATATTGTGGGTATAGTGCGAATCCTGTATATCCGCCATCTCCTTCTGCTGCAGAAAAATCAGCAGCATTTAATCCCAGGTAAAAATCGTCAGTAATCTGATACCCTGTAGTTAGGTCTAAAATAGTGCCTGAATCAGGACCAGTTAAAAAGTTAATGTAAGCGTCCCATCCTTCAACTGGAGAAAGTGAAAGTTGAGCCCCAAAATCCGAAATGCCATCTATTTCCTGATACACGTTCCAGTCATTAAATAATCCTACCATCAAACCAACTCCATCGGCAATAGCCCAGTCCATTTTAAAACCTGCATTTTGAAACGGTCCGGCTGAGAACAGGTAAGAAGTTGAGTAGTTAAAGTTAGCAGCAGGAGAGATAACTTCATATCCTACAAAAGTACCCATATAACCCCCTGTTAATGAAACAGCATCGCTTAATGCATAACTAACATAAAGATTTTGGATGTTGATACCACCGTCCATTGGAATAGATTGTGCGCTTCTAGGGCCAAAAGATAATTCTCCGTAGAAACTTGCTTTGCCAACTGTTTTGGCGAATCCTAAATCAATCATACCAATTGAAATTGAATTTTGCTCGTCCGCAAAAGAGGTTGGAATTTGGCTTTCACCAGAAAAGTCATACTTAAAATAAGTATCTACAGAACCTGTGATTTCTACTTTAGAAGATTCTTCTTGTGCCTTCAATGTTGTTGCTCCAAAAGCTAAAACAACGGCAAAAAATAAAATTACTTTTTTCATTTTAATAGGTATTAATATAGGTTACACATATAATTTGTAATTCTGGAAAAACGAAGGGGTGTTGTTGTTGGGGTGATCATTATATAAAAGGAACTTTTTCCTTGTTGGGGTATCGTTTTTCAATAGTTACGCTACAAAAATGTGGTTTTTTTTAATTCTACCCAAATAATTTAGGGGGTAATTTTATTAAAAGATGTAAAAAAGTAAATTATACCCTATAAAAAGTAACGATCTGAAAGTAAAAACGCATTAATAGTTATAGCTTTATGTTTTAAATTGAGGTAGGTAAAGAAAAAGTGATATAAATGGTAACCTTGTCATCCCAATAATTTTATTTGACCTTTTCACACTCGTGTCGGACGATGCGTCTATTGTTAGGGCAAAAGTGATGATGTTTATCTATCTGCAAGTTAATCTGCCGCGCTTATTATTATTATTATTATTAATTATTATTGGAGTGATTTTACGAAAGTATTGGTTGTCATTCCTGGTTGTTCATATCTTTACGGTACACTTTGAGTTGATGTCGAATTAGTTTGTCTGAGTAAGATTGATCCCGATTACGAATAGAACTGCCAACTATCTTCGTTTCCAACAAAAAACAGAATGAATATATATGCACACATTCTGTATTTTATACACATATTGGTAACAGCTAGTAATTCAGTGGTTAACGCCTAGCTTTTTTATCTACCGCATGACAAATGTCATGTAAAATGCATCAAATAAGTCATCTTTTAACGTATATTATAGGTCGCATCTTGGAATATATAATCGAAAATGCTATTTTTGCTTCGTTTTCAAAGTAAATATGTTGAAAAAATTATAATTGTCATCTTATAAGGGTTAGTGTCTAATGGTTTGACAAGAGCCAGGGAGATGATTGAAATGGGAGATTGACTGCTACGCTTGGTGGATCAGGTTTCAGTATTATTCCTTCTTTATTAATATGTAGATATGATGCAAAAGAGATTTCCAAAGGCAATAGGGTTGTACGACCCTGCCAATGAGCATGATAACTGTGGGATAGGTTTTGTGGCAAATATCAAAGGACAACAGTCGCATGATATTGTCAACAGGGGTCTTGAGGTGTTGGTTAACATGACGCACAGGGGTGCAGAAAGTTCAGATAATAAATCCGGTGATGGAGCCGGAATATTGATACAAGTGCCGCATGAATTTTGTAGTTCACTAGGTTTTGAATTACCGGAACCAGGTAAGTATGGTACGGGATTGTTATTCTTGCCCGAAGAAAACAGGGTAGCGTTACTTTGTCAGGAAATATTGAATGCCAGCTTACTGGAAGAGGGGCTGGAGCTGATTGGATATCGTGATGTTCCGGTAGATGGCAGTGTGATAGGGGAAATTGCAAAAAGAACCGAGCCCAGAATTCGCCAGGTTTTTGTGAAAGGCAATTACGAACAGAATAAACTGGAACGTAAGCTTTATATTGCCCGTAAGGTAACTGAAAGAAAGATCAGGGAATCGGAACTGAAAGAAAAAGAGGCCTTTTACATTCCGTCTTTATCTAGCAAGATATTTATTTATAAAGGGATGTTAACACCTGACCAGGTAGGTGCCTATTTCCTGGATCTTCAAAATCCAAAACTGAAGAGTGCCATCTCATTGGTTCACTCCAGGTTTAGTACCAATACTTTCCCGGCATGGGATTTGGCTCAACCTTTCCGCATTATGGCGCACAATGGTGAAATTAACACCATTAAGGGTAACCGTTTGTGGATGCAAGCACGCGAGTCCCTGTTGAAATCCGATCTTTTTGGAGAAGATTTGAAAAAGATTTTCCCGGTAATTGAGCCGGGCAAAAGTGATTCCGCCTCACTGGATAACGTATTGGAATTCTTGTTCCTGACCGGAAGGAGTTTGCCACAAGCATTAAGTATGCTTATTCCGGAGTCATGGAACGACAAAAACCCGATACCCAAAAGTCTAAAGGCATATTATGAGTTCCATTCCACAATTATGGAACCTTGGGATGGTCCTGCATCCATCGTTTTTTCCGATGGACGTTACATTGGAGGTACCCTGGATAGGAACGGTTTACGCCCATCACGTTATGTGATTACAAAGAACGATATGATTATTATGGGTTCTGAAGTGGGCGTGCAGACTTTTGCTGCGGAAGAAATTAAGGAAAAAGGTCGCTTAAAGCCGGGAAAACTACTGTTGGTAGATACGAAGTTGGGCATCATTATTCCTGACCAGGAAATCAAAGCACAGATTTCTCAAAAATATCCATTTGAGAACTGGTTGAAAGAAAATCGTATTCGTCTTAAAGATATAGAAGTTAAACAAAGGGTTAAATCATCCATCGATAATTTTAATACCTACTTAAAAACATTCGGTTATTCCAAGGAAGATGTTGAAACCTTGATTACACCCATGGCGCAAACCGGCATGGAACCGATTACTTCGATGGGTAACGATACCCCTATAGCCGCCATGTCGGAAAAACCTCAAAGGTTATTCAACTATTTCCGTCAGTTGTTTGCGCAGGTTACCAACCCGCCTATTGACCCAATACGCGAAGGATTGGTAATGGCATTGACCAACTATATTGGCTCTGCTTCTAAAAATATTCTGGAGTATACACCTTCGCACTGTCGTCTGATCAAGTTCGAAAGTCCCATTGTTACCAATACCGATTTGGGTAAGATTAAGGACTACCGAAGAGAAGAGTTTACACAGGTGACTATTCCAATGCTTTACCCTGTAAAAGAGGGTGGGGATGGAATGAAAAAAGCGATTGAAGCCATGTGTTCTGCGGCTGAAAAAGCAGTTGACGATAAAAAGAACTTTGTTATTTTATCGGATAGAAAAATCGATAAAGATATGGCACCTGTACCGTCGTTGCTAGCCGTAGCTGCAGTACACCACCATTTAATTAAGACAAAAAAACGAATGCAGACCGGACTTGTGGTGGAAACCGGCGAAGCCCGTGAAGTAATGCATTATGCCTTGTTGCTGGGTTTTGGGGCAAGTGTTATCAACCCATATTTGAGTTTTGCTGCAATTGACGATTTGGTGAAGAAGGGCGAAATTAATATGGGTTATGCCGAAGCACGGGAAAACTATATCAAGGCGGTAGACAAAGGATTATTGAAAATCCTTTCTAAAATGGGTATCTCTACCTTGAGAAGTTATCATGGAGCACAAATCTTTGAGGCTGTAGGTATTTCTCAGGAAATCATTGATAAGTATTTTACCGGAACGTCGTCTAAAATTGGAGGTGTAGGATTTGAGGAGTTGGCACGTGAGGCGGAAATGTTCCACGAAAAAGCCTATGGGGAGGCAGCTGCTAATGAGTTGTTGAACAGCACAGGTAGCTACGCTTATCGCAAATATGGCGAAAAACACGGATGGAACCCTGAAACCATTGGCTTGTTGCAATGGTCAACAACTAATGGAGACTACAGTAAATTTAAAGAGTTCAGTAAGATTGTAGATGAGGACAATAAAAACCCTCTGTTCTTACGTGGCTTATTAAAACTAAAAGACCGTCAGCCAATTGATATCAGTGAGGTTGAGTCGGTTGAAAAAATAACCAAGAGGTTTGTAACAGGAGCCATGAGCTACGGTTCAATCTCTAAGGAAGCACATACCGCATTGGCAAAGGCCATGAACGAAGTAGGTGGAAGAAGTAACACCGGGGAAGGTGGCGAAGATGCGGAAAGGTTTAAGTCGAATGCGCGCAGTTCCATCAAACAGGTGGCTTCGGGAAGGTTTGGCGTAACCAATAATTACCTGGTGAATGCCGATGAGCTTCAAATCAAAGTAGCACAGGGCGCTAAGCCAGGTGAAGGCGGTCAGCTGCCGGGATTTAAAGTAGACAAGATTATTGCCAAGTTGAGAAATTCGACCCCGGGTATTACACTGATTTCGCCTCCTCCCCATCACGATATTTATTCAATTGAGGATTTGGCCCAGTTGATATTCGACCTGAAATGTACTAACCCATCAGCGAATGTGAGCGTTAAGTTAGTTTCGGAGACGGGAGTAGGAACAATTGCTGCCGGTGTGGCCAAAGCCCATGCCGACCTGATTGTGATTGCAGGAACCGAGGGAGGAACAGGTGCCTCCCCAACAAGTTCTGTAAAACACGCAGGTATGCCGGTCGAGGTAGGTTTGGCTGAGACCCAGCAGACTTTGGTAATGAACAACCTCAGAGGTAGGGTTAAATTACAAACCGACGGTCAGCTAAAAACAGGATTGGATGTCATTAAAATGGCTATTCTTGGCGCTGAGGAATTCGGTTTTGCCACTTCAGCATTAATAACTTTAGGATGTATAATGATGCGAAAGTGTCATTTGAATACGTGTCCTGCGGGTATCGCAACCCAAAATACTGAGTTAAGAAAACGATTCATAGGTAAATACAAGTATGTGGTTAACTACATGAACTTTATTGCCGAGGAGGTTCGTGAATATCTGGCACAGTTAGGATACAAATCATTGGACGAGGTGATCGGACGTACCGACTTGATGGAGCAAGATCCGACAGTTGGAAACTGGAAAACCAAGGGGATTGATATGAGCAGACTGCTTCATTTCCCTGACGAAGCCAAGATCTATCCTTTACATCATACATCGGTGCAAAAGCATGGTATTGATGAAGTGATGGATTGGCAGTTGATTGAAGAGGCACAACCGGCATTGTTGAATCAATCTAAAGTGTGGATTGCCAAAGAAATAGGAAACACGGACCGTACTGTTGGTTCTATGTTATCAGGCGAAGTCAGTAAGCGATATGGTGAAGAAGGCTTGCCTAAAAACACCATCAACTGTAAGTTTAGCGGTTCAGCAGGGCAAAGCTTTGGGGCTTTCCTAAGCAAAGGATTAGCGTTTAAGCTGGAAGGAGATGCCAATGACTATCTCGGTAAAGGACTTTCAGGCGGTAAGATTATGGTAATTCCACCGGCAGGATCGACGTTTAAACCTGAAGAAAATATCATCATTGGTAACACGGTTCTTTATGGAGCCACGTCCGGTAGTGTGTATGTACGAGGTGTGGCCGGTGAGCGATTCTGTGTACGAAACTCTGGAGCTTCTGCTGTTGTTGAGGGAGTGGGAGACCACTGTTGTGAATACATGACTGGAGGTAGAGTAGTCGTTATCGGTAAAACGGGTAGAAACTTTGCCGCAGGTATGAGCGGAGGTATTGCGTACGTGCTGGATGAAGAAGGTAATTTCGAATACTACTGTAATAAAGGCTTGGTGGAGTTGTCGCCGGTTGAAGACGCCGCAGATGTGCAAGAACTTCAGTTTTTGTTGAATAAGCACCTGCTGCACACCAATAGCGAAAAAGCCCAGGATATTTTGGTGAACTGGAACAAATATTTGCCAAAGTTTATTAAAGTTATACCTTTTGAGTACAAGAAAGTACTTCAGGAGCTTAAAATAAAAGAGCTTGAGCAAAAGCTTAAGGAAACGGAGGATGCTCCTTTCGTAAACGAATAATAATTTTTCAAAAGTCTTGAATAAAGAAGGAAGTCCGGAAACATGCCGGTACTCAATGATGGGTGCGGGCCAGTTGGACTAACTTTTCAAAAAAATATAAATATGGGTAATCCAAAAGGTTTTATTGAGGTAGCACGAAAGGAGAGTGGCTACCGCCCCGTAGCTGAGCGTACTGATGATTATGGTGAAGTGGAACAAACGCTCAACGAACAGGATCGAAAACTGCAGGCATCCAGATGTATGGATTGTGGTATTCCTTTTTGTCACTGGGCTTGTCCTGTAGGAAGCAAAATTCCGGAATGGCAAGATGCCATTTATAAGGGAGATTGGAAACTCGCAAGCGATATATTACATTCAACCAATAGTTTTCCTGAGTTTACGGGACGTATTTGTCCCAATCCATGTGAGAAATCATGTGTGTTAGCTATTCACAAGGAATCGGTAACTATCCGCGAAAACGAAGCTTCGGTAGTTGAAAAAGCATTTGCAGAAGGTTATATTCTGCCTCGTATCCCTAAGGTGCGCACCGGAAAAAAAGTGGCGGTAATTGGTTCGGGACCTGCAGGCTTGTCTACAGCCGATGTGTTAAACCAAATGGGACATACGGTAACTGTATTCGAGAAGGACGAAGCCATTGGTGGCCTGTTACGCTTCGGTATCCCTGACTTTAAGCTGAACAAAAAAATTATTGATCGTCGTCTCGAATTGTTTCAGCAGGAAGGGATCAAGTTTAAAACCAATCAATATGTTGGTTTTGATGTGAAAGGTTCGAAGTTATTGAACGATTTTGATGCGGTAGTACTGGCTATTGGAGCTATGCAACCACGTGATTTACCTGTTGAAGGGCGAGAATTAAAAGGGGTTCATTTTGCGATGGATTTTCTTACACAACAAAATAGGGTAAACCGGGGTGCGAAAGTTGCAGTTAAAGACCGTATTGATGCCAAGGGTAAGAATGTATTGGTGATTGGAGGCGGTGATACAGGTTCCGATTGTGTAGGAACTTCGAACCGCCAAAAGGCCAGGAGTGTAACCCAAATCGAGATTCTGCCTAAACCACCGGAGGAAAGGGCTGCCGGAAATCCATGGCCTTACTGGCCTACAACGCTTAAAACATCCACTTCGCACGAAGAAGGTTGTGAGCGTAAATGGAGCTTGTCAACCAAAAAATTTATCGGTTCAAACGGTAGCCTTAAAAAAGTGGAGCTCGTGGAGGTAGAATGGACCAAGGATGAGAAAGGGTCCTGGAAAATGAACGAAGTGGCCGGATCGGAACAAATCATCGATGTGGACCTGGTATTCCTATCCATGGGGTTTGTGCATGCCATACACAGAGGTGTAGTGGAAGAATTGGCTATTGAAACCGATCAAAGAGGTAACTTGAAAATAAATAACAATTATCAAACAAGCGTTGATAAGGTATTTGCGGCGGGCGATTCGCACAACGGTGCCAGCTTGGTGGTTACAGCCATCCAAAAAGGTAAAGAGGCGGCGGAAAATGTAAATAATTATTTATCTGGTTTAGTTTAGTGGAAACAAAACAATATTAGAATAGCTCTCTTATGGGCAAAAAAAAGGAAGGTCGTGTTGGCCTTCTTTTTTTTTTGCTTAACCCAAACAGGCCAATAGACTTTATCTAAAAATTCCAATTCGAATAACAAAATATATGCAATACTTAATCCCGGATTATGCATAGAACTTTGTTGCAGATGTGTTAGGATCAATAAAACAGGATTTTACTGAAATAAGGCATAGCATCGTTTTGGTGCCATGAAGTGAGGTAACGAAGTGTATTGTTTTGAAGCAATTTCAGTGTGTCACAGATTTTCTAATACATATTGAGGGTTAAATACGGCAATCTACGATTTTCAATCCCGCTAGCAACGGAGATGACTTATGCCCGCTGGCAATTGAATTTTTAAAATTCCTAATGACAGAATTCGGTTTAACATTCATCTATACAAGTTAAAAGAACGAAAATGGGGTTATGTCAACGGAATAGTGTCATATATCAAAACAAAGCAGCCGATTAAAGACAGAGACAGTATATGGAAGTAATCGGTATGCGATAAAACCTGCCAAAAAATAATGAGGTGCTTAACGCGACAAAGATGCCGTAAAAAATGTTGCATAATAACACAGTAATCAGCTATATATAGCTATCGTATTACTTGGGGATTTATTCTAATTTCAATATATTAAAACCCATCAAAAACTTGAATTTTATTTAAGCAACAAAGAATAACTTATGACAATTCCCTAAAAAGGAATTATAAAAAGATTTGTTATCCTTTGTATAAGTTGTTTTATAAAGTTAAGTGAACGTATTATATGAGAGATAAAAACCATATCCAACTTAATAGGTAACAGGAACAAGTGCCAATTCATTAACCAAACCCATAAATAATATCGGTATTAAATAGCAGATATCATGATTGAATTAGATAAAAGCGATCCAGAACTAATTAAAGAGTTACAGGCATTGAAGCGAGAGAATAATGCCTTAAAGGCTTTATATCAAAAAGATATAGCCAAACGCAATAGAATGGAAGAGGCTTTAAGGCAAAGCGAGGCACGATTCCGGTGTTTATTGCAAGATATAGAAAACATATCCGTGCAAGGGTACGGCCCTGATGGCACAACACAATACTGGAATCGAGCATCTGAGAAATTATATGGATACAGTGCCCAAGAGGCGATTGGCAAGAATGTGGTGGATTTAATTATACCGCCCGAATTGAAAGATTTTGTAAATAAGGCGATAAAGGAGATGGCCGTGTCAGGACAACCCATTCCTGCGGCCGAATTGTCACTGTTAAGAAAGGACGGCTCACGTGTATCGGTTTTTTCAAACCACTCTATCATTAATATACCCGGACGGAAACAAGAATTGTTCTGCATCGACATTGACCTTACCAAACTAAAACAGACAGAAAAAGAATTGCTCCAAGCGGAAGAAAACGAAAGGTTAAAATCAGCTTTTCTTGCCAATATGAGTCACGAAATCAGAACCCCAATGAACGGTATTCTTGGCTTTGCTGAAATACTCAGAACGCAGAAGTTGACTGTACATAAACAGCAAGAGTACATCCGTATAATTGAGCAAAGTGGCGTCCGTATGCTAAGTATCATCAACGATATCATTGATATTTCAAAAATTGAGGCTGGACTTATGAAATATGATATCAAAGAAACGAATATCAACGAGCAGTGCGAATATATTTATACTTTTTTTAAACCAGAGGTTGAAGCCAAAAAAATAGAGTTTTCGTTAAAAACCAGTTTGCCGACAATAGATGCCTTCATTACAACCGATAGAGAAAAAATATTTGCCATTCTTACCAACCTCGTTAAAAATGCCATTAAATTTACATCTGCAGGCTCAATAGAATTTGGGTATAAATTGACGGGTTCGCTAAAGCAAATACAATTTTATGTAAAAGATACCGGTATCGGGATCCCCAAAGACTGGTGTCAAGCCATATTTGACCGTTTTATTCAAACTGATATATCCAATAATGTGGCTCGACAAGGCGCAGGTTTAGGATTATCGATTAGCAAAGCCTATGTGGAAATGCTTGGCGGCAAAATTTGGGTAGAAAGTGAAGAAGGCATTGGCTCAATATTTAATTTCACGATACCTTACCACACGAAACCCAACAAAAATAATTGATGGAAAAAAGCACATGGCCATCATCGAAATTCTAAACTTTCGTCACCCTTGGGGGCAGATTGGCCATTTCCGAATAACAAACCTGGGGTTATGAAAAGCAATAGAGGTTAACCTTTAACGATTAACCTCTAATTTCTAGCCTATAATATTGCGGGTTAAATCTCCTATTTACAGAACGCCATATGATCCCAAATGTCATGGTGTGTCCATTCTCCATTTGTAAGTTTCAGATCGGCATGTACATATACTATGTATGCACAATTGGGTAATGCTGCCACACTTCCGCTGTAAGCCACTTCCCCGTGTGCTTCTTCTCCGGCTGTATCGTGCGCTATTGCCGGGAATACGTGCGGGCCACCGGGACCTGACATAGTAACTCTCACATTTCCAAGGTTTGGATTAGCGGCAGTGTATTTAACAGTTAATGAATTTGTTATTTTAACACATCCGCTACCGGTCATTTCTTTAATGTCCAAACAGGCTACACCTCGTTCTGTTGAAGTGCCTGGCAACCACGATCCGCGCTGTGGAACTCCTGAGTATAACAAGTTAAACAGGGCGATCTCTTTGGAAGTGCCCGCAATGGTTTCCGTGGCTGCATTTCCTTCTTCCCGTTTAATCATGCGCAATTTGAAGTAGCGATTCTTTTGCAAAGGTTGTACGCTTGCCGCATTATTGCCCGGAACAAGACCCGCCATATTCACTGTCCCGCTCATTAGTTTCGAAGAAATCAGGTTAATCAGCAACCCGTTCGTATTTACCACAAAGTTACTCAGCTGTGGTACCTTAACCCAAGTGTCAGAAGCATCAAAAAATACCTCCATCTCACCTGGATGAGGGTGTATCGCGTAATCGGTGATTTTTATGGGGTTAAATATGTCGCCGGTAAGTTCTTGTGTGTAACCAATTACCGTATTGGCGATGTCGGGCTTCATAATATCAGTCCATGGGGTTACCACAGCGCCACCCGGAGCATTCCATTCTTCATATTGGAATTTATATTCAAGCGGTTTGCTGTTGATTTTTTTGTTTAAACTGCCCAGTAAACTCAGGTTAGAAAAAAACGCAAGGTCGTTCCATCCTGCGACTGCTTTACCCATGGTTCTGCCTGTAGTAGAGTCAATGTTATTCAGGATATGGTATGCCCTGTTTTGTCCAATCTTGAAAAAACCGGGAATTACGTCAGTTTCAGGAGGATCAAGCGGCCCTTCTTCCAAACACAGATTTACACAGAAACAATTGCCAACGTTTTCCCTATCTTTCATCCTGCCCCTCGATGAGGGCTCCTTGTGAAACTCTCCTGCAGAGGTCGCATATTTGAAATATACATCTGGACCGTTGCCCCATGGGAACAATGGTGTTTCTACATTGATCAATGGTGAAAGGAAAGTTTTTTTAAATTTTTTTGAAGTATAAACAATAATAAATTGTCCGTTTGAGTTGGTGACCGCACTTCCCAGTTCATCATCGCTTATCACATCATCGTCCATTGCAGTTACCGTAACGCCGGGAATGGGAGTGTTGGTTTGGCAAACGGTGAGTTGTCCGAATATAAACCATAAGTCATGTAGAGACAAAATGTAGCACCAGTTTTTAGTGCTGATAATATAATTAAAGGTGGCGTACAAGTTATTGTCGTTGGTTTGTCTCCAGCCGGGCTGGAAAATGTTGAGACGGACACCAAATTCTTTAAAGTTCTTATGAGGCTTCTGGTTGGCTTGGCCATAATCAGGAACATCGGGGTAGTAAAGTATAATTTCAACAGGTCCCCCATCATACTTGAGTTTGTTCCCATCCAGATCGAATGTGTACATGCCATTTTCATCGGTTTTGGTTTCGGCAAGCAAATCATTCGATTTTTCGCTCACCTCAGCTTTGGAGTAAATTTGAAATAATTCCTTGGGAAGCGCATTGGTAGCTGCAACCACTGCATCTTGGTTATTGTAGCGATAAAGTCGTACAATAGTGTTCTTTACCGGAATTCTGTTTTCGCGGCAAAGCAATCCGTAAAGGTTTCCTCTTAAAATAAATCGCATGACTTTTAAATTTTAAGTTAGTAAATGTGAGTTTGTTAAGCTTGTCTGGAGGATCGCTTAAATAATTATACCACTTACAGTTATATTTGTAGGTAGTTATGTCATATATAGTTGAAAAGTAATATGCTTTAGGTCATTCCGTATGACCAAGTTGGGTCGACAAATGATATCTGAATAAATGGATACCATATATGGTAAGTTACGACGTTTGATTCCATCTGTCAACACGGTATTACGTAAACATAATTTACATAGACATAAATAGCTTGTTTCTATGGATGAAATTTGAGTAAGTGATGAACCATTAAAGAAAAGAGCCTAATTCATCATTTAAAGTTTTGCAACTAACTTGCAGACAACATAACATGCCGGTATAGGTAAGGATTGGTATTTCTCTTTGGTTGATGATATATGCAACTTTCATTGATTGGTCAATTATTTTAATACGTACGAAATACAATCATTGACATTCATTCAATTAATCATTATATTCTGCAAATTGTTGAGTTTTAGACTCGTTTTAGGGATGTTCCTTGCTTCTTTCAAGTGGCGAATGTTACGAAACGAAGGAGCCTGACATTTCCTATAAACCCCAGATGATTTAATCTTTAGCAGTTAATGCTTATAACGTGTGCCAACATCATGCGTGTACATTAACGGTTATGTTGCTGACTGTTCATGCAATTTAATGAGATTATAACCAATGAATCATCATTTTGAAACAATAGAGTTCGATGCATACGATGGGGTAAAGTGCAATTTAAAACACCTTATTCATAACAATACCTCCAGAGGTCCGGTGCTTTTGGTGCATGGTGCCGGTGTGCGTGCGGATATTTTTAATCCTCCTATCAAAGATAATCTTGTTACTCAATTGGCGCAGGAGGGCTATGATGTGTGGCTCGAGAATTGGCGAGCGAGTATCGACTTACAGCCGAACCAATGGGATTTGGATCAGGCAGCGCTGAATGATCACCCCGCGGCAGTTCAAAAGATTATGGAATTAACGGGCAGGCAGGAAATGAAGGCCATTATTCATTGTCAGGGAAGCACCAGCTTTATGATATCGGTGGCCCTGGGTCTGGTTCCACAGGTGAAAACCATCATAAGCAATGCCGTTTCACTTCATCCTGTTGTCCCTAAATTTTCCATTTTCAAGATTAATTATTTGCTGCCGTTTATAAAGCTTTTTTACAAATATCTTAACCCTGCCTGGGGACTTCATGCGCCTGATTTTAAATCAAAAATTCTCCGTTTCATGGTTTCTGCCACACATTGGGAAAGAGATACACCGGTGGGCAAGTTTGTGAGCTTTACCTATGGTGCCGGGTTTCCTGCCTTGTGGCGACTTGAGAATCTGGATGAAAAAACGATGGACTGGATTCAGCATGAGTTTGCCGAGGTACCCGTTTCATTTTTTGAACATATTAAAATGTGTATTCACAAAGGCGCACTCATGTCGGTAGATCCGGCTAAAAAGCAAACTACCTACGTGGACGAGCCCATAAAAAGCGACGCAAGGATAATACTCTTTGGGGGAAAGCAAAACCTTTGTTTTTTGCCCGACAGCCAAAGAAATACTTTTAAATATCTGGAAAAAATACATCCCGGATATCACAAGCTGTACATACTTGATAAGTATAGTCATTTGGATGTTTTTTGGGGCAAGGATGCCCCCGCGGAAGTTTTTCCGCTTATGATTGAGGAACTAAATAAAAATTAACTATGGCAGTACCAAAACGAATAAAGCGATACGAAGGGCGATATGCCCTGGTGGACGATATCCCATATAAGTTGCCGGTGAGTGCAAAAAATTCTCCTGCACTGATGGCCGGGTTTTCCTGTGATTGGGAAAAGGCTAATGCCTTGCTGCCCGGAAATGAAATTCATGCCCTAAAGTTGCCCAACGGAAGAGCGGCGCTCCTGATAACTGTAATCAATTATTTGGATACCAGTATCGGTAAGTATATCGAGTACAGCATAGCCATTGGATGCACGCATGGTAAAAAACCAGCTCCGCCCATCCTTAATGCCATGATGATGAAAACCTATGGCACGGGGCAGTATATATTGGACTTACCTGTTAGCTCCGAAATATCGGTAAAAGGTGGCAAAGGAATCTGGGGGATGCCCAAACACAAAGCCAATCTCGATTTTAAGATAGATGACCACATGGTCAGCAGTCAGTACGAAAAGGATGGACACTTTGCCTTTCGCATTGAGATTATCCGTCCCAGGTCATCCTCGTTAAAGCTGAAAGTGGGCACCGTCAATTATTGCCGTTTCAGAAATATGTTGATGGCTTCCTACATTTATTTTAATTCAAAGGCAGGCGTAAACCTATTTGGCAAAGCAAAGGCCAACCTGTTTATTGGCGACCATCCTAAGGTGTCGTTCCTGCGGAATATTGATGTTAATCCTGATCCGTTTTTTACCATGTTTATGCCTCAGGCCAACGGCATACTCGATGATCATTTCGATTGCTGGTTTATGACTTATGATGAACCTCCCAAAAGCATGCCCGAGGGACTCGAAAGCATTTTCCATCTCGGGCTAAGCGAGGATTGGCTAGAACCGCCGTCAATGGATTATAATAATTTCAAGATATAACCGGCAGTGGGTCAATAACTGGGGAGAGCACAACTGTAATTATATAGCACAACGTCTGCTGTATCGACAGTAGGAAGTTAATTATAAGCTGCCTGGGATATCAGTGCTTTCCTATTTTTACGGATGCAACCTTATGATTATTGTGCGTTCAATACATTAAAGTATACATTCCTCCATGGAGGGATTTAATAAGAAAAAATTCTGAGCATTCGTGTTTGGCGACTATTATTTATCAGTCTCTTATCTAATTTCAAGCGTATGAAAAAGTTACTGACATTAAACAAAGTGGTATTATTTGCCTGTGTTTCCATGTATTTTGGGACCGGCTGGTCGTTGGTCTTATTCTCATTTCCTGCTGCACCGGAATTAACCCCGGACAATTACTATATGCAGTTTGTTCCGCAGGTGCAGGCCGCCACCGATTTTTTTACGTACATGACCATGCTGATGATGCTGTGCTGTGCCATATTTATTTTTGGAGAATGGAAAACAAGCCTGAAATGGTATCCCATCATTGTTTTAACATTGGTGATTCTGGCCACACTCCTCACCATCTATTTTATTTTTGAATACAACCAAGAGATGGCAGCAGGAGTTGATGATCCGGTGCGGCTTAAAATAGTTTTAAATCAATGGATGAATCTCAATAGAATTAGGGTAAGCATTTGGACATTACAGTGGGTCACCATGGCGATTTACTTTTTCCGAACAGACATTAAATTAAAACAAGCCCATGAAACAGGCGTGGCCGGTGCAATTATTTAGATCATTCTAAAAGAGCGATAGAAATAAAGCACAGGCAATATGATCAATGAAAATAAATTAAAACACATGCGTAGATATTTAAACCTTGTCGTTATCATAATTTCCATTGCCACCATACTTTCCGGTTTGGTGCAAATGTTATCGCCCCAAACTGTTCTAAACATCATTCAAGGAGAAATTACAGAAGCGTCGTCGCATTTTTTTGCCATTGTTGGCATGTTTATGACCCTGTTTGGCGGCTTGATGATACATGCCATTTATAGCCCGTACCCGCAAAAACCTGCCATTCTGTGGTGTGCTTTGCAAAAACTCGGTGCATTTGTTGCAGTAGGTGTGGGGATTTTAAACGGAATATTTGCACCCATTGCAGCAGGAGTGGCGTTGTTTGATTTATTCTCCGGTCTACTCTTTTTATATTATTTAAAAGAGTTGGAGAATTAGCAACATGAAATTTGCAACCTCCCTGGAATAAGTGATTAAGGTTTGATAAATAACAGGTACATGAAAATATTGAGCTACTCCTTTTATTATCCCTACGTGGTACTCCTGCTTTTTGCGGGATTTTGGGGTGCTTTTATCAATCCTTACTTTGACTTTAACCTTCTGTTTGATCTGGATCCCCAAACTCTTGCAGACTATGGATACATAAATTTATTCAGTCAATATCGTTTTTTACGGGCACTGGAGTTTGGGTTTGGTCTATTCTCCATACTCTATACAAGAATGATATTTACTAAGAAATCATTTAACATTCTGTTCCTTGTGATTATGGGCTCAGGAATTTTGGCAAGAGTAATGTCATGGATAGTAGAAGGGACGCCAAACGGTTTAATGCAGTTTTTTATGTTTCATGAGTTAACCGGTTGGATATTGATTTTTATTTATACGTTTAAAATAAGATATAAAAATGCTGATTAAAAGTAACGCGCAGGAAAACAAAAAGTCACTCATATTGGCTGGTGGAGGTATGCGTTTGGCTTATCAAGCCGGCGTTCTTATCGCGTTGGATGAGCAAGGAGTTTCGTTTAATCATGTGGATGGCACATCAGGGGGGATTTTTAATGCGGGCATGCTGGCGTCAGGACGCAACCCACACGAGATTGCAGAGCGATGGCGTAAGCTGAAGATGAAAAATTTTATGTCGATGCGACCGTTGAAGAATTATTTTAAACCCTTAAATATGATGGGTTATGCCGACGCGGATGGAATCAGAAATAAAATATTCCCTGCCCTGGGTATCAACATTGAAAAAATCAATGGTTTTAACCAAGGCGATATCACCTTTAATGTATGTAACTTCTCTGAAAAAACCATTGAGGCCATTCCAAATAATCAAGCTTGGGAGGATCATTTAGTGGCCGGTGTTTCGCTGCCCATAGTGATGCCGGGAATACAAATTAAAGAACAATGGTACTCTGATGCGGTGTGGATCAAAGATGCCAATTTAATGGAAGCAGTGAACCGGGGTGCAGACGAACTATGGCTGGTCTGGGCTATTGGCAATACGGAAACATACTTGCCTGGAGCACTTAACCAATATGTGCATATGATTGAAATGAGCGCCAATGGCGGTTTGTTGGAAGAGTACGCCAGAATAGATATGATCAATAAACAGATAGAACAAGGTCATTCTGAATCCGGGCAGAAAACGCCCGTAAAGCTTTTTGTTATTAAACCGGAATTCCCGCTACCGCTCGATCCGGATCTGTTTTTTAATAAAATTGATGCCCGTTCGCTGATCAACATGGGCTATGTGGATGCTAAAACCAGTTTGAAGTCTTTACCATCCGATGGACTGCCCATGGATAAGGAAGCTACTAAAATGAAGAATCCGGGAGTTAGGTTGAATATGCGCAATCAATTTCATGGTACCATTTCAAACAATGAAGATGAAAGTAAAGTCAGCTTTTATACATACATGGTCCTGTCCGCTCAAAACGATGGAGACATCCTAAAAATATATTCAAGCGTAAGTTTTGAGGTTTTGGGCAAGGAGGTGCCTTGCTTTAATCATTTGGTAAAAAGCGCAAAAGTAGAAGGTGAAAAATTATTGGAACTTACGTGTTCCTTTGTCCACAAAAATGACAAATACATGTTGACCGCAAGCTGGAAACTGGGTTCGGTTGTTGATTGGCTACTAGGGTTGGAATTTAAGTATGTTGATGTTTCAATTGCAAAAGCAGATGAAAACGAAGATAGAATGGAAGGCAGGTTATATCAGGACATAAAGGAAAGAGCAGATTCCTGGTATAGCACAAATATCCGAAGGCAGGACGGAAAATCGGGAGGTATCGGATTAAAATATCGCATGGGATTAAAACTGATGAACTATGAAATTTGAAAGAAAACCAATGGTGGGGTGGTTTGATGTGGCCCAACTTATGAGTACCGGCGTAAAAGCCGTGGTGTCTGTAGTTTTTGGAAGCTATTCCGACAAAAGGGAGATGCAGGCCTTTGCCAGGCAGGACCAACCCTTTGATTTGTCTGATAAGGAAGAGCTTTGGATCGATTATATTTCCGATTTAGGCGACGGATTCAACCCTACTTATACCATGGCCCACCTGATGGCTCAAGATGAAATACAAGTAAATAATAAGAATTTACCTCGTGGCGATATTCTGGTGATGGGGGGTGACGAAGTTTATCCTACACCCGAAATCCATGAATATAAAAACAGGCTTCAAGGTCCGTACAATGCTGCATTCCCATGGATCGATGAGGAAAAACAGGCCAAAGAATTGAAGCCAAAACTTTTTGTCATCCCCGGCAACCACGATTGGTACGACGGGTTAACCAATTTTATGCGTTTGTTCTGTCAAGGGCGGGCACTGGGCAACTGGCTTACCCAACAAAAAAGAAGCTATTTTGCACTTCAACTACCGCACCGGTACTGGCTATTAGGTATCGATATTCAATTGATGGGCGATATTGACGAACCCCAACTGAGTTACTTTAAAGAGGTGGCCGGAAGGTGTTTTCAATCAGGAGATAAAATAATTCTGTGCACGGCACAACCAACCTGGGTCTATGGCTCTACATCCGGTAAATTTGATGATGAAGAGAGGTTGAACTTCTTTATCGAAAGCCTTCGGAAAGAAGGTGAAAAACAAAACGCCCATTTTCATATCGAAGTTATATTGACCGGGGATTTGCATCACTATTCAAGATATGAGAAAAAGGATGTAGACGGAAAAATATCCCAGTTGATTACAGCTGGTGGTGGCGGGGCGTTTATGCATCCTACCCATTTCTTAAAGGACAAGTTTAGTTTCCCCAATGAATCAAAAGCCGAACTGAAATGTACATTTCCCAATTTTAAACAATCAAAGAATCTTTCATGGCGGAACCTGTTATTCCCTTTCTACAACTGGAGTTTTTGTCTGTTTTTAGCTGCCATTCATATTTTAACTTCGTGGATTATTCAGAGTAACAATGTTAGTTCAACAGGCACTACTTTTATGGAAACCGTAGCTGAGCTTGCATTTTCTATCAGTAATATCGACAATTATTTGAGTATTATATGGAAAACCGTACAGCATAGTCCTTCAGTATTTTTATTAAATGCGGTATTATTCCTTGGAATACTCTTTTTTACTGATGTTTCACTAGGTTTAAAAAAGTGGAACCTACTTCTAGGAGGTTTTTTTCATGCCACAGCGCAAATTACCAATCTTTATTGCTGGATTTGGGTGTTTTCAATATGGAACCTTAATATTCTTCATCTGGATATAAACCAAAGTTACCAGGCTTTATTGTTTGGAGTGGAAATGATGGTTTTAGGTGGATTAAGCGTGGGTATTATCTTTGGCATTTATCTTTCTTTCAGTATTCTTGTCTTAAAGAATCATGCCAATGAGGGATCATCCTCATACCGGCACGAAGGATTCAAAAATTTCCTGAGAATACATCTTGCCAAAGACAAACTCACCATTTATCCAATAGGCCTTAAGAATATTGTTACCAATTGGAAAAATGTAGGTACCGTAGAAAAACCAAAATTCGAGGGTGATGAAATCCAATACAATTTATTAGAAGACAAACCAATAGAAATAAACTTTAGGCCATGAACAGATTATCGAAACCCATCACAGAATTAAAATCGGAATACGAAGTAATAGTAATAGGTTCCGGTTATGGCGGCAGTATAGCTGCTTCAAGAATGTCGCGATTGAACAAAAAAGTATGTCTGCTGGAAAAAGGAAAAGAATTTCTTCCCGGAGAATTTCCGGATAAACTGTTGGAAGCAGGCAAAGAAATGCAGATAAACAAGGGTAAGACAGATATTGGCGACAATAATGGTTTGTACGAGTTTGTCATCGGTAAAGATATCAGCGTATTTAAAGGATGCGGACTTGGAGGTACCTCGCTGGTGAATGCCAACGTTTCTATCGAGGCGGAAGAGCGCGTGTTTGATGATTCCCTGTGGCCCATCGCCATACGAAACAATATGGATACATTGAAGGAAGGCATTGCCGTGGCTTGGGATATGTTAAAGCCTGTTCCTTATCCCGAAGGAAAAAACGGTTATCCTGTTTTGGCCAAAACCGAAGGGATGCGTAAATCGGCAGCAGCTATGCAAGAGAACTTCCGATTACTGGACATCAATGTAAACTTCGAAAACAAAGTAAACCATGTTGGAATAAAACAATGCAAATGCATCAATTGTGGCGATTGCGTTACGGGTTGTAATCATGGGGCAAAGAACACGACAGCCATGAATTACCTGCCGGATGCGGTAAATCATGGAGCACAAATTTTTACAGAAATCGGGGTTTCCCACATCGAACGGAACGAAAACAAATGGCGGGTTTATTGCAATCTGTATAACACAGGACGAGAGAAGTTTGATGCGCCTCCTTTGGTAATTTCAGCTGATAGCGTTTTTGTTTGTGCAGGATCTTTGGGTAGTACCGAAATATTATTTAGGTCAGCCGAAAAAGGGCTGGATGTTTCGGATATGCTGGGCAAGCGTTTTAGCGGTAATGGTGATGTGTTGGGATTCGGATATAATAACGATGTTAAAATTAATGGGATTGGCCTGGGTGAAAAAACGGGCAACAATAAACCTGAGTGTAACGAGGGCGGCGATAAAAAGATTTTCAAGGTTGGCCCATGCATTACCAGTGTCATAGATATACGAAACAAAGAAGAATTGGAAGAAGGCATGACCTTGGAAGAAGGTACCGTTCCTGCACCCATCAAATCCATTATGATTCCGGCACTTACCAGTTTGTCGCGACTTGTCGGGCGAGATACGGACAGGGGATTTACGGACTATATAAAGGAAAAATGGCGTGAGTTTCTTAGTTGGATTGGGGGTGCCTATAGAGGAGCCATTAACCATACGCAAGTTTATCTGGTAATGACGCATGATAGCGGGGATGGGGAAATGGAATTGAAAAACGACCATCTGAAAATCAATTGGAAGGGTGTTGGTAAAGATGAGATATTTAAAAAGGTAAGTAATAAATTAAAAGAAGCGACTAAGGCGCTGGGCGGAAATTATATTAAAAACCCAAGCTGGACCAAGCTGATGAATTACGACCTGGTTACCGTTCATCCGTTAGGGGGGTGCATCATGGGCGATGATGCTTCATCGGGCGTTGTAGATCACAAGGGACAGGTATTTAAGGGGAAATTGGGCAATACCCTGCATCCCGGTCTGTTTGTGATGGATGGGGCAATACTTCCCCGGCCGGTTGGCACTAATCCGTTATTGACGATTAGCGGCATGGCAGAACGAAATTGTAAGTTGATTGCACATGATATGAACAGGCAAATACCTTATGGGTTTGAGATGTTGGAAGTAAAAGCAAATATGCCAATAAAACAAGGCGTTCAATTTACGGAAACTATGAAAGGATACTTCTCTCTGGACGAAAAAGAGGATTATGAAGAGGCTTTCAAACTTGGAAAACAACAAGACTCGACCTTTGAATTTACACTCACAATTCGTTCGGAAGATGTGGAATCCTTTTTGTCGGATCCGGATCACCTGGCAGGAATGCTGGGCACCATGGAAGCACCCAAGCTATCCGCATATCCACTGATGGCCTATCGGGGCGAATTTAACCTGTTCGTAGCAGATCCATCAAGCTCCGAAAAAAAGAAAATGATATATAATGCTATACTAAAAAGTAAAGAAGGTAAAACCTATTATTTTTCTGGTTATAAAGAAATTGAGAATAACGATAGCGTTGATGTGTGGCTTGACACTACCACCTTATTTATCACTATTTATAATGGGAAGGATAATTCCGGAAAAGTCCTAGGTAAGGGAAAGTTGAAAATTGAAATGGCAGATTTTGTAAAACAATTAACCACCATGCGTCCGGTCAACGTAGAAAAAGGAAAATCCGGTATAGGTTCGGTTTCATCGTTCGGGAAATTCTTTGCCGCCAATATCTGGGACACTTTTGTTAAGGGTGGGTTGAAATAAAATAACGAAATAAATACGCAAAGAGGCGGGGCTGTTCAACTAAATGGACAGCTTTTCTTTTTATCTATTTCAGTTTCTTCACCTTCCTACTAATAAATTTCCTGATTTTTTCAGATGACAGTGGCGGCCCTTTGTAAATATTCCTGTCGTCGATAAATAATCCATCCGAAAGACCCCATTCCCGTACAGCTGCCCGGCTATTCATATCGATTTCGCGGAAGATTACCTGATCCCCAAATTCACCGGAGATTTGTTTTGCACGCTCTATCATGCCATTAATTCCGGAGCACCAGCCATTTGACAGTGCTGTAACTACTACCTTGCCCGGGATTGGTTTCGGTTTCTTTTTCGCTCTGATCCATCGGGGAGGAGATGCATTCTCGGTGAACGTTTTCCACAACAACACACTGATGCCTTTTCTGTCTGCCTTTTTGTACCCATGCTTTTTAAACCATCCTGCACGCATAAAAAATGGTAATATTAATCCCCAAACAACCAATCCCTTAGCTTTGAGGTTTTTTACATCTTCTTCCGCTGCACGTAATAACGCCTTGCCCACTCCACGCTTCCTTAAATCTCCACGCCCCCTTTTGTGCCCATGTACCCAGATGCAATAAACAAAATAGAGATTTTCTCCTTCAATCCAGGAATGTTCAATCGGGGCATAGTGAATCATACCGGCGATTATGCCTGCATCATTACGGGCCAGTTTCACCCTCAAACCTTTTTTCGCCATAGTATTGTACCAGCATTCTTTGCGACAAATACCATCTTTCATCTCATCCGACCACTCTTCTAAGCAAGTGAAATAGTCCCCTCTGGTTTTATCTGACAAATCAACGATATCCATAGCTTAACATTTACAATTTTAGAAAGACCAACATTTTTCATCAACTAAATTAGTTGCAGCCATAAGGTATTATCCTTGTTTAATTGTACCCGGGTTCCAAACTTTTCACCTTCCCTGTTTAAGGAGTTACTTAGCCATAATGCATCGGTTCTTGATACCTAACTTAATTTCAGGTGTTTAATCTGCATGGGCTTCATCTGCAAATGAACAATTTTGCCAGTGGGCGGATCTACACGTATAAAATACATTAATGTCAAATCACCTCTGAAATGCTCGTGCCCTCCAATACCTTCATAGTCATTGATGAAATTCACCTTTCATCTTTTTTTTAGTCATACTGTCGTTTAGCGCACATAATACATTGTTTTCGTATAAATACCACCATAGTATAAAGTTAGGCAATTATCCTGATATTCAACTCCTACAGGTTTAATTGTTATGCTAAGAGGATATCAATCTTGCTTGATAAATGCAGAGGTATGTAATTTTTACTTTATTGAAGAAACATGTAACAATCAGTAGTGTAGTTGGATAGAGGATATTTTAAAAAAATATCAAAAAAAATTGCCACTCCGTTAAACCTTTTGTGAGTTTATCTATCCAAGAACACGAAGAACAAAAAAGAGCATGTTCAGGATTAAACAAGCAAGTTGATAAAAAAATTAAAACTGGAAATTATGAAAACAAAAAATTTAATTTTAAGCGGAATGCTAATGGCAGGATTGTTCATGTTTAATGCATGTGATAAGAATGATTCGGCTGTCATGGATTCTGACGATGTAGATACAGACGTGGTTGAACAATCTGTTTCTATCGAAGATTTGGAGGAAAGTATATTTGACGAAATTGATGTTTACCTGTCGCAAGAAAGTGAATTGGCCGCGGTAAGCGAACTTAAAAGTGCCCTGGAGGATGATGAGCCTCAAGGTTGTCCTACGGTTTATGTTGACCGCCCCGAGGATGCCAGATACCCTAAAGTAGTAACTTTTGACTTTGGGGAAGAGAATTGCGAAGACCGTTTCGGCAGAATGAAAAGAGGGAAAGTAATTGTTACCGTTACCAATCGCCACTGGGTAGAAGGTGCGACCAGAACAGTTGAGTTTGAAGACTTTTATGTGAATGATAATGGAATTAGTGGTTCTAAAGTGTACACTAACGAAGGAAAAAACGACGACGATAAATGGTATTTCTCTACCGTTATAAACATCACTATCGAAACTACCGAAGGAATTACCTGGACCAGGACTGTGGACAGAACAAGAACTATGATAGCCGGCGATGATACCAGAAACGTATGGGACGATGCATTTTTGATTACCGGAGGTTCTTCCGGTACAAGTTCGGAAGGTTATTCCGTTACCCGCGAAATTACTGTTCCGGTTTACCGCGAAAGAGTGTGTCGTTTTCCGCTTTCGGGTAACGTAGAGATTGTTAGGGTTAAAGATGATGTTTCTAAAACAGTTTGGTTAGATTACGGAAGCAGCGACACATGCGATAACAAAGCAACGGTAACCGACGAGGATGGAAATGTAAAAGAAATTTCATTAGGTGGTAGATTTAATAAAAAATAAAACCAGCTCAAACAATTAATGCAGCATGGTTTTATGCCGAAAGATTTCTGAAGCAGTAAAATGAGGCTAGCGAAATGTTGCGGTATGTTAGAAACAAATCGATATCAATTAGTACAGGTGTTGGTTATTAAAGAGGATGTTCTTTTGGTACATCCTCTTTTTTTTATAAAAATGTGCTATAACAAATAGCACCAATGGTAAAGTATATAAGCATTCCGATGATATCGTTCAATGTGGTTACGAAAGGGCCCGTAGCAACGGCAGGATCTATATTCATTTTTTTCATCAGTAAAGGAATAAATGTTCCAAAAAGTGATGCTGACACAATAACCGAAAACATGGCAATTGAAACCGTGTAGGTCAATGCTGTTTCTGCGCCCATTACAATGTTAAATAGCAGTATTAAACCTGAAAGAACGCCGGCGTTGATCAATGCAATCGAGATTTCTTTTAACAGTTTTATCCAGGTTGATTCCAGACTTATGTGACCTGACGCGATTGACTGCACAATAATTGCCGACGATTGCATTCCGGTATTTCCTCCCATAGCCGCAATGACTACCGTAAAAAAGGATAAGGCGGGGAAAGTTTGTATAAGACCTTCGTAGCGGCCAATGACCAATGATGAAAATATACCGCCAAGCAATCCAATAACAAGCCAGGGCATTCTTGCTCTGGTATGTACCCAAACACTATCGGACGTTTCCACGTCATCGGTAATACCGGAGGCAAGTTGGTAATCTTTCTCGGCTTCTTCCCTGATAAAATCCACCACATCATCAATGGTGATTCTTCCTACTAAACGTCCAATGCCATCAACCACCGGAAGAGCAACCAAATCGTATTTTTCCATGATGGAACTTACCTCTTCCCCCGATACATCGGTTTTGACCGAGATTAAATCATCGTTATAAATATCTTTTACCGTTTTGTTGACCGGACTGAGTAGCAGCCTCTTTAAGGATAGTGTTCCTTTCAAAATACCATCGTTATCCACCACGTACACATAATAAACCTCGTCAACCTCTTCGCCCTGGCGGCGCATGCTCCGCAAACAGGTTGTTATGTTCCACGATTCTTTTACCTTGATAAATTCCTTGGCCATTAAACCGCCGGCCGTATTTTCGTCATAGTTTAGTAAGTCAACAATGTCGCCTGCCGATTTAACGTCATCCATATGTGACAAAACCTCTTGCTGTCGGTCATCGTCCATCTCACCTAAAACGTCGGCGGCATCATCCGAATCCATTTTGTCGATAAAGCGCTTTGCAATGACTTCACTAGGCAAGGAGTCTAAGAAACGTTTACGTTCGTCCTCCTCTAGCTCGGTGATTACGTCTGCAGCAGTTTCGTCGTCCGCAAGCAAATACAAATATTTGGCCTCTTCAAGGTCAAGTTCCCTGTAAAGATCAGCAATATCAGCAGGGTGCAGTTCGCTTAGGTTTTCCAGGATTTTCTTTTCTTCCTTAATTTCTATTTTATCCCTTATTCCGTCTACGTATTCTCGGGTTAACTTGAACTTAGCCATGAGTTATATGGTGTTAATTGGAATTTTATTGCTGTTGTAGGTTGGCTTGAATAAACTTAGTGAGTTCTACAAATTCCTGAACTCCCAATTGTTCAGGGCGTTTGCTGAAGATTTCCATTTCCGGCACTTTCTCCCTATTGAATTGAATGGACTTTAGTGAATTGCTCAAGGTCTTTCTGCGCTGATTAAATCCGGTTTTTACAACCCTGAAAAACAACTTTTCGTCGCAATCCAATTTTTGGGTTTGGTTACGAACCAAACGTATGACGCCGGATTTTACCTTAGGCGGAGGATCAAACACATGTTCCGGTACGGTAAATAAATACTCAACCGTATAATAGGCCTGTAAAAAAACACTTAATATCCCATAAGTCCTGCTTCCCGGAGGGGCTGCTAGTCTTTCAGCAACTTCTTTCTGCAGCATCCCCACAACTTCAGGTATCTGCTCCTTGAAGTCTAACACCTTAAAAAATATTTGACTTGAAATATTGTAAGGAAAATTGCCGATTATACTCAATGGTTCCGAGGTAATTTCTTTCAGGTCCATTTTTAAGAAATCCCCCGCAATAATTTTGTCACGTAATTCCGGGTAATTTTTTTCAAGAAACGACACGGATTCCGAGTCCACCTCTACCACTTTTAGGTTAATTCCCTGTTGGGGGATGAGGTGTTTCGTTAATACACCCATTCCAGGCCCAATCTCCAATACATTGGTTCGGTGATTGATCAGGCTGTCGGCAATTTTTTTGGCGATGCTCTCGTCAGTCAAAAAATGCTGACCAAGGTGCTTTTTTGCTTTGACCTTTTTCATCTGTTTGTATTTATTATCAGCCAAGTATCTTTTATTTAATTTGTTAGTTTAAACCATAAACTAATGCTAAAAGGTTTTGGTCAAACAAATAATCTTTTATAAAATTGCACTCGTAAAATCTGCGGCAAAGGTAAAATTTTAAATCTATTTATCCTTAATATTACTGAAAGGGTCGGTTATAATTATAGCGCATTGAAGAAATTATTACTTAATACTCTTAAATTCCTTATTTATTTATCAATTGGGGGGTTTTTGATGTGGTTTGTTTATCGTAATTACGATATGCATGAAATTCGGGCAACGCTCAAAAAGGGAATTAATTATTGGTGGCTGTTGTTATCGATGGTGGTTGGATTGGCAAGCCATTTTAGCCGAACAATCAGGTGGCAAATGTTAATTGAGCCTGTTGAAAAGAAGACCCGGATCACCAACACCTTTTTCGCTGTAATGATTGGGTATTTTGCCAATCTGTTAATTCCGCGGATGGGCGAAATTTCAAGGTGTGGAGTCCTAAGTCGTTACGAAAAGGTTTCGGTATCGAGATTGATTGGCACGGTGGTGGTAGAGCGCCTTATGGACGTAATAATGCTATTCGTTTGCTTGTTACTGGTTTTGTCCTTACAGTTTAGCGTGGTTACCGAGTTTCTTTTTAAGAATACGGATTTTAGCAAGTTCTCGGACATTTTTACTTCCATATGGACCTTTGTAGGTATTCTGGCAATGGTTTTGGTTTTGCGGTTTTTTAAGAAATGGTTTTCGCAAACATCGCCATATTTTAAATTAAAAGCACTATGGGCCAAGTTTGCCGAAGGATTTTTGGCAGTCAGGGATATTAAAAATAAGTGGTTGTTTATAATACATACCATTTTTATTTGGGCCATGTATTTTTTAATGATCTATGTATGTTTTTTCGCCTTCGAATTTACATCGCATCTTACCCCATTGGCCGGACTAGCTGCTTTTGTACTGGGTAGTTTGGGTATGGTGGCACCTGTTCAGGGAGGAATGGGGCCGTGGCACTTTATGGTTATTGCCACGCTGCAAATGTATGGTATATCGGAGAATCAGGGTGCTGCATTTGCCCTTATTGTATGGAGTTCGATAAACGCCATGATTGTTGTCCTTGGTATTGTTTCTATGTTTATTCTTCCTCTTATCAACCGCAATGTTATTAAATGAGCAATCAGCTCGAAAAGGGAAAGTGGCTGGGAGCTATTATTGTTATAGCTAGTTTTATTTATGTATTCTATCGATTGCTTCAATATGGCGAGGATCTTTCTGTGCCGGAAATTACCGAGTCGGCCTATAATTCGTTGCCAATATTAGCCATAGCGCAATTGTTCTTGCTGTGTTTGAACATTTTCTTCGAAACTAAAAAATGGCAATGGTTACTAAGGTCATTGCTAACGCTTCAGTTCAGGCAATCCATAAATATGGTTTTGGCAGGATTTGCGTCCGGTATATTCACTCCGGCCAAAATTGGCGAACCTGTCGGTCGTATAATGCATTTGTCTAAAAAATGGTGGGCTAAGGCTACAGTACTAAATTATATTGGCGGTATTATTCAAAATATAATCATATTTGTTATAGGTGCTTTATGTTTTGCTTTTAGCTGGGAGCATTTTTCAATAAATCTTTCGCTAAGATCAGGAATGTACATTTTGTTTTTGGGTGTAATTGTATCCGTGATGTTTGTTGTAACATTAAAAAGACAATGGTTGAAACAAGCGTTAAAGCGATTCTTTTATCAAAAAAGAATAAAGCGACCCGTTGAGGAACTATTGTCAATGACCATAAGTAATCTTACTTTGATATTTGGATATAGCTTTTTGCGATATTTGATCTATAATTTCCAGTTGTTGCTATTGTTATGGTATTTGGGATATAGTATAACCTTGGAGTCACTGCTGATGATTCCTGTTTATTTTATGCTGATCACCGTAGCACCCTCATTTTTTATTGCAGATTTAGGAGTCAGGGGTTCTGTTGCTTTGTTTGTATTCTCGGATTTTGGATTGTCCGATGTTTATATTGTGTTGATAGTAACGACATTATGGCTTTTAAATCAAGCTGTTCCAGCCTTGGTTGGGTGTACGCTAATACTGTTCGGTAAAGAAGTAAAAGTCAAGTATTGAGATAGTTAGTGGAAGCATGGACGGATTCGGTTCTTGCAACTCATTTTATGGCTTTTCTTTGAAGACCTGTTTTACAGGGACTAAAGTTTTGCAGTAAATTATCTTTAATTCTTAAAAACTCATTATCTTTAGTTCGATTTTTCCTTGTATTAACCTTGAAAACCGATAAAAAACCATAATGGAAAAATATATTCTAGAATTAATTTCAGAAAATAATAGAGTTATCATCCCAAACTTTGGAGCATTCATTGTTTCAAAAGAGCATGGGGCAAGTATATTATTTAATAACTTTTTAAGTTTCAATGATGGCTTATTGGTGAATTACATAGCCGAAAAAAAAGGTATTGATGCGATCACTGCTACCGATCAGGTGTTTGAATACGTGGACATACTGAAAAAACAGCTGGATGAGACAGGTACGTACAATATTAATAAGCTAGGATCCTTTAAAAAGGACGACAACGGAATTTTGCGCTTTCAGCAGGCTGAGGACTTTGCCGATATGTTGAACAAGGAATCGGTACCTAAAGATGAAAAGGCGACAGAAAATACGGAAGCGGAAGTAAAAGAAGAGTCGGCTGAAGAACCGGAAAAAAAGGTTTTTGTATTGGATGTTGATAAACCGGAAAATAAAAGTAAGGAAGAATTTCTTGATAACAAGAAAGAGGGAGTTAAAGAAACATGGGATAAACCTAATCAGGAAAAAAAGGTAATAGTACCGCCTGCGGTTACAGCTCCGATAAGTGAGAAAACGGAAGAAAAAAAAGTACAACTAAAAAAGCCTGAACCGGTTAGTGAAAACAAAAAGGGAAACGGCAATAAAGGGCTGGTATTGTTTCTAATAGTTGCAGCAATTATAATAATTGGATTGGGTGCTTTTTTCTTGTTGATCAAGAAGCCAAAAACCGAAAAACCGAAAGTTGTAAAAAAGGAAATTGTAAAACCGGTACCTGTAAAGCCGGTTGTTAAGGATACGGTAACGGTTAAACCCCCGGTGAAGAAAGTTCCAGAGGTTGAAAAAACTATAACTTCTGGTGTACCGCCCATGAAGGGACAAATACACATTATCGTTGGAGGTTTTTCGGAAGTCACTAATGCCAAAAACATGGTGGATAAGCTTAAAGGACAAGGTTACACCAAGGCCCAAGTGATTACAAAAGGCAAAATGTTTTTGGTGAGTATTGATTCGAACATTTCTTATTCGAAAGTCGAAGCCAGGCAACAGGAGATCCTTGAGCAAAAGATTGAAAGCTGGCTATATACTATCAAGTAATTGAAATTCTCAATATATTTTCCCGGATCCATTTATTGGATTCGGGATTTTTTTACCCATATTTTAACTTCTGACGTACATATAATGTTGTATGCCCTTATCATTATGTTGTGTTTCATTTTTGGAGCTTATTGTTTCACTATTGCATGCTTTGTGAAAGGATGGAATAATATGAGTGCGTATAGTCCGGCACCGACTGCCAACATGGTACAGTTGTCCTGTATAATCGCCTTCCGAAATGAAAATAAAAACATTACAAAACTTATAAGTGGGTTACAGCAGCAAACCGACAAAGAGCACGAAATTATACTTGTTGATGATGGTAGTTCGGATGGCTCCTATGAGTTAGCCCGTAATTTAACTGCAGATTTAGATCGTTTTGTTATATTAAAAAATAAAGGGGTCGGAAAAAAAGCCGCGTTGGAAACCGGAGTTGGGGAGGCACAGTCCGACTATGTTGTTTTTACGGATGCCGACTGTATTCATCCGCCCAATTGGTTAAGAAGCATTTCTCGATTTTTGGGAGAGTATAAAGTGGATTTATTGGTGGGGGCGGTGGTGCTCATTCGTCCTGAAAGCAAATTCGAATTATTTCAAAGTATCGATTTTTTAAGCTTGGTAACTTCTGGTGCAGGTGCAATTGGATCCGAAAGGGCCATCATGTGTAATGGGGCCAATTTGGCAGTAAAAAAGAGCGTATGGCTAAATGCAATCCCGCAATTACAGAACGGATATGCTTCAGGCGATGATATTTTTCTGTTGCAGTTTTGTGTGGCTAATCAAAAAGAAATCAGGTTTCTAAAGAATAAAGATTCTATAGTGGAGACTTTTCCTCAAAAGAAAATGAAAGATTTCCTGAAGCAAAGGGTCCGTTGGGCTTCAAAGAGTAAAGGCTATACCGACTTTTTTACCCTTTTTGTGGCCTGGCTGGTTTTTTTAACCAATTTAATGTTGGCAGCAATACCCATCATATTTATTATAGATAGTTACATCGGATTATGGACAATAACGTGGGGCATCATTAAAATGATGTTTGATTATGTGCTTATTAATAAAGGTGCCAAATTTTTTAATGTGCCAATTAAGTTTAAAAACTACATTTGGATAGCATGTGTTTATCCACTTTATATTGTTATATCGGTATATAATGCTGCTTTTAGCCATCAAGAATGGAAGGGAAGAGCGATTTGAAATATAGGAAGGAGGTAAATTTTCGCCATCAATTCGCATAGCCAAACCAAAGCTTAAGCCCATTTAATCGTGTATAAATTTATCAGGGATGCTTTTGTTGTTTTTGGCCCCTAATTCCTTTATTTTTTCGGCCTTTGAAATCAGGTTGCCCCGGCCATTTTGCAGTTTCAGCATGGATGCGGAGTAATTGTTTTGCAGCTGATGGATATTTTGGCCTATCTTATCCAGGTCGGTTAAAAAGTTAACCAGCTTGTCATACAAAGCCCCGCTTTGCTCGGCGATTTCCTGGGCATTTTTCGTCTGATTTTCCTGTTTCCAGATGGACGAGATCGTTTTAAGGGTAGCCAATAATGTAGATGGGCTAACCGGAACTATTTTCCGGTCCCAGGCAAATGTGAACAAATCTTTGTCTGCTTCAATGGCTACCGCAAAAGAGGCCTCAACAGGAATAAACATCAAAACAAAATCAGGTGAGTTTATATGGGTTGCCGCTGCGTAATTTTTCTCATGCAAACCTTTTATGTGCTCCCTAAGGCTTGTTTTGTGTCTTTTAATAGCATGTTCCTGTTCTTCCTTTGCACTGGCATTAACGTATTCGTCGTATGCTGTGAGTGACAGCTTGGAGTCAATAATGAGATGTTTGTTCTCGGGTAAGTCTATAATTACGTCGGGTCGTATGGATTGTCCTTCAGAATTTTTGCCAAGAACTTCCCTTCTGTATTCCCGCCCTTTGGTGAGTCCCGATTGCTCTAGAACGCGTTCCAAAATCATTTCGCCCCAATTTCCCATTTTTTTTACATCCCCCTTCAGGGCACGGGTTAGATTACCGGCTTCTTCACTTATTTTATGGTTCAGATCAAATAAGCGTTTCACCTCAGCCTGCAAGCTTAGTTTGTCCCTTACTTCCTTATCGTAGGTATCTTCAACTTTCTTCTCGAATTGGATTATCTTTTCTTTTAGCGGAGACAAAAGGTCAGAAAGTTTTTGATGGTTTTGCTCACTGATCTCTTTGCTCCTGTGGCTAAGCACGCGATTGGCTATGTTTTCAAACTCAAGTGTAAGTTTCTCCTGCAACTCTTGTAACTCTTTAGCTTTTTCGTTATTGGTTTTAATAAGATTCGAGTTCTCCGTATCGACTGCCGCAACATGTAATTTAGCCTGAACAAGTTCGTTTTGCACGCTTGTCAATTGTTCTTGTAATTCGGTATTGATTTTGGAGAACTGTTCGTTCTCAAGTTCCAGGCGTATGGATTGTATCTTGTTTTCGGATTTTTTTGAATGGAAAAATATGAAGCTGACAACAGAAACAAGGAATGAGCCAACGGTAAACCCTATTGTAATTTGAAGTAAATCCATAATTCAAAATTAAAAAAGGATATTCAACTATGAATACCCTTACGTTTTTTATTGCATTATACCTAAAAAAATAAACCTACTTTTTTTGTCAAAGGGGTATTATAGGCAAAAAGTCTTATCAATCATTTTGATGTATAACTAGTATTAGTTCCTTTGAAATTTTCCATAAAAAATGTCTCTAAGGTTTGAGCAACCATTGATGGGAAAAATGGTTCTTTGCTGGATGATTTACTAAATTGCGATATAACGAAACTTAGCCTATTTATTCAAACCGGTGATGCGTCAGTTTGATTTACATTACTAACCTAGGGCTCTGCCACGTTTTGCCCCAGGCTATTAAACCTCACCCCTCAAGGCTCGATTCCCATCTTCGACATATAAATAACGGATCACTGCTAATCAATCACTAAGGCATCTTATACATATATGCGTTGATGTTCATGCCGGCACCAACCGAGGTCATCATCACATAATCGCCACTTTCTAATTTTTGTCCGTTTAGCTTACCTTTAACAATAAGGTCGAACAAAGTTGGTACGGTGGCCACAGAGCTATTCCCCAATGTTTTAATGGTCATGGGCATAATATCGTAATCCACGTTACGTTCGCCATATAAACGATAAATGCGTTTGAGTATCGCTTCGTCCATTTTTGCGTTGGCCTGATGGATAAGAATCTTTTTAACATCGGTTAAAGTTAAATTGTTAGCATCCAAACATTCCTTTGCCAACAAGGGAACGTTGGTGAGTGCATAGTTATATAATCTTCGCCCGTGCATTTTAAGGTACATGTGGTCGTCTTCAAGATCGGGGTTGTATGAATTTCCCATTTGAAGCAAATCCAGATGCTCTTCGGTATCTGTTCTGGCAGAATGTTTGAGAATCCCCACGGGCTCCTCGCTTTCAACGGCCTCGAGAAGAGCAGCTCCCGCTCCGTCGGCAAAAATCATGGAGTCCCTGTCGTGGGGATCCATCATTCTGCTTAAAGTGTCGGCACCAATAACCAAGGCACTTTTTGCATCACCCGATTCAATAAAATATTTGGCCTGAATCATGGCTTGTGTCCAGCCCGGGCAGCCAAATGTAATGTCGTATGCAATAGTCCTTGGGTTTTTTATCTTCAGCTTTTGCTTAACTCTCGAAGCTAAGGTCGGCAGTGTATCAGGAAAGTGGCTGCCGTGTTTTATATCGCCCAGGTTATGGGCAACAATAATGTAGTCAAGTTTTTCGCCATCAAAACCGGCAGCCTCCAAAGCATTTTTCGCTGCGAAGGTCGCTATGTCTGATGTAACATGTTTTTGATCCGTGCATCTCCGCTCAACAATGTCAGTAATCTGTTCGAATTTTTGAACAATTTCCTCTCCCGGAGTTTCGATTTTTGTGCCATCACTATTTAAAAACAGTTGACTGGCAAAATCAATGTTTTTTACCACTACCGGGGGGATATAAGAGCCCGTGCCGGTAGCGACAGCATAAATTTTCATTATTTTCGATTTTTGCTATTGTATATCTGCAGCAATTTATTTACCCAAAAACTGCCTGTATATATATCATGGCACTCGTACCATGATATATATACTACTATTGTAAAAACTTCAACTCAAACTTTGTGCCGTCCCAAACGCCATACGACCTGTGGTTTACCCAATCGCCAAGATATACGAACTGACTGTTATCCATAAAATCTTTGTGCAGAGCGATGTGTCTGTGTCCAAATACAAAGTAATCGAAGTGTTCTTTTTCTAAAACATCCCTGGCATGAAGCATCAAATATTCTTTGTCTTCGCCCAGAAATTGTGACTCATTGGAGTTTTCATTTTTCAATCTGCTCTGTTTGGACCATTTACGGGCAAATCCAACCGCAAAATTAGGGTGGATTCGAGCAAACATCCATTGTAAAAACTTATTGGTAAAAACCCATTTTAATCTATTGTATGCCTTATCGTAAGGACCAAGACCATCACCGTGGGCCAAATAGAATGTTTTGCCGTTAAGCTTGGTTTTAAAAGGGTCGCGATGGATTATCATTCCGGTTTCTTTGGGAAGATAATCGAAAACCCAGATATCGTGGTTACCCGTAAAAAAATGAACAGGTATACCTTTATCGGTAAACTCGCATATTTTACCCAAAAACCGGCTGAAACCTCTGGGAACGACATGTTGATACTCAAACCAAAAGTCAAAAATATCTCCAAGCAAATATAATTCTGCAGCGTCTTCTTTTATGGAGTCTAACCAATCAACAAACACCTTTTCGTGTTTTTTACCATCTTTTATGGATGGAGCACCCAAGTGAACATCCGATGCAAAATATATCTTTTCCCCTTTTTTCAACTGTATCTATTTCATAAACAAACGCACAAAGATATTAGATTTATTATATCAAAAAAGGGAAAATCTGTTCGAATTTCCCTTTAATATATTCTATTGAAGTTATTTAGTTAAGTAAGTCATCCAGTTTCTCATCCAAAATTCTCCCAAATAAGTCTTTACCAATAATTTCACCTTCTTTACTGATCAGGTAATTCGCCGGCAGTTGCCGAACGTTGTATAATCGAGCGGGATATGAGCTGGTGTATTTGAGGTCACTCACATTTATCCACGGAAGTTTGTCTTGTTCGACGGCAGCTTCCCAAAGCAATTTGCTTTTATCAAGAGATACTTGGTATACCTCAAAGCCTTTAGGCTTGTACTTATTGTATATTTTCAATAATCGTTTGTTCTCCATTCTGGATTTAGCGTCCCACGATGCCCAAAATGACAGCAATACCATTTTCCCGTTCAGGGATGAAAGCTTTATTTTTTTACCATTAAGGTTTTCTTCCTCAATATCGGGTACCGATGCTAAAGTTTTTCCTTCCGCCATTAGCTTCTCTGTAAACGCTTGTGTGCGTTGTTCTTTTTGAATGCTCAATACAAACTGTTTTAATTGCTGAACCCTTGGTGATTCCGGATACAAGAGATCAAGGCTGGTGGCAACAGTAGTAAATATATTCAAATCCTTTTTTTCATTAGGGTTCAAAATAAGGCTTCCATCGTCAAAGCGTTGGAATACAGCATAGTAACTAGCGAAGGAGCGAGAGTTCGTCATCACAAAGTCAAAGATAAAGTCCTTTTGCTTGTCTACTATTTCAATCATTTCATCTCTAATCTTTTTTCTATCATCTTCTTCTGTTTCGGGAAGGCTGTTGAATACAGTAACTAAACTGTCGATATCGTTTTTCGTATTCTCCAATTTACGATTAAGCGTTTTAACATACGACGATCCCATTGAATTCTTAACATTGTAGCTTTCCGCTAAATTTGAACTTTCCGCTGTCACTTCAATTTTTTCTGTTGAATCCGCTAACAGGGTTATTAAGTTGTTGTCCGCTAATTTTAACAAAAGGAATCTGGGGTATTCAAGGCGAGGAATCGAAAATTTAAAGTTTCCATTTGCCTTGAGTTTGATAGAATCCAAATCAACGGTTCCGTCTAAATTTAGTTGCTGAAAATAGAGTGTTTTTCCTTCGGCACCATTAATTTTACCGCTGACCTTTAATTGGTCTTTATTTGAACAGGCCGTCGCTAAGAGTATAAACCCTAAAAAAAGTATGATTCGAGATGTATTCATTTGTCAATTAGTGTTTTGAATTGTCCTTGAGTTTTTGGTCGCCCAAAGATATCATTATTTTTTGATATTGCTACGTATGGTCAGCTCGAGCTCATCTCCCCAAATGTCCCTGTTTATGATAGTTCCGGCACTGTCAACAACAAAGTTGCATGGGAGGGACCGTACACCGGTTTCAACTAAATCTAAAGAATGTACCGACATGGTATCAATCAAGTGCCAATAAGGGAGTCTGTGTTTTTTAATATGGGCCAGCCAATTTTTTTTGTTTTTGGTGTAGGCTACCATTACGGTTTTTAATCCTTGGGAGCCATAGCGATACATCATACTTTTGGTTTGTTTCAGTTTGGCATCGTCCATCAAGTCATGGCCCGACCAAAAGATGATGTGGGTAGGTTTTCCGTTCATATCCTTTAGTGTAACGATCTCATTCCAATTGGTTCGCGCTCTCAGTTCGGGAAACTTGTTTCCTTTATGATAATGTCCTTCTGCCCGGATTAAAGCGTAGGTTTGCATGATTTTTTTATCGTACTCTGCAAAAAGTTTTTTAAGTTGCTCATCGCTGGTTAATTGTTCTGCATTATCTACGAATAATTGTAAGTCGGACTCAAGGGAAAAAAGAGAATTGTTGCCTGCTTTTTGGTTTAACATTAAAAAGTCAATGATAGGAGAATTAGCCTCCTTTGCAATTCTCAAGCTTTTGTTTCTTAGGTCTTTAATAAGTATATCCTTTCTGCGGTAAAGGTTTTGATACAGGGAGTCGTTCAGTGCCTGTCCCTCCATATAACTAAATTCCTCCGAAAGTTTTTTAAGTTTAGAGTTAAATTCATGATTTATTTTCTCCAGTTCCCAGTAACTCATCAAAAGTTTTGAATTGTTGCTTTTACAAGATTCCAGCAGGTTGTTAGCATCAACTTGTAAATAAACATAGTCGGTTGGTTTGAGGAAAAAATTAATCTTGCCCCCATCCTGAAACTGTAAGTAAAAGAAACCTATTGTTTTAATACTTTGTTTGGAAACAGAAAATACGCCTTCCGAATCTACATCAGCAGTATCTAATGCTACATCAGCAGCTCCATCCTCAAACAGAAAAACTTTATTTCCGTTGTAATTGGATATGTGTCCTTCAATTAAAGGAATTTGCTTTACCTTTTTCTCAGAACAAGAGGTAATCACAAACAGTAAGCACGCGAGTATATATATAAAGGTTTTCATTATTTGTGTAAATGGTTAAAATCTTTCAACAAGTCTTCTAAAAATGTTTTAGCCGATCCGTTAATATCCCGTATCTCTAACTTTTGTTTCAGTGCATTCTGCAATTTAAGTTGCATAGGATGGTATTCAACATCAGTACCGGTATCGTTTTTCGCCTCCACAAAATTCAATACTTCTTTGATAGTGGCAGCATCTTCATCGCTCAACCGACTCGATTGTGGATAAACGGTTGTGTAATCTTTGGGCACTTCGATGTATGTGGTTTCTTCAAATAGATTTTTGTGCGAAGTTTTAACCACGGAAGTGCCTGTGGCCAAATCGCCTAAACGTTGGGATTTATTACTTACCAAAATGGCAAGTACCGCCACAGCACCCGACAATAGCCATATGTCAATTATACGCATAATCCATCTTATAAGACAGGTGCCCAAGGTTAGTTCGGAGCCATCGAGTTTAGCCACCCTTATTTTGAGTACCATTTTACCAAATGTTTGGCCATTTAAAAACAACTCGGAAAGTAAACTGTAGAACATAATGGGTAATACAAAAATAATCTGCCACAATTGAAGGCCTCCGGTTTGCGAAAAAACAATCAACCATAGGATTGCCCATGAACTTAATACCAAAAGGTCAAAACCAAAAGCCAATATACGATCGCCTATGCCTGCCATCCTATATTCCAAATCAATATTTTGAGTAGTGGAAACACTTACGTACTCCATGAATACAGTTTAAATTGTTAAATAAACGGAAATCAAATGTAACAAATTTACTTCTATTACTTATATTTGAATCATTAATACGTCCTATTTTTAATTGAGCTTAACTTGTCGTGAAAGAAATAACCTTTATTAACCGCAATAAGTCGCGCTGGCAAAGTTTTGAGGAAAACATGAAGAAGGGCGATAAATTGAACCCGGACGAGCTTGCCGACCAGTTTATACAATTGACCGACGATTTGGCATATGCGAGAACGTTCTTTCCAAAGTCAGGAACGATTTCATATCTCAATTCATTAACGGTAAAAACACACCAGGAGATATACAAAAACAAGAAGGAGAAGTCGAGTCGTTTTAAAACTTTCTGGTTGACGGAACTTCCGTTGGAATTTTATCACAGTCGAAAGTACTTCCTTATATCCTTGGTTATTTTTTTAATAGCCGGAACGCTTGGTGCAGTTTCTGCCTTAAATGACGATGGTTTTGTTCGGCTGATTTTAGGGGATACCTATGTGAACACTACTCTCGACAATATTGAAAAAGGTGACCCAATGGGTATCTATGGGACCATGGGAGAGTTTGAAATGTTTTTAGCCATCACATCCAATAATATTTGGGTTTCGTTCGTGGTTTTTGTTTTTGGCATGCTTACCTCGCTTGGCGTTGGTTTTGTTCTGGTGCAAAACGGTATCATGGTAGGAGCGTTTCAGGCATTTTTTTATCAAAAGCAGCTGTTCTCGGTTTCTTCCTTAGCTATTTATATTCACGGAGCGTTGGAGCTTCCGGGAATTGTGATTGCAGGGGGAGCCGGAATTATTTTAGGGAATAGTTTTTTGTTTCCCGGAACCCTCCCCCGAATTACTGCCCTGGGTATCGGAGTGCGGAGAGGCGTGAAAATTATGATTGGGTTGGTGCCCATTTTTTTGGTAGCTGGATTTTTAGAGAGTTTTGTTACCAGGCATTATGATAACATGCCACTTAGCATTAATTTAATCATCATATTGGGTTCGTTGTCATTTATCATTTGGTATTTCTTCAGATACCCAAATTTGGTTTTTAAAAGATTTACAAAGGAAGCTCACCATTTAAAATCCAAACAAATTAAATAAGAATATATGTTTGACGAGAAAGTAGAATTAAGGAGAAAAAGAGATTTTAGCGACGTTTTAAATGCCACGTTTGCGTTTATTAGACAGGAATATAAAGTCCTGGGGTATGCATTGCTTTTGTATGCGGGTATCCCCGTGCTTATTCAAGCCATATTAAGTGGTATTTATGTAGATACTACATTAACTAATTTCCTGAATAATATTGGGAATCCATCTGCGTCAGAGGAGTTTGTGCGTACGATGCCCGGCAAAGCGATTATGTTTAATATGATTAATCTTATTGTACAAATATTCTTGACTGGATTGGCCTATTGTTATGTTGTTCTCTATGTAGAAAGGGGGGCGGGAAATGTTGAGGTTAAGGAAGTTTGGAATAAATTCACTTCGTTATTTGCCGCATATATCGGATTTAATATCATTTCGGTTTTGGTAGTTATTGTTGCCTTTATTGCATTGATTGTTCCAGGTATATATGTGATGGTGCCATTGTCCTTAATCTTAATCGTTAAAACAGCAGAAAACGAAGGGTTTGGAAATACTTTATCAAGATGTTTTTATTTGGTGAAAGATCACTGGTGGCAAACATTCGGATTATTAATCATTGCATCTATTATCATGTTTGTATTGAGTGCTGTTTTTGGTGTTCCCGCCGGTATAATTGCCGGAGCTCAAAGTGTTTTGGAGGAAAACATGACGGGCGTTTCCATACCTTTTATGATTACCACCGTTATATCCACCATCGGAACCGCGATTGTAACACCACTTCCCTCCATTGTTATCTCGTTTCAATATTACAGCCTGGTAGAACATAAGGATAACTTGTCATTATTGGGCAAGATTGACAAAATTAACGAAGAGCCGGAAGTCAAAGATGAATAGCAAATCGCGTTATACAATTCTATTTTTAATCCTACTTACTTTAATTGGGAAGGATGCCAATGCCCAGGATTCTGCCAAAGTGGAGGCTTGGGATAGGTCGCATGTGGATTACAGGCCTGCATCCATCGACAAAATGGAAGCGTATAAGCGAATGCCCCAATATGTTTATGACAGGTACGAGAAACCTGAAACCTGGTGGGAAAAATTCAAGCGATGGTTCTGGTCGAAGATTTTACGCAGTGGGTTAAATGGTAAGGCCTTTTTATATGTGCTGATGGGAATGGCTGTTTTAATATTGCTGTTTGTGATTTTAAAACTATTGGGCATTAAAATTTCTAGCTTGTTTATCTTTACCGGAGACAGTAAAGTTCAAAACCTCAGTTTTAAACAGGGGGATGATGATATTTACAACGAAAATCTGGAAAAAGTTTTAGATGTGGCCATAAAAAACAAGGCCTATCGCGAGGCGGTAAGGGTAATGTACCTTTTAAGTTTAAGACATTTGGATAGTTCGGATTTGATTGAATGGAAACCCTGGAAAACCAATAAGGAATATTATTACGAGTTAAAGTCGGGCGAACACAAAAAATTGTTTAAAAGATTGGTAATAAGCTACGAATATATCTGGTATGGCCAATTTAGTGTAGAGGCAGAAAAGTTTGGGTTCGTTCGCTCAGAGTTTGATGCGTTTGAACGACTCATTCAAAAAGGAAAAATTTCGGCTTAACCATGGGAAAAGGTATACATAACAAATATCTGGTTTTTGGAGTTACAGCTGCCTTTATGTTGTATTTAATGGTTCTGATAATTTCGCCCGGCCAGATAGATTGGAGCCTTAGTTTTTCAAAAGATGATAAAATTCCGTTTGGTAACAGTATCTTGTTTGATGAATTGGAGCAGCTGTTTGCCAAAGAGGATATTAAAACAGCTCATACGCCCATCTATAATTTTTTAAAGGACAGGCGCCTTGAGGGTGCGGGAATCATTTATATCAACGATTCGTTTGAACCGGACAAATTTGATTTGGGAAAAATGTTGAATGTTGTTGAATCCGGTAATAATATATTTATAGCTGCGGTAGAGTTTTCCGAACAAGTAAAAGATACCCTAGGATTTAAGATGGATGAGGATTTTTCGTTTAGATTAATGCAACAGGATTCCATTCAGTTAAACCTGGTAAACCCAAAACTTAAATCCCCATGGGGATACCATTACAAAAGAGCTTACCACAGAGCTTATTTTCAATCGTACGACACACTAAAAACAACTGTACTCGGATTGGGGGAAAAAGCTAAAACCAATTTTATTAAAATAAAATATGGAGCAGGAAACTTCTTTATCAATACCAACCCATTGGCATTTACCAATTATAATTTGTTGATTGGAGAGAACTACGAATACGTCTTTAAATGTTTGTCCTACCTTCCCGGAGCAGAGGTTATTTGGGACGAGTTTTACAAGCAGGATGCGCCAATCTCAGGATCGGAGTTTAGATACATACTCTCGCAAAAAGCGTTGCGATATGCCTGGTATATTATGTTTTTCGGGATTCTCATCTACATGGTTTTTGCGGCTAAACGTCAACAGCGGATGATACCCATCATTAACGCTCCTGAAAATACTACCCTTACCTTTATTGAAACCATAGGCCGGTTGTATTTCAGGAAAAGGGACCATCTCGATATCGCAAAAAAGAAGTATACCTATTTTCTGGAGTTTCTACGAACAAAATATTACATCGATACGGCTAATATAAATTCCGAATTGTACGATGCGATAGCCGAAAAATGTGAGGTGCCAATCAGAACCGTAAAACAGCTTTTTGATATTGCGGTAAAACTGCAGCAGGTTAAAAGTATTTCGGAAGAGGATTTAGAGCAGTTTAATAAGAAAATTGAATTTTTCTACGATAAATGTAGGACTACAAAAAAATAAAGACTCAAAATATGCAAGACCAAACACCATTTGAAAACAGACTTGATCTGGAGGAATTAAACCGTGCCGCATTTCAAATAAAAAACGAGATAGCAAAAGTTATCGTTGGGCAGGAAAAAATCATTGACTTGATGTTAACCGCCTTGTTGGCCAATGGTCATATTTTATTGGAAGGTGTTCCCGGCGTGGCAAAAACCATGCTTTCCAAATTAATGGCCAGATGCATATCTTCAGGGTTTAAACGAATCCAGTTTACGCCAGACCTGATGCCCTCGGATGTTTTGGGAACCACCATTTTTAATATGGGGAAATCGGAGTTTGAATTCAAACAAGGCCCCATCTTTTCAAATTTGATTTTGATAGATGAAATCAACCGTGCGCCCGCAAAAACACAGGCAGCCCTGTTCGAGGTAATGGAAGAACGTCAGGTAACCGTTGATGGAGAATGCAGAAAGATGGAAGCGCCGTTTATCGTGTTTGCAACGCAAAACCCGGTGGAGCACGAAGGTACTTACCGTTTGCCTGAGGCTCAGCTGGACCGTTTCTTGTTTAAGATTGAACTGGATTATCCATCATTAGCAGAGGAGGTACAAATATTAAGCAATGCACAAGAACGTGCAAATACAGCAGAACTGTCGCTGGTGAATGCGGTAATTTCGGCAGATCAGATGGTGGCTTTGCAGGAATTGGTAAGAAAAGTGTTGGTGGAACCTAACCTGATCCGGTATATTGCCCAGGTTGTTGAGAAGACCCGTAAATCAAATGCCCTGTTTTTAGGAGGAAGCCCGAGGGCTTCGCTTGCTATTTTGAATGCGGCCAAAGCATATGCGGCTATAGAAGCACGTGATTTTGTGACTCCTGAAGACATTAAGTTTGTAATTACACCTGTATTGACACATCGTGTTATCCTAACTCCCGAAAAGGAAATGGAAGGAGTAAAGACCAATGCCGTAATTCAACAAATTGTGGATTCTGTTGAAATACCCAGGTAAGCAAAGTCCAATCAGTTTTTAATATCTAATTAAGGTGGTAATGCGTAAATTCTGGAAGTCCCTTTTTATCACAAAACGATTCTTTGCCTCATTGGCACTTATTATGGTGCTAATGATTTTGGGACAGTATTACCAAATGATATTTGTGGTGGGGCAATTAGCATTCTTCCTTTTTGCTTTACTGCTCATTGTGGATAGTTTACTCATGTATGCAGGTAAAAGTTCAACCAGGATTAAAGCCTTTAGGGAACTGCCGGAAAGATTTTCAAATGGTGACGCAAATAAGGTAGAGCTTACTTTTAAAAGCAACTTTAATTTTAGGGTTTCTGTTACGCTTATCGATGAGTTGCCTTTTCAATTTCAGGAAAGGGATTTTAACGAGAAGTTTATATTGGTTTCCGGACAGGAGAAAAAGTTCAGTTACGCGCTTAGTCCGGTCAACAGGGGCGAATATCATTTTGGCGCATTAAATGTTTATGCCCGCTCGCCTATTTCTTTTATCTCCAGGAGATATATTTTTAACCAGGATGCCATGGTGAAGGTGTATCCCAGTTTCATTGAGATGCGCAAGTTTGAGTTAATGGCCATCTCAAACCGGCTCACGGAGCTTGGCGTTAAGAAAATCCGAAAGATTGGACACCAGATGGAGTTCGACCAGATTAGGGATTACATTACCGGTGACGATTACAGAACCATTAACTGGAAAGCCACCGCACGCAAAGGGCATTTAATGGTGAATCAGTACCAGGACGAAAAGTCGCAGCAGGTCTTTAGTTTGATAGATTTGGGGCGAACCATGAAAATGCCTTTCAACGGGATGACCTTGCTGGATTACGCGATCAATACATCACTGGTGATTTCCAACATTGCCATGCTCAAACACGATAAGGCTGGACTTTTTACTTTTAGTAACACCATTCACTCTATGGTTCCTGCGGCTCGTAACGGAAGACATATGCAGCATATCATGGAGGTGCTGTACAATCAGGATACCGATTTCAAAGAACAAAATCTGGAATTGTTATATGCGCAAATTAAGCGAAAGGTTTATCATCGTAGTTTAATGATGTTATACACCAACTTCGAAAGCCTGGGTTCTGCGCGCAGACAAATTCCTTTTTTGCAGAGTTTGGCTAAAAACCATTTGTTGGTAGTGGTATTCTTCGAAAATACCGAAGTGTCAAAAATAACGGAGCAAACGACGGAGAGCATTGAAGATATTTATGTGAAGACCATAGCCGAGAAATTTACTTTCGACAAGAAACTAATTGTCCGCGAACTCAAGCAATATGGTATTCATGCCATTCTTAGTGCCCCTGGAGATTTAACCGTTAATACGGTGAATAAGTATTTGGAGATTAAATCGAGGGGATTGTTGTAATGTCAACCGGCATCAACGGTCCCGATTTATATCTGGAAAGAAGATCTTACATTGTTATGTTTAACCCGGATGATGTATTAGAAGTGTGTAACAGGATTTCTAATGCATATTGCAGGTGTAGTATTGTTTAGATTTTGATCATTGAATTGGCGTTTAAATGAAATCTAATGACAATTTTGGGATGAAGTGCGAACAGCATTTTAATATCTAGCCATGGTCAAAGCCCGGGGATGTTCCAAACAGGGTGCGATGTCCTTTATCCATAGGAGAACAGAGGCCCTTTCCTTTTTAGAGGCCGGTATGGCTTATCGAAAATAGAACCTTCGTAACCAGTGCTTGTATATGGGGTCAAGGATGTTGATGTCTTTTCCCATTATATCAATAATCTCTTTTTGCACTAAGGCTTGTTTAATGCGTTTTACATTGCTGGAAGTACCAAGTTGATATTTCTCAAGTACTTTTTTACTCGTCAAAGAGGTTTGGTTATCAAGAAGGGCGTTTAAAAAACGAACCTGGGTCGTTGGCAGGAGATCGGTCATTCCATGAAATAACAGGCTTAGTTGGTTGATAAGGCTTTCCAATGCGTTTTCTACAATCTCCTCGGTGCATACGGTTTCGGTACGTAACCAGCATTGTTGTGCCAATTGTTGCACATAGTATGAATGCTGTTCTGCATATTCGTGAATAAGTCTGGCGATGGGAGTGCCGATCTTTTTCTGAGTGGATTTAAATCTCCGGATAATAAATTTTTCCCATTCCAAGCCTGAAATCTTTTCTAACAGGATAATATCTCCAAATTTATAGAATGGCATCCTGGAGGACGAAAAAAACTCGATAAGCATGGAACGCTTGCTTCCATATAAACAATATGTTACGTGTTGATGTCGTTGCCAATGAGCCCTGAGTTTTTTCTGAAAATCCAAAGATTTTTTAAATGAGCCAATGTTCTGGAATTCATCCATACAAACAACTAGTCGAATATTTTTGGCTATAGCCAATGATTCTGCCATATCCAGTATTTCGGATGGATTTTTTTGCACTTGCTCCCAATTAAATTCAATATCTATCTTCTGGTCTTGTGCAGGGGAGTACGAAATTTTTGGGATAAGATGTCTGAAAATACCTTTTGCATTATTAAAGAAATCTTCTGCTTTACTCGTACAAGCTTTAATAACCTCATTTGCTAAAAGAAAATAAAATTCTTTTTCGGTTTTAGTGTCGTACAAATCAAGGAATGCAATTTTTATGTGTTTGTCTTTAATTCTTCGGGCTGCCTCTTCAACCAAAGAGGATTTCCCCCACCTCCTGGGTGATATGATAATGGTATTAACTCCTCCTCTGAAATTAAACCCCAAGTGTTCTATTTCCTTTGTTCTGTTGGCAAAGGTATGCGCGTTAGTGAGTTTTCCGTATGTGAATGGTGTTGCCTTATCCATACTTTAAAATTATAATTTATTTATATCAAACAAAAATGTATCAAACAAAAATGTTTTATACAGAAATGATTAACCGAGAGCTGGCATTAGAAATTTGAACAGTGTCAACAAAAAAAACGCCCATTTGAAGGACAAATGAGCGTTTGGGCATTTTGTATAATCTAAAATTAACTTTTAGGTCTTATTTTTAATTTTTGTCCGGGGTTAATTTTTGATGACGCGGTTAAGCCGTTTAGGCGCATAATATCGTTGTTTGAAATACCTGGATATCTTTTGGCAATTGACCATAGGTTATCTCCTCTTCGAACGGTATAATACTCGTAGTTGGCATCTATGGATTGAGATACCTTTTTAGTGGACGAAGGTTTATGCGATGAGGCAACAGTTTTTCCATTTGTAGCTTGCTTTGCCGCATAGCTCATGGTGTTAAACTTTTCGTAATAATCTACTTTGTTTTTGGGTACATATATGACCAATTTTTGCCCAACTTTAATTAAGTTTCTATGGATGTTGTTCCAGTAACGCAAGTCAGAGGTATAAACATCAAACCAATCCGCGATGAGTCCTACGGCATCGCCGGATTTAACCGTGTAATAAACTTTGGCTTTGTTTTTGGGGGCGGCAGGTGCATTGTAGTGGTTCGAAGGGCTTACTACCAGACGGTTTGATGCGAAATACTTTTCGCGTTGGTATCCGAAGATAGAATCTTCCATGGCAATAAATTTCTCCGTTGCATCGAATGGCAGTTTTAAACTATAGGCTTTCTTTTGGGCCGGAACCACATCCCTTCGATATTGCGGGTTTAATGCACGTAATGTTTCTACAGATAAACCCGTAACCGCTGATACTTGCTTAAAATGCAATAAATCTGAAACCATTATGGTATCTGTAGCTTGAACAATATCCGCAGGCTTGGGCTTAATCATGTGTTCGTTATGGTAAGTCATGGTGTAGGCTGCCGCAATAAATGCAGGAACATATCCTCTGGTTTCGCGTGGCAGGCGGTAATATATCTGCCAAAAATCGCGTTTACCACCCGAGCGATAAATGGCCTTGTTTACATTGCCAGGCCCACAGTTGTAAGCTGCAATTACCAAATACCAATCGCCATATATTTTATATAGATCCTGTAGGAATTTTACCGCAGCTTGTGTCGCTTTAACCGGATCCCTTCGATCATCCACATACGAATCTACTTTTAGTCCGTACATTTTACCTGTTCCGTACATAAACTGCCAAAGGCCCGAAGCGCCCGCTCTGGAGAAAGCTCTTGGGTTCAAAGCCGATTCAATAATCGGTAAGTATTTTAATTCCAATGGAAGATTGGCTGCGTCAAGAGCTTCTTCGAACAAAGGGAAATAATAATCGGAAAGACCCAGCATAATTTCAACCTGCTCTCGTTTTTTTTGCGTGTACAGTTGAATATATGCCTTTACTTTTGAGTTATAAGGAAACTCGAGTGGAGACTCAATTTGCTGTAGACGCTTGATGTAGACAGAATCGGGTAAGTCTTTAGGGTAACTTAAAGGTGTGTTATTTACTTTGGTTTCAGCAGTAATTTTAACGGTGTCCAGATTTTCGGTAAAAAAGCCTGCTTCCACGTTGTTGTCTAACTTTACTGAATCTTGTTGTAATGTGTCAGCAACCACAGTTAGTGAGTCCGTGATTTCAATTTCCTGCGCTTGCGTATAGTTAAATGCTGTAATTGCTACTGCACCAATCATCAAAAACCTTAACATTTTCCTATTTTTTATTGTTGTGTTGATAAATTAAATTTTAAAAGGTAAACCTTATTTGCATGCCTATGCTATTAAAACCGCCATACATAGGTGTGGCCGTTGGTTCAATATGCATGCTTAGATCGTTACTCACATCAAACGTTTTAAAGTGAGCGTCTACACTGGCATCTACTAAATTTAATACGTAAACCAAGGCCAGGCCTACATAACTTAAATCTCTGTATCTTTTATAATAATCTCTTTTATTTTCTAATGCCGATTCAAACCAGTCGGCATAAGAACTGTTTGTTTCGAGTAATGTTTCAAATTCTTCCAATGTTGTTCCGCGCGGGCGTACGTTTTCATTCAAATAACTTGTGTTACCCGGGTCTTGAATCAGGTAATCGCGATACGCCCTTCTGTATTTTTTATAGTTTGTGGTGTTAAAATCCAAACCATAAATTACACCACCAATTCCTGCATATAAAATAGGGATTTTCCAATACTTTCTGTTATACGCCTGTCCCAATCCTGGCAATATAGCGGAATAGAATGTTGCTTTATGCGGCGAATGGGGCTCTACTACAACCGGTTTGGTATCGATGGTATCTGCCGAAACAACGTTGAATTTATTGTTTTGGGCATTTGCTTCGTGGGAATAGCCAAGCATCATTACCATAAATATGGCAACGAGGAAAATAATCCTATCTTTCTTCACCGATAAAAAATTCAAATAAACATTTTTTGACAACAGGTGCTGCAACAGCAAAAACTATTCCTTTGTGTTCGCTTTGTCTAATATAGCAATGATCCTTTCCAAATCTTCGTCCGATTTAAAAGGGATCACAATCTTACCGTTTCCATTTTCGTTGCGGTTAAATTGTACTTTAGTATTAAACACAGAAGAAATTTGATTACTTAATTGTTTGTATTCTTGCGGCAGTGCCTCTTTTTCTTTAGCGGGATCTTTTTCAGGTTTAGGGGCATTGATCTCTCTGACAACCTCTTCCACTTTGCGCACGGAATAGTCATTGGCTATGATCTTTTCGTAAATTTTAATTTGGGTTTGCGCATCCTCAATACCAATGATAGCACGGGCATGTCCCATTCCCAGTTTTTTATCGCGCAAGCCTAATTGAATCTCACCCGGAAGTTTTAACAAGCGAAGATAGTTGGTAACCGTAGCACGTTTTTTACCAATTCGCTCCGACATGCTTTCTTGTGTAAGATTGCATTCGTCCATTAACCGTTGATAACTGATGGCAATTTCAATGGGATCAAGGTCTTCGCGCTGAATGTTTTCAACCAGAGCCATTTCAAGCATGGTTTCGTCGTCGGCAGTACGAATATAGGCGGGTACTTTTTCAAGTCCAACAATTTTAGAAGCTCTGAATCGGCGCTCACCTGCAATCAATTGATATTTATTACCACTCTTACGAACGGTAAGCGGTTGAATAACACCAATTTCTCTTATTGAGTTTGCCAGCTCCTCTAATTTTTCCTCATCAAAGCGAGAACGAGGCTGCCATGGATTGGCAACAATTTTACTCATTTCAATCTCGTCCATTCCCTCCAAAGGTTTTCCTCTGGTTACCTCATCGGCATTATCTATTAGAGCTCCCAGCCCTCTTCCTAAAGCATTCTTTTTTGCCATCCTACTACTATAATTGCCATCCGGTGCTTTCCGTATGACTTTTGATTTCTTTTGTTATTTGTAATGACGAAACCGTTCTTGTTGCATGTCGCAAGTAGAGAACGGCTTCCCTATATGTTTAGTATTTCGACTACTTGATAACTTTATCCTTGTTGTCGATTTTGGTCATGTTATTTTTTTGTAACAACTCCCGGGCAAGGTTTAGGTAATTGATCGCTCCCTTACTCGAAGCATCGTACTCTACCACTGCCTTACCATAACTAGGCGCCTCGCTCAGCTTAATGTTACGGGTAATCAACGTCTCGAACACCATGTCCTGGAAATGACGCTGAACCTCTTCCACCACCTGGTTCGATAATCTCAAACGCGAATCGTACATGGTTAACAAAAATCCTTCAATCTCTAAAGTGGTGTTTAGTCGGCTTTGGATAATCTTAATGGTATTCAGTAACTTCCCAAGGCCTTCAAGCGCAAAGTATTCGCACTGAACCGGTATTATAACTGAGTCGGCTGCCGTTAACGAGTTTACCGTAATTAAACCCAGTGAAGGAGAACAGTCAATAAAAATAAAATCATACTGATCTCTAATCTGGTACAACACATCTTTTAAAACATTTTCCCGGTTTGGTCGATTAAGCATTTCAATTTCGGCACCTACCAAATCGATGTGCGATGGTAAAATATCCAATCCTTCTATATCCGTCTTAAGCAAAGCGTTCTTCGGATCGATACCGTCTACGATACATTCGTAAATACTTGCTTCAATTTCTCTCAAGTCAAAACCATAACCAGAAGTAGCGTTTGCCTGCGGGTCGGCATCAACAACCAATATTTTATATTCCAAAACAGCGAGGCTTGCTGCCAGATTAATTGCTGTAGTTGTTTTGCCAACACCTCCTTTTTGATTTGCAAGAGCAATAATTTTTCCCATATTACGGAAATTAAAATGATAATTTAATTCTATAATTACTAGCTAGTGTCGTTGTATTTTACTGTAATTCAGTTTTCTAGCGTTTGAAATGAGCGGCTTAACCACACCATATTCTGTTGCTATAAAAGTCAGTCAAAGTTAAACTTTTAATTAAAAAATCATATACGAAAAACGTTTAAAAGTTTTGCTTCAGCTTTAAAGTTATAAACGGTTGTAGGATAAAGGTTTATAATTTGATTTTTCGAACACATTCTTGCAGAAGTAAGTCTTTGTTAATGGGGACTACCCCTGACTCTTCGCATACCAATCCTCCGGCCATATTGGCTATTCTTGCAATCAGACCGGGTTCCATTCCCTGTATAAGACACAGTGAACTAACACTAATGACCGTGTCGCCGGCTCCCGAAACATCTGAAATGCTTCTGACTTCAGCAGGTACAATGGCTGAATCACCTTCTTTATGATTAATGAAAACCCCACGCTCAGAAAGTGTAATCATTAGAATATCAATATCTTGTTCGAGCTGAAATTTTTTGCCTGCTTCAACCAATTCTTTACTTTCGCTTTTGTTAAGTTCCAGCTTACAGCCTTCGTTAAATTCCTTAAAGTTGGGTTTAAAAAAGGTAACCCCTTTGTAGTCGTTGAAATTTCTTTTTTTGGGATCAACCAACGTGGGAATGCCTTTTTCATTGGCCAGTTTAACTACTTTTTCAATCACGGATGAAGTGATCACTCCTTTGTCATAATCTTCAAAAATAATGGCATCAATCCGATGGGTTTCTAACACATGTATTAGTTTTGCCATCAGTTTTTCTTCGGAATCATGATTGATGGGCGTGCATATCTCTTCGTCAACCCTTAGTAGATGCTGATGCTGGCTGATTACCCTGGTTTTTACCGTAGTCTTTCTGTGATGGCAGGTGACAATACCTTCCTTGCTCATCTTTTGCGCCTTGAGCAGTTTGAAAAAATCATGACTGCGAATATCGTCTCCAATTACGGAGCATAAAATTGGATTGGCGCCTAATGCCTGAATGTTTAATGCAACATTGGCAGCTCCACCCAATCTGTTTTCTCTTCCAATTCCTGATAAAATAGGCACGGGTGCTTCCGGCGAAATGCGGTTCACATCTCCCCATAAATAGGAGTCGATCATTACATCGCCCAATATTAAGATGTTTTTATCGTTAAAAGACTGAAATAAATTTGAAAAATAGTCTTGTGGCATGCTTTTGATTTTGCACAAATATATAAAAAAAGGCCAAGTGCCTTTGATTATCTAAATCTATTCATCGTTACTTCCGGGTGCAGCACCTTTTTTTCTTCAAGATATTCAATCATTTGGTTTGAGAAATACGGTGCTAACATAACGCCTTTTGTTCCAAGTCCATTAAAATAATGTACGTTATTGTATTTCCGATGGGTGCCTAGCACAGGTCTTCGATCGCTAACTGTAGGTCTAATGGCAGTTTTATGCCGGAGAATTTTAAATGGCTTATTTAGTATGGAGGACAACTTTTCGCTTAAATAGTTGCGATCTTGCTCAAATGCTGTAAAATTTAAACCACTCCAATTATAGGTGGAACCAGAAAGGAATTCCCCTTTAGATTTTTCCATTAAAAACACCATTTTATTGATGATATTTTCCAGTTGAATTTCGTCAATGGAAAGGTTAATTACATCGCCTTTGGTAAGCTTATAGGTTACTTCGGGAAACAAAGGGTTGTCGATAGCAAATGCCCCTTCACAGAAAATAATGTTTTTAAATTGAGAGCCTTTCCAGATAATGCAGTCTTCTTGAATGTTGATGTCGTCGTAATAAAAATGATCATACACCAAATGATTATAGTGTAACAATTCTTGATGGAAATTTTCTTGCAAAGCCTGTAAATCAATAAAACCAGAATCGGAAATGGTAGCTGAACCGTAAAACTGATGGATGCCATGGATACTTGTTCCCTTCTCAAGCTTTTGGATATACTTCTCTATTTCGGGATCTTCCAACTTGCTTGTCCATCGCCTATACTCATCCTCCGTTACCAGTTTTACAATTGGGGTAGGGTAAATCAGTTTGGTGTGAAGTCTTTCTTCCAGCTCCGAGAATGTGGAATACATCTCTGGAAGCAGGTCATCCACCATCCAACTCTTGGTGATTCTCCGGAAAACTAAGGGGTTGTACATGCCTGCTGCAACCGAAGTGGCTGAGATCTGGTTTTTATCTGCTACGGCTAAAAAAGATTTGTTTCGTTGCATTAGCTGATTTGCGATTAGCATTCCTGCCAATCCTTGTCCGACAATTAGATAATCCTTCAACGTGATATTTGTTTGGTGATGTAGGTTAATAACCTTAAAGAGTGAGAATTGTTGCAGTAGGTTGAGCAAGGGCATAGATCCTGGTAGGGATAATATTGGACATGAAAGCCGAAGGTCTTCCAGGTTTAAACCTCGGTGCCGTTGTCTCTCTGCTTTTATCTACATAGGATCAACATCCGCCTGTATCACCACGGCTTTAAATCCCGGGTGAGAAACCACTGTGTTAATGGCATCCCGCAACATTTCTTTCACTTTGATAAGAGATACTCCTCCTTCTATTTTTAGCATGATTTTGCGGATATGCCAGTTTTGAATTTTGCTGACAGTGGGTGCCTGAGGACCCACCACGCGCTCCTTGAAAAGACCACGAAGGTATTGTCCGAGATAGTCCGAGGCTTGATTGACTGTATTTTGATTTTTATGTTTTACCGTAAGGTGGATTAAACGATAAAAAGGTGGGTATTTAAATAGTTCCCGCTCGGCTAATTCCGACTGGAAGTGATTTTTAAAATTGTTATTGATCACATTTAATATGACAGGATTATCCGGATTAGAGGTCTGTAAAATAACAGTTCCTTGTTTGTATTTACGTCCTGCGCGCCCGCCTACCTGTGCCATCATCTGGAAGCTGCGTTCGAAGGCCCTAAAGTCGGGGTAGTTCAGCATGCTGTCGGCATTTAGTATGCCCACCACGCTAACGTTGTCAAAGTCCAATCCTTTGGAAATCATTTGGGTACCAATTAGGATGTCTACTTCGCCCCGTTCGAAATTACCAATAATGGTTTCGTGTGATTTGCGGGTGCGTGACGTGTCCAAATCCATTCGTGCCACTTTGATTTCCGGGAAGATAATTTTTATATCTTCCTCAATTTTCTCGGTGCCAAAGCCTTTGGTCTGTAAGGCCGGGGAATTGCAGGCTTTGCATGTTTTAGGCAAATAACTTGAATGACCGCAATAATGGCACACCAGCTGATTGATGTGCTTGTGATAGGTCAAGCTTACATCGCAAAAGTCGCATTTAGGGACCCAGGAGCACTGTGTGCATTCCAGATAAGGAGAGAAGCCTCTTCGGTTTTGAAATAGAATGGCCTGTTCCCCGTTGTTAATGGCTTTGGTGACATGCTCTATCAGGGTGGCCGAAAAATGAGCGTGCATCCTTTTCTTGCGCTTTTCCTCCCGCACATTGACGGTAATTATTTGAGGCATCTGAATTCCTTCAAACCTTTCAAATAGTTCAACCAGACCGTACTTGGCCAGCTGCGTGTTTCTGTAGGTTTCGATAGAAGGAGTGGCAGTTCCCATAAGTACCTTGGCTTTATGCATATGTGCCAGAACCATAGCTGCATCGCGCGCGTGATAGCGAGGAGAAGGGTCGAATTGCTTGTATGTGTTTTCATGCTCCTCATCCACTATGATCAAGCCAAGGTTGTCAAACGGGAGAAAAATGGACGAACGTACCCCGATCACCACTTTGTAATTCTCTTGGTGCAATATATCGTTCCATACCTCCACGCGTTCCGCATCGCTATATTTAGAATGGTATATGCCTATTGCGTTACCAAATACTTTTTTCAGGCGACCAGTGATCTGAGTGGTCAAGGCGATTTCAGGCAGCAGATACAGCACTTGCTTGCCTTTATCAATTTGTTCCTTGATAAGGTGGATATATATTTCAGTTTTTCCACTGGAAGTTACACCATGCAACAGCACCGCGTCTTTCTCTTTAAATTGTTGCTCTATTTGCTGTTTCGCATTTTGTTGTGCAGGATTAAGTTCATGTAAACCATCTGTTAAAAGTGTATCGGTTTGCAATCTTGAGATGGCCGTTTCAACTTCCAGCAGCACCCCTTTTTTTATCAACTCATTTAATACCGATAGTGAGGCCCCGCTTTTTTCTTTCAACAGGTTTTTTTCTATAGCCTTGCTGTAATTGTTTTTATTGGCTCCTCCAATGATGGTAAAGAATACCATCAGAACTTCCAATTGTTTTTTGGCCCGGCTTAATTCCGTGAAGACATTTTGTAATTTCTGATCGTGACAGTACTCGGGTGCCAGTTGCACCAGCTTCTTGGTTTTAGGTTTGTACCCGTCTTTAAGGCGTTCGCTTACAAATAAAGCTTCTTTATCGAGCAAAGACTTAATAATGGGCAGGGAGTTTTTCAGCTCGGTAATATTGTTCAAATCCTGAACGGTTGCCGTTTTTTTCTCCGATAGAAAGTCTAACACCATGGTTTCTTTGGGGGTGAGTTTTTCCTCGGGAACCCAATTGGTATTATAATGAACTTTGGTTTCGCTCTCCAGCTTTAAGCCGGAAGGTACGGCAGCTTTATATACCTCGCCCAAAGTGCACATATAGTATTCGGAAATCCATTTCCAAAAAAGCAACTGTGTTTCGTTCACGATGGGCGTGCTATCCAAAACAGAAACGATTTCCTTGGTCTCGTATGCTTCTGGTTTTTGATCGTGCAGGCTATATATTATGCCCGAATAATATTTTTTTTTACCAAAAGGAACTACCACGCGCATACCAATTTCCACATCATTTATCCACCTTTGAGAAATCTCGTAGGTGAATAATCGGGGCAATGGAACGGGTAATATAATATCTGTGTAAAATGTGGTCTCCATACAAAAGATAATTCATGCAAATGTATAGAAATTTTATATGTTGGTTGTGTTTATGAGTGTTGGAAATATGTAAATGCTTTCGTTTCAATCGGAATCAAAAAGTCTGCGCCGGTTTTTAGGTGCATGTGCGGCACGGACATGGATTTCCCTTTTAAAACATTATTTCCACCTCACACCTCTGTGTTCTTGGAAAGAATCGGGAGCTTGTTCCGCGGCATTACAGAAGGCTCTGCAGAAGACCGTGCGTACTGTTCCTATTAGGGTATTTTATGCTGGGGGGAGGCTGCATAACAAAAAAACAAATGTTAAAAGAATATCCCGCGCGGTATTACGAGAGACTCTGATTTATCCGTACAAAATACCTACTTTTGCGGCTCGTTGTTAAAGGTTATGTCAAAAACAAATATATCTTCCATCATATACATCATCATGTCCATGATTTTTTGGGCATTTTCCTTTGTGTGGGTAAAAGTAGCTTATGAATCATTTGCGCCCATTTCTACCGTTCTGATGCGGTTAATCATCAGCTCTGGGTTATTGTTTTTGTTTTTAATTCTTACAAGAAGAATGACTGCTTTAAACAAGAAAGATTACAAACTCATTTTATGGCTTTCTTTTTTTGAGCCTTTCATGTATTTTATGGGCGAGAGCTTTGGCATGCAGTTGGTATCAAGTACACTGGCGGCAGTTATCATATCTACGATTCCATTGTTTGCTACTTTTTTTGCCTTTCTGTTTCTAAAGGAAAGAATAACGGTTTTGGTAGTGTTGGGAATGGCTGTTTCTTTTTTTGGCGTAGGGACCATGATATTTGAGAACGGGTTTGAACTCAATGCCTCGTTACTGGGAATCATGTTGATGTTTGTAGCGGTTTTATCAACAATCGGCTATTCCTTGACATTGAAAAAGCTGGCTCAAAAATATTCTCCGGTCAACATTATCGCTTATCAAAATTTTATTGGAATATTTATGTTTCTACCTTTTTATTTTTTTTGGGAACATAAAGGTTTGATGAGTGCCAAGCATACTACGGATTCCTGGTTGGCCATTATTCAACTAGCCATTTTTGCATCCTCACTGGCTTTTATATTTTTTACAAAGGCCATAAAGAACCTCGGTGTAGCCAAGTCGAATATGTTTATTAATCTTATCCCGGTGTTTACAGCCATCTTTGCCTGGTGGTTAAGAGGTGATGTTGTCGATACGCAGAAGGGGATGGGTATAGCGATTGTGGTAACCGGACTTTTTGTGTCGCAGATGAAAAGGAGGAAGAATGAAGCTTGATTTAGACAGATATAAAGAACTGGCCAACAATAAAGCCAAAGAAAATAAAGCCTTTGTTGCTCGTTTACGTAAAAAGAAGCCTAAAACCTTAGACGATTCTGTTTACAATGCCCATGTTAAAGCTTTTGAGAATATTGATTGCTTGGGGTGTGCCAATTGTTGCAAAAGCATCAGTCCCATAATAATCGACCGTGACATTGACCGTATAGCCAGGCATCTTATAATGAAAAGGCCAGATTTGATCGATCAATACTTTGAGATAGATGAAGACCAGGACTATGTTTTTAAAGAAACGCCGTGCCCATTTTTAATGCCCGATAATTATTGCATGATCTATGAAGTTCGTCCGCGGGCCTGCAGAGAATACCCCCACACCGACCGAAAACGTTTTTATCAGATATTAAACCTCACCTTTCGAAACTCTTTTGTGTGTCCGGCTGTTTACGAGGTGTTGGAAACGTTGAAGAAGGAGTATTAGAATAAACACTAAAACTTTATATTTGTCGTTTTAAGAGTTAGTCAAGGAATAAGTGAATAATATGCAAAAGTATTTATATGTAATATTGTTGGTAGCAATAACACAAACAATCGGGGCACAGCGTGGCGGAGAAAGCACTTATGATTTCTTGAATCTGACCAATTCGGCCAGGGTGGCTGCTTTAGGAGGCTCCAATGTTTCCATCACAGATAACGACATAAATATGGCCTACCATAATCCTGCCTTGTTGCAAAAGGAAATGGACGAGGCCATGGTGTTGAACTATGTTCCTTACATGACCAATATAAATTATGGTTATGTGGGCTTTGCAAAGCATTTTGAAAATGTAGGTACATTTAGTTTCGGTATTCACAACATCAATTACGGCGATTTTCAGAGAACCAATGAAATTGGTGAGGACATGGGGATTGCTACTGCTGCGGAGTATTCTTTTAACTTCACCTATGCCCGTCAATTATCACCCACTCTATCCATGGGTTTAACGGCAAAGCCTATCTATTCAAAGCTGGATGTTTACAGCTCGTTCGGTATTGCAGCCGACTTTGGGGTACATTATCGAAAAGCCGAAAAGAACTTTTCGATGGGTATTGTACTGAAAAATGTTGGGTCCCAAATCTCATCTTACGATAATATTCAAGAAGACATGCCGTCCGATTTACAAATTGGATTTACCAAGAAATTGGCACATGCACCGTTTCGTTTCTCCTTGACCATACAAAATCTGTTGGACTGGGATTTAACCTACACACCCTATGATGCTGAAAATGCCAGTAATTCGGGAATCTCCAACGAATCAGATGATTCGGGTTTTGGTGACAAAGCGCTTCGGTACATGGTTTTTGGAGTAGAGTTTATGCCGTCTAAAACCTTTCATGTAGACTTTGGCTATAATTATCGCCGAAGGCAAGAGTTAGGTTATGAGGAACGTATGTCAACCGCCGGATTGTCCTGGGGATTCGGATTCCGGGTTTACAAATTTTTATTCTCCTATGGTTCGGCACGTTACCATTTGGGAGGTGCATCCAATCATTTTTCAATATCCACCAACTTATCTAATTTTAAATAGGCTGTCAAGCCTTCTAGAATGGATTACGAACTATAATTTAACCACATAGCTATTGTGAGCGTGGATTTTTTAAGCTTTCCTATGGATTGGTTTAGGATGTAGCCTATTTTGTTTTTTAAACATCTTTAATTTGCCAAATTTGTGCAATCAGTAAACAAAAGTAGTATTTTTACCGGCTCAAATAAATTATGATGACTGATACGATCTCAAAATTGGTGATTGCCATTGATGGTTATTCCTCGTGTGGAAAGAGTACTGTAGCCAAAGATTTAGCGAAACTGTTAAATATTATTTTTATCGATTCTGGCGCCATGTACCGATGTGTGACGCTCTATGCACTGGAAAACAATATTATAAAAGACGGTGTCATTCATCAGGATTTTCTGAAGCAAGCTTTAGATAAAATCTCCATTTCTTTTAAATTCGATGCCCAAACCAAAACCAACGAAACATACCTAAACGGGAAGTTAGTTGAAAAAGAAATAAGAGGTCTGGAAGTGAGTAATCATGTTAGCATGATAAGTGCGCTAGGTTTTGTTCGCAGGAAAATGGTTCAACTGCAACAAAAGATGGGAGAAACAGACAGTATAGTAATGGATGGTAGGGATATTGGTACCGTAGTTTTTCCCAATGCCGACCTGAAGCTGTTTATGACAGCTTCGCCTGAGATTAGAGCCGGGCGCCGATTCAAGGAATACCAGGAGAAAAACGAAGCCATCACTTTTGAGGAGGTGCTGGAAAACGTGAAAAAACGGGACCATATCGATGAAACACGAGATGAAAGCCCACTTAAAAAGGCCCATGATGCCCTAGTGTTGGACAATGGAAAAATGACCAAAGAAGAGCAACTCGAATTTATCGTTAGTGAACTAAAAAATAGAATGTTGATTAAGTAAGTGTGTTTATAGTAAAAGGTATCTTGCAGATGTTAAATTTTTTTAAATCGCGTAGCTGCTTGTTAAAGAGTGAGATAAATTTCCATAAAAATGTCATCTTTACACATCGAAATTGATCCGGCCTCAGGTTTCTGCTTTGGGGTTGTGAAAGCTGTTGAAGCCGCGGAAGCAGAGCTTGAAAACAATGATATCCTCTATTGTTTGGGCGACATTGTTCATAACAATATGGAAATGGAAAGGTTGGAGAAGAGAGGATTGAAGTCGGTTTCTAACAGGGAGTTAGAAAATCTTGAAAAACAGAAATTTCTTATACGTGCCCATGGTGAACCACCCACCACCTATCAGAAGGCTAAAATAAACGGTCAACAGGTAATCGATGCAACTTGTCCTGTGGTTTTAAAACTTCAAAAGCGAATTAAAACCTCCTGGCATATGCTGAGAAAGATTAACGGACAGGTTATTATTTATGGGAAGAAAGGTCATGCCGAAGTAGTGGGATTGTTGGGGCAAACAGAAAATGAAGCTATCGTTATTGAATCGATGGATGAAATATCCAAGATTGATTTGAACAAGGCTACCCATTTATATGCACAAACCACCAAAAGTATTGATGAATTTAAAAGTATCGCCACCTATCTGAAAGAAAACATCAATACGCAGGTTGAGTTTAAATCCTTTGATACCATTTGCCGACAGGTATCCGGTAGATTACCCAAGTTGATGCTTTTTGCCCGAAAGCATGATGTTATGGTGTTTGTTGGAGGAAAAAAAAGCAGTAATGCCAAGATGCTTTACGCCAAGTGTCTGGAAACCAACAAACATTCATATTTTGTAAGTGATGTCGATGAATTGAAGAAAAAGTGGTTCGCTGAACCTGTTCAGTCTGTTGGCATCAGCGGAGCTACTTCCACGCCTCCCTGGCTGTTGGAAAAAGTGGCCCGACATATTAAAACGATAACAAAAGACAAATAAATATTTATGGGACAAGTGACTAAAGTTGGAGTGCTGACCTCGGGAGGGGATGCTCCGGGAATGAACGCTGCCGTAAGGGCAGTGGTTAGGGCGGCTATCTATCACAAGCTTAAGGTGGTTGGTATCAAGCAAGGGTATCATGGCATGATTCAGGGCAGAATGGAGCCCATGACGTCCAAATCAGTAAGTAATATTATTCATCAGGGTGGCACCATTTTAAAATCGGCACGGAGCGAAGGGTTTAGAACGCCTGAGGGTAGAAAAAAAGCCTACGAAAACTTAAAAAAGAGAGGTGTTGATTGTTTGGTTGTAATTGGAGGTGACGGCACTTTTACCGGTGCCCGTATTTTCGGACAGGAATACAATATTCCTATTGTTGGCGTTCCGGGAACCATTGATAACGATCTTTACGGAACGGATTATACTATTGGTTACGATACGGCGCTAAATACCGTTACTGAAGCGGTAGATAAAATACGGGACACAGCCAGTGCCCACAGTCGCCTTTTCTTTATTGAGGTAATGGGACGCGATGCGGGTTTCTTAGCTTTGCGAAGTGGAATCGCTTCGGGAGCGGAAGCTATTCTGGTACCGGAAATAGATACGGATTTTAAACAGTTATATACTTTTCTGGAAAAAGGGTTTAACAAGGATAAAAGCAGTAGTATTGTTCTGGTAGCCGAAGGCGAGAAAATCAGCGGTGGAGCCATTCAGGTGGCCGAGAGGGTTCAGAAAGAATATCCGGATTACGATACTCGTGTAACTATTCTTGGGCATATCCAACGTGGAGGTTCTCCAACAGCGTTTGATAGGGTAACGGCGAGCCGTATGGGGGTTTCGGCCATTGAAGCGCTTATGGATGATCAAAAAAGTATCATGATTGGGTTGGTGAACAAAGAAATCACCCATATTCCGTTCAATCAGGCCTTAAAAAATAAAAAGAAATTAAATCCTGCATTAGTGGAGTTGACAGCGATTTTGTCGATCTGATTTATAGGGATGATAAGAACCTACCTGCCCCAGGCTGGGTTTAAACCCAGCCTGGGGCAAAAGGAGGTGATTGATATATAAAAAGCAGCTTATTACCTTTTGTCATACTGCGGTCTCCCTGTCTGGCTCTCGCTTTGTGTTTTAATTATTAATAGCCACAACAGGATCTAACTTGCTGGCTCCGTTGGACGGAATATAACCGGAAACCACGCCCAGGAAAATAGAGATAAACAACCCCCTAAAAATATTCCAGAAAGTAAGCTGGATGCCCAAATTCATAGTGGAATTGGCTACTTGAATAACAATAAAAATAAGCAGCAAACCAATTGTGCCTCCCAGAAGACTAAGAAAGATACTTTCGAAAAGAAACTGCCATAAAATAAATCTTCGTTTGGCGCCCAAAGCTTTTTGGATACCAATAATCCGGGTGCGCTCCTTTACGGAAACAAACATGATATTGGCTATTCCAAAACCGCCAACCAAAACCGCAAAAAAGCCGATAAACCCACCCGCAATATTCAATATGCCAAACAGTCCGTCGAATTGCTTTTGGACAATACTTATTCTGTTGAGCGCAAAAGTATTTCCCTGCTTGGGTTTTATTTTTCTTTCGGCCCGCAAAATCCCTTCTAATTCGTTCATTAAATCCTCGGCTGTAACCCCTTCTTTTGCTTTAACAATGATAAAAGGTTGAACGCTTTCGCTGCGAATATTAAAAATACTCTTGGCGTAATTGACAGGTATGATGATGTTGGTATCTAAACTGTTGCCGAAGATATCCTTGCCCTGGCGGAGTATTACGCCCACCACGGTTAGTTTTCGCCCTGCCATTTTAATACGCTTGCCAATCGGATCGACATCTCTAAAAAGTTCGTCGGCAATTTCGGCGCCAATAATAGCAATGTTGCTTCCGTTATTCGATTCAAATGGAGAAAAATAGCGTCCCTTGCTGATCTCAAAATTCCAGTTCTGGTCAAAATCGTGGGATACACCAAGAATCTGCACGTTGTCGAAAAAGTTATCCTCAAAAATTATTTTTTTCTGTGCCGAAATCGCAAAAGTAGAAGCCTCTGCCAATTGAGAATTTCGTACAATCACTTTTTGCTCGTTCAAAGTGGGCAAGGGGCGGTTTAAGTAGCGCCACCATGGATATTCGGTTTCTCCCTCAGGTGGAGTCCACGGCCATTTTTGCACATAAACAACATTGTCACCCAAGGATTGAATGCTATCACGGATGCGACTTTCGAGATAATCGATTAAAGTAAAAACGGAAATGATGGAGAATATGCCAATGGTGACTCCACTCAAAGTTAGTATGGTTCGGAGTTTGTTTGATCTGAGTGCATTAAGCGCAAAAAGAAGACTCTCCCTTAAAAATTTAAATACGATTATCATATCAGCTTTTCTTATCCACTATAAATCTATCAAGAAAATTAATTACAACCTTGATAAATGTGCTTATTTTCTTAATTTTGCCCGAAGTGAAGCATTTTTGCCTATTTATTTGTGTAACAAAACATATAAACATGACGTATCTATATTTTCTTACTCAAAAGAATGCTTTACTTCAACTTGAATTTTTCAATATCGCATAATTATTATTAAAAGATGAGTAGCTCAAAAAAAATTAAATCGGCGCTTATTTCGGTTTTCCATAAAGATGGATTAGACGAGATTGTTAAAACACTGGATAAGCTTGATGTTCAATTATACAGTACCGGGGGTACAAAAACATTTATCGAAGATTTAGGCGTTGAAGTAACTGCGGTTGAAGATATAACCGGATACCCTTCTATTTTAGGAGGCAGGGTTAAAACACTTCATCCAAAGGTGTTTGGAGGTATTCTGTCGCGCAGGGAAAATGATTCCGATAAGGAACAATTAATGGAGTTTGACATTCCTGAGCTTGACCTGGTTATCGTTGATCTTTATCCGTTTGAAGCTACTGTTGCCTCTGGAGCACCTGAGCAAGACATCATCGAAAAAATTGACATAGGTGGTATTTCCTTAATTCGTGCTGCTGCCAAAAACTTTAAGGATGTAGTTATCGTTCCTTCAAAAGAACAATATGCCGACTTGGCCAAAGTGCTAACCGAATATGACGGCGTAACCACCATTGATGAAAGAAAAGCCTTTGCCGGAGCTGCCTTTGCTGTTTCGTCACATTACGATTCTGCCATCTTTAATTATTTCAATCCTGATGCGGACAATATGGAGCGTATCAGCTTGAATGACGGAGAAGTTTTACGTTACGGAGAAAATCCTCACCAGCAAGCTACCGTTTACAAATACAACAATATTAAAGAGGGTGCTTCGCTGGCCAATGCGAAGGTGCTACAAGGAAAAGCGCTGTCATACAACAATATGTTGGATGCTGATGCTGCTTGGAAAGCTGCCAGTGATGCATACCATTCGGTAACCAATATGGACAATAAGCAAGCGGTAGCGGTGGTTAAGCACCTAAATCCTTGTGGTTTGGCAGTGACGAACGATATCGCAAAATCGCTCGAATTAGCTTGGGCAGGCGATCCTATTAGTGCTTTTGGTGGCATTATTTGCTTTACCGGAACCGTAACCGGCCCTATTGCCGAATGGTTCTCAAAAAGATTTGTAGAGATTATTATTGCACCGGAGTTTACCGAGGAAGCATTAGGTATTTTTGCTAAGAAAAAGAATCTGCGCTTATTGGAAACCCCTATAAAAAATGAGATTACCGGAGAAAAACTAATCCGTTCAGTTAGTGGAGGTATTCTTGTTCAGGATGAAGACGAAGGTGTAGATAAAGATTTTAAAAACGTAACTAAACGCGAGTTTGATTCCCATAAAATGGAATTGGCTAAGTTTGGTATTACAGCGTGTAAGCATTTAAAAAGTAATGCTATTGCTATTGTTACCGAGAACGAAGATGGCTCTTTTTGGTTAACAGGTGCAGGTATGGGACAGCCTAACCGTCTGGACAGCTTACGTCATTTAACAATGCCTCGTTTCAATTTGAAAGAAGGTGTTAAAATAGAGAATTCAGTGGTTATCTCAGATGCGTTCTTCCCTTTCCGTGACAGCATTGAAGCGGCGAACAAATACAATGTTAAATATATTGTCGAGCCAGGGGGAAGTATTCGCGATGAGGAAGTTATTGAAGCATGTAATGAATTTGGAATAGCCATGCTATTTACAGGTAAACGTCATTTTAAACATTAAAAACATCCAAACCCAATGGGATTCTTTTCATTCTTATCTCAGGATCTTGCCATGGATCTTGGTACGGCCAACACAATTATCATTCATAATGATAAAATTGTAGTGGACGAACCTTCAATTGTGGCACTTGATCGCAGAACCGACAAGTTAATAGCTATCGGTGAGAAGGCACGCCAGATGCATGGTAAAACACACGACAATATCTATACTATCAGACCGTTAAGAGACGGTGTTATCGCCGACTTTAATGCTGCCGAGCAGATGATTAGAGGTATGATTAAGTTAATTAATACGTCCTCAAGATTATTTACGCCATCGTTAACCATGGTTATATGCATACCTTCGGGAAGTACAGAAGTAGAGATCAGGGCAGTTCGAGATTCAGGCGAACATGCTGGTGGACGCGAGGTTTATATGATTTATGAACCAATGGCAGCGGCTTTGGGTATCGGACTGGATGTTGAGGCGCCACAAGGTAATATGGTGGTGGATATAGGTGGTGGCACCACGGAAATTGCAGTTATTTCGTTGGGTGGAATTGTAACCAATAAGTCGATACGTATAGCGGGTGATGATCTTACAGCCGATATCATGGAATATATGCGCCGTCAGCACAATATTAAAGTGGGTGAAAGAACGGCGGAGGAAATAAAGATTCATGTGGGTTCGGCACTACCAGAGTTGGAAGAGCCTCCAACTGACTATATTGTTCAAGGTCCCAATCAGATGACAGCGTTACCAATTGAGGTGCCTGTATCATACCAGGAAATTTCGCACTGTTTGGAAAAATCCATATCGAAGATAGAAACAGCTATTTTAAGTGCGTTGGAACAAACCCCTCCCGAACTTTATTCAGATATTGTGAACAACGGTATTTATTTAGCAGGAGGCGGTGCTTTGTTGAGAGGTTTGGACAAAAGATTGACCGATAAAATTAATATTCCTTTCCATATCGCCGAGAATCCGCTGCATGCAGTGGCAAGAGGCACTGGGATTGCATTGAAAAACAGGCATAAATTCTCATTCCTGATGAGATAAGTTATTCGATAGAAGCAAAAAACCCGGTTCTGAGTGAAATCTCCTAACCGGGTTTTCTTTTTTAACAGCGATTAATTGTATTTTAATATCGTAATCAATCAATCTTTTCACTGAAAAAACTAACTTTATCCGGCCTAAAGCCGTAGTACATAAACAAAAGCAAGAAATTGCCTTAAAAATCGGAAAACACAACAATTGAATGAGAAATTTTTTAAGGTTTATATTAAAACATCATTTTACATTTCTTTTTATACTATTTGAGTTAATAGCTTTTATTCTTATTGTTTCGTACAATCAGAATCAACGTGCCTTATATCTAAGCTCATCGTCAAGGATTGCCGGGAGCCTTTTCGAAAAGATGAATAGCGTGGAGCAGTATTTTGCGCTTAAAGAGATTAACAGGGAACTATCAAATGAAAACGCTTTTTTGCGGAGTCAGATGCCAAGCTCGTTTAAACAGTCAAAAGATTACTTTTCGATGCTTGAGGATAGTTCGTCGGTGCACCAATATAAATACAGGGCGAGCAAAATAGTGAATAATACAGTTCGTAAGCATTTCAATTATATTACACTAAATAAAGGTAAAAAAGATGGTATTAAGCCTGATATGGGTGTTTTGTGTAGTAGAGGAATAGTGGGGATAGTTATTAAATGCAGCGATAATTACAGTACCGCACTTTCAATTCTGAACCCCAGACTTAAAATATCCGCCAAACTTAAAGGTTCCGATTTTTTTGGCTCGGTAAGTTGGGATACGAAATCTATTTTGTATGCCATATTGGATGAAATTCCGGAACATGCCAATGTTAGTTTAGGGGATCAGGTTGTGACCAGTGGGTATTCATCTACTTTTCCCGAGGGGATATTAATAGGAACGGTGGATGAGGTACTGCATCCGGAGGGCGAAAGTTTTTTTAAAATAAAAGTAAAGCTGAGTACCGACTTCTCAAAACTGAGCTATGTAGAAGTGGTGGAGAATATTTTTCAGGAACAGCAACAACAATTGGAGGAGGAGACCGAGCAATGATAAGCCTAATACCAAGATATTTATTTAATTTTTTCTTCTTTGTACTGCTTCAGGTCTTAATCCTGAACAAAATGGAGTTTTCAGGTTACTTGAACCCTTATTTATATGTGATTTGTATTTTAACACTCCCCTTCGAAACACCGGGTTGGTTATTGTTGACGTTGGCCGCAGTACTGGGATTGACTGTCGATATGTTTTCAAACACCATGGGAATGCACATGGCCGCTTCATTAATTTTGGCCTTCGTGAGGCCGTTTGTTTTGGAACGCTTTGCACCACGAGATAATTATGAACCGGGAACACTTCCGCTACCATCATATTATGGTTTTGGTTGGTTTTTTAAGTATGCCGCGATTTTAGTATTTATCCACCACCTATTTTATTTTGTGATTGAATCATTTTCTATTGAGAATTTTGTGGGGATAATGATTAAAACAGTTGGAAGCATCTTGTTTACCCTTGTAGCCATAGGGGTTACTTTGTTGTTCACGTACCAAAAGAAACAAAGAATTTAAAGGAGGTAAACAGTGGAAAACATTAGTAGAAGAACCATAGTTGTCGCCCTTATCTTTTTGTTCATTGGAATCACCTTTGTCATTAAGCTTTTTATTCTTCAGGTTTACGACCCATCTTACAAGTTTTCGGCTGAAAGCAATACCCGTCGCGAAATTATTAATTTTCCTGCCCGGGGATTGGTTTATGACAGAAACGGAAAGCTTATTGTTTCCAACCAGGCAGATTATGATTTAATGGTGGTGCCAAGAGAGCTTAAACCAATCGATTCGGTTGATTTTTGCAAGGCGTTGGAAATAGATATAGAGGATCTACGAAGGCTGTTTGCCGACATGAAGGGGAAGCTGAAAAACAAGAAAATATCAAGGATAAAACCATCCATATTTTATAAGCAGTTATCGGCTAAGCAATACGGATATCTTCAGGAAAAGCTTTATAAGTTTGATGGTTTCTTCGTGCAGCGCAGAACGTTGCGTAAATATGAATACCCACATGCAGCACATATTCTGGGTTACGTGGGTGAAGTGGGGCCACAGGATATCGAAAAGGATGGTTATTATATACGCGGCGATTATCATGGCATTAATGGTATAGAGTCGACATATGAAAAATTTCTTAGAGGTAAAAAAGGATATAAATATGTTTTAGTAGATGTTCACGGTCGCGAAAAAGGGGTGTTCAGAGATGGTGAGTATGATATCCCGGCTGAAGCAGGAAAAGACATTAAACTGACTATTGATATCGACTTGCAGAAATATGGCGAAGAAATGATGAAAAATAAAATCGGTGCCATAGTTGCCATTGAACCCCAAACGGGGGAGTTGCTTTCTATGGTTTCTGCACCTAATTACGATCCTGCCTTGTTGGTTGGTAAAAAACGGGCAAGTCATTTTTCTATGTTGAGCACCGATACGCTCAAGCCGCTTTTTAATAGATCGATTATGGGCTGGTACCCTCCAGGTTCTACTTTTAAAACGATAAATGCGCTCATTGGATTGCAAGAAGGTGTGATAACGCCCCATTCTGCATATGAGTGTTACATGGGATATAATGTAGGGCGATTTCATTTGGGCTGTCATGATCATAGAAGTCCGCTGGATTTAAAAAACTCAATAGCTCAATCATGCAATGCTTATTATTGCCATGTGTTTCGTAATATCCTGGACAATCCCAAAAATGCATCTGTTCAGGAAGGTTTCGAGGTTTGGAAAAACTATCTGGTTAAGTTTGGCTTTGGTTATACATTAGGGGCAGACTTTGCAAACGAAATACGCGGTTTTGTGCCCAACAGCAAATATTACGATAAATATTACAAAAAAAGTTGGTCGTCGTTAACCGTAGTTTCATTGGCTATTGGTCAGGGGGAGCTGTTGACAACTCCGCTGCAAATGGCCAATATGGCTTCAACGTTAGCCAACCGTGGAACTTTTTATACGCCACATATCATTAAGGAAATTGAAAAAGACACCATACCGTCCAGGTTTAAACAGGTGCGAGAGACAGGGATAGACACCGCTCACTTTAGTCCTGTTGTTGATGGAATGGAATTGGCGATATGGGGCGGTGCGGGAAGTACGGCGACGATTGCCCGGATACCGGGAATAAGCATATGTGGAAAAACCGGAACGGCCCAAAACCCCCATGGCGAAGATCATTCCGTTTTTATAGCATTTGCCCCAAAGGATGATCCGCAGATTGCTATAGCGGTTTATGTTGAAAATGGTGGTTTTGGAGCGCGGTGGGCAGCGCCTATAGCCAGTTTGATGGTAGAAAAATATTTGAATAAGGAAATCCATCCGTCCCGGAAATGGATCGAACAACGAATGTTAGAAGGAGATTTGATTCATGTTGAAAAATAGTTATGATAAAAAGGCGGATTGGGTGACCATCATTATCTATGTAACCCTTGTACTATTTGGTTGGTTTAATATTTATGCCGCCAATTATAATCCCGAGAACCCCGTATTTTTCGATACCGACATGGAATATGCCAAACAGGTTATCTGGATAGCCCTTTCCATGATTATTATTTGGGCCATATTTATGACGAATAGTACTTTTTATGTGGCGTTCTCTTATTTTCTTTATGGTTTATCTGTGGTGTTGCTATTTACGGTTATATTCATCGGGAAAGAGATTAATGGAGCCAAATCATGGTTTGAGATAGGTCCGGTTAGGTTTCAGCCCGCGGAGCTGGCTAAGATTGCTACGGCACTAACCCTGTCTAGGATTATGAGTCGGCATGAGTTTTCGTTTGGCAAGTTTAAAGAACTGATCAAGATTGTTGGCTTGTGGGCATTACCGGTAATGTGTATTTTGCTGCAGAACGATACGGGTTCGGCTTTGGTTTTCTTTATTTTTATTTTACCGTTCTATCGCGAAGGGTTGACGGGTAACATATTGATATTTGGAATTATAGCAGCCATAACTTCAGTCCTGACCTTGGTTTATCCCAATATCATCATATTATCATTGATTGTGCTGGGGATATACTTATTTCTGTTTTTGCAAATCGACAAAAAAATTGCTTTACGGAGCATGATATTTCTCGCAGGAGGATTTTTACTGATGTTAGCTGTGTTTTATGTGCTGGGGCTAACGTTGCGATGGGACTTATTTGCATTGTTTGCAATCGTTGTTTTAACGGTGTATCTTTTGGTACGAGGTTTTGCCAAGAAACTAAAACCAGTAATACCTGCTATAATTTTTATGTGGGGTGCCGTAGCGGCTACTTTTTCGGCAGATTACTTTGTAAATGATGTACTATCGGAATATCAGAGAAACCGTGTTTATGTTTTGCTTGGATTTAAAGATGACCCCTTGGGGGCTGGTTATAACGTGAATCAATCAAAAATTGCTATCGGTTCGGGAGGCCTTACAGGCAAGGGATACCTTCAGGGTACCCAAACCAAGTTTGACTTTGTGCCGGAACAGAGCACCGACTTTATTTTTTGTACCGTCGGCGAGGAATGGGGATATTTAGGTACTTTTTCGGTAGTTTTTCTGTTTTTGTTTTTGATATTGAGATTAATATTTCTTGCCGAAAAACAACATTCCGCATTTAGTAGGATCTACGGATACTGCGTTGCGTCAATATTCTTTTATCATTTTACGGTAAACATTGGAATGACCATTGGTCTGGCTCCGGTTATCGGGATACCACTCCCTTTCTTTAGCTATGGGGGATCGTCATTATGGGGCTTCACTACGTTGTTGTTCATCTTTCTGAAATTGGATACCAATAGAACCGAACTCATCAGGTAGCAGATTGCTGCCTTAAAGTTAGGGTTATGCCAAAAATAAAGCTTTTGATATGAACATAAAGATGTCTAATGTCATGTTTTTTAAACGGTGTCAGGTAGAATTTCTTACATATTTTCACTAATTTTGTGTCCGATTTATACTATATGCCCATAACATCCTTTCGTACTGTGGTTTACGTTTGGATTAATTAAAAGTTAAGCAATTGCCAATATGGTATTTTTTTCGTATTTTTAGTAGAATCTGTCTTTTTGGGTGTTGGGAGCACCCTCTTTTTACTATATGAGTATGCTTACTCTTTCCAATTGAAAGTGACAGATATACTATCGCTTTTTTTTGGGCGTTTTGATGTTGTGTTGAGAGATTAAAAACTTATAAAGACTGTGTAACAATGAGGTATCAAACTTACGCATTGCATAATTTTAGGAAGATTCCGCAAATTGAAAGATTGTCGGAAGAAGATTTGTTGAATATTGAGGTCGTTGGAAATGTTCTTCCGTTTAAAACGAACAACTATGTAGTTGATGAGTTAATAGACTGGGATAATTTTCGTGAAGACCCCATGTTTATCTTGAATTTTCCACAGAAAGATATGCTGTTCCGCGAAGATTTTAATCGTATGGCCGAACTAATTCTTTCTGGTGCCGACAAAGATGTTATTAGAAGGGAAGCTAATATTATACGGGAAAAACTTAATCCTCATCCGGCAGGTCAGTTGGAATACAATGTACCTGAATTAAAAGGGGAAAAATTAAATGGAGTACAACATAAGTACAGAGAGACGATGTTGTTTTTTCCATCACAAGGGCAAACTTGCCATGCCTATTGTACTTTCTGCTTTAGGTGGCCGCAGTTTACCAACATGGATAGTGAGCTTAAGTTTTCGATGAAAGAAGCCGATTCTATAGTTGGATACCTCAAAGAACATACGGAAATTACAGATCTGCTGATTACCGGAGGTGACCCAATGGTAATGAAAGCCAAAACATTTGACACCTATATATCCAAAATAATAGAGGCAAACATAGAGCATCTAAAAACCATCAGAATTGGTTCCAAATCGCTGAGTTTTTGGCCCTATCGTTTTTTAACGGACGCTGATGCGGATGAAATGCTGTCTATTTTTAAACGTATCACAAAGGCAGGCAAGTCGCTTTCGTTCATGGCGCACTTCAACCACCCACAGGAGCTTAGTACGGATGCGGTTAAACAAGCTATTCGAAGAATTAGAAGCACAGGGGCAATCATCAGAACACAATCGCCGGTTCTCAATCATATTAATGCAAGCAGCACCATTTGGGCTGATATGTGGCGCAAACAAGTTGAATTAGGAATGGTGCCGTATTACATGTTTATTGCGCGTGACACAGGTGCACAGGATTATTTTGGAATTCCTGTTGTGAGAGCGTGGAAGATTTTTCAGAAAGCCTATACCCAAGTGAGCGGGATAGCCCGTACAGTCAGAGGGCCAAGTATGTCCTGTACGCCCGGAAAAATAAGAGTGATTGGCGTAACTGAAATTAAGGGTGAGAAAATTATCGCGCTTGAGTTTATTCAAGGACGTAACAGCGATTGGGCAGCCCGCCCATTTTTTGCCAAGTACGATTGCCAAGCACAATGGATAGATGATTTGTATCCTGCCTTTGGAGGAGGTGACTTTTTCTATGAAGAAGAACTCGCCGAAATGCTTTTAAAATAACAATTTGTTTAGGTTTATTACATAATTAATTAGTTATCATGTTATCTTGGTGAATTATCTTTCTATGTTTGAGATAATGTGCATGTAAGATAAATTATCAGGTAAAAATGAAAAATCATATTCCTATATCCTCTAAAGTTTTTATTGTTTGTTGTCTCGTTTTTGCGCTGGTTGGAGGTGCATGCTTATTCCTATTTTCCAAAGGGGAACTACTGTTGCATTTAAATAGTTTAGCTTCGGAACCTTGGGATGGTTTCTTTCAACTTTATACGCATTTGGGACTTGGAGGATTACTAGGCATTCTCTCGGTTGTATTTCTGTTTATCCGATATTATTATTCCATTTTGTTTGCCTCGGCACTCGTCTGTGCCGGAATTTTTACGTTTTTATTAAAGCAGGTAATATTTAACGGAATGCCTCGTCCGGCTTCTTATCTGGGGACGGAAGCATTTTATCATGTAATCGAAGGATTTAAATATCATCACTCCGGTTCGTTCCCTTCCGGGCATACCATGACGGCTTTTGCTGGGGCATTTGCTTTCAGCATTGTTTTAAAAAAAGGATACTGGGGGGTTGTAACTTTTTTTATAGCTTTATTGGTAGGGGTTTCCAGGGTGTACCTGTGTCAACACTTTTTTATGGATATATTTGTGGGGGCACTTATCGGAACAGCTTATACCTATTTACTTCATTATTTTTTAGGTTACCGATTAAACTGGGCCTATAAACCTAAATTAAATAGTAATCTGCCTTCGTATTTTAAACAAAGAAAGTTAAAGCTAGGTTAATAAACTGTTATTGTTGCAAATATGCATTACTTTGTAACTTCAAATTATATCTAAAATTTTCGGATTTTGTCGTTCTTAAAAAAGCATTCCAAGGCAATAAAACTGATTGCCAAAATAGTGTTATCAATTACTGCATTGTATTATGTTTTTTCAAAAGTTGATATTGAACAGACGTTTGGGGCCATCAAAGGAATTAATGTCTGGTTTTTAATATTATCCATATTGGTGTATGGGCTATCTCAAATAGTTTCGGCATTTAGGCTCAATATATTTTACAAATACGTACCGGTTAAAATAGGTTCATTGGTAAATTTAAAACTATACTGGCTGGGTATGTTTTATAATTTGTTTCTACCTGGAGGCGTTGGCGGAGATGGATATAAAGTTTTCTTAATTAACAGATATTATAAAACTTCGGTAAAGCGATTGATAGGAACTGTTTTGGCCGATAGGCTTAGTGGTTTATCGGTGATTTTAGTATTCCTGTGCGCTTTGGTTTATTTTATAGATTATGATTTAGGTAAAGCTGCCGTGCCCGAGGGCGGAATACAGATGATCCATGATTTGTTAAGATGGATTAATCCGTTCCTCAATTATTTTATCGTTTTTATTCCTTTTATTGCGCTGGGGTATTTTATTTATTTGCGGCTTTTTAGTCGCCATTTAACCGGGGCTACCTGGAAAGTTTTTTTGCTGTCGATTGTTATTCAGGGATTACAAATGATTTCGGCCATTATTATTTTAAAGTCGATGGGTACCGAATTGACGGGGAGACAGGATGACTACTTGTTTTTGTTTTTGTTGTCCAGTATTATGTCTGCCATTCCAATTTCGTTAGGTGGATTGGGATTGAGGGAGGTTACATTTATGTTTGGCTCACAATATTTGGGATTGGATCAGGACCATGCGGTGGCATTGAGCA